>JAFWZX010000015.1 GCA_017517275.1 Clostridia bacterium
AATAACGGCAGCTGGTGCATTTTTCAAAGCAATCTTAAAGATAGCGTTTTTATTCGGTGCGAACTGAAGGTCGGTAGTATCCTCATATTCGTATGAGGGAATGTAACCTCTAAACCCCGAATACACAATCCACGCAAGTGATGGGAAATCAGGGACGTTGAATTACGACATAAGAAAAAGGGTAATGGAGAAGAAAAAGTAAGGGGGCGTGGATTGTCGGATTTGTGTCCCGGGAGGGGGGTGGGGTGGACACAAATCCGGGTGGATTTTTTTGTTTTCACCGATATTTTTCACCGCGGGAGATTGTTTTGTGGGCGGGAGATAAAAAAATTTTGTTCACATGCAGAACAATGAACACGATTGTATTCGTAAAATGACACAAAATGCTGTAAATAATTAGTAGATAATACATTATTTACGGGAGAGTTTTTTATGAACGACAATTGGCTTGACCCACGTGCCGTAGGGGATTTGATATCAGAAGCAAGGCACAAGGCGGGTCTGACACAGGAAACTTTGAGTGGTTTGGCAGGTATAGGCAGGACTCATCTTAGTGCGATTGAGCGTGGCCTGAGGTTACCGACTTTAGAAACGTTGTTTCGCATCTGTTATGCTCTTAAGCTTGATGCCAGTGAGATGGTAAAGGAGATCGAAAAGAGTTTTGTGATTACTTCTATATAAGTTTTCGATACATATTATTGGCGCGGCGCCTGTGGCGACGCGTTTTTTTTTACCTGTTTTTTACAGTTTTGTGTTTGTTGATTATTCGGGTTATATGGGTTATAATGAAATGTACTATGTTTTCTTGTGTGTGATCAGTAGGAGGTTTATATGAGAAAATTTTTTGTTTTATTTTTAGCATTTTCAGTAGTATTTTTAATAGGCTGTAAGCTTAGTATAGATGATCCGGCTGTTACGCCTGCAGAGCCGACGTTGGCACCGGGGGAGACTCCGACTGAGGTGCCTGAGACGACTCCGACGCTGGCTCCGGGACAGACTCCTGTTGAAACGCCTGTTGATACAGGGGCGTCTGCCGTTACGACAAAGCCGTCTTCCGGCTCTTCTTCCGGCTCTTCGGGCTCGACTGCGAAGCCGACTCAGAAGCCTTCTTCGGGTTCGACTGCAAAGCCGACTCAGAAGCCTTCTTCTGATTCGACTGCAAAACCGACTCAGAAGCCTGTTGTAACGCCTGATAATTCGACGCCGAAGCCGACTTATCCTGTTATCGTTGTTCCGGGCTTGCTTGCCAGTGAGCTTACTCTCGAAAACGAGGTTGTATGGCCTTTCTTTGATTTGAATATGGACCCGACTACCATTGATAAAGAGGATGTTTTTCCTCTTGTTACGCAGGTTTTCGGTACTTTGAGTAAGCTTAAGTTTACTGAGCAGGGTCTTTCTGAGAATCGTGTGTTGCCGATCAGGCTTAGCCCTGTGGCTTCGGCTCTTGAGAATAAAACGTATAATATTGGTGTTGACAATACCTATTATGATCTTTGTGTTGCTCTTGCCGAGGTTGTTGGCGCAGATAACGTATTTTTCTTTGGTTACGACTGGCGTATGGATCTGACTCTTACCGGCAAGGCTCTTGAGTCATATGTTGATCTTGTTTGTGAGAGGACCGGCTCTGACCGTGTCAATATTGTTGCGCACAGTATGGGTGGCAACGTTACTGCTTCTTATCTGATGCAGGCATCAAATGTGAAGGTATCTACTGTTGTTACGCTCGGCTCTCCTTTTGAGGGTTCTGATATGGCAACTGAGTTGCTCTACGAGAAGGAGTTTTCTTCTATTGTTCGCACTCACGTTCTGCCGATTCTTGGCTATGGCAAGCAGACTCGTTCTGATGGTTCTTCTATGCAGGATATGATGATCAACGCAGCTACTAATGCTATGTATGATGTTGCTGTTACTTTACCTTCTATTTTCTCAATGGTTCCTGAAGAGTCTCAGGGTCTTTTCACCGATAATAATTCTGTGGCAGCAAGGACCGGCTTTGAGTCTACAAGGACTATTGCGGCTGCTTATGCGAAATCTTTTGCTAAGGTTGAGCATTATAATATTATTGGCGTTGGTTCTGACGTTATTAAGTTTGAATATTCGGGCTCTTCTTATGAGAAGGTTATGGTTAATGGTGATGGTACTGTTTCTAAGGACAGTGCTTGTGCCGGAGGCATTTTCACCAATAATACTACAGAGCTTGAGCTCGGCCACGTTGAGCTGGCTACTGATGCCGGTGCGATTGACTTGATTGTTGATTATTTGTATTGAGTTCTGGTTTGCAGTTGATGCATATAATGTGAACAGATGTTTCTGAGGTGTTTGTTATGAAGGTTAGAAACATAGGTTGTAGTTTTAATGGTTGTTGTAGAGTTGTTTGAATCCATTTTTTTACAAAGTAAGAAGAGGGCAAGAGTTTTTCTTGCCCTTCTTTAGTACGGACGTATCTATAGTTTAATTCGCACACTTCCTAAGTAGACGGTTTTATCTTCTAAAGTGCAAAGCCCCCCTCACGCGTTCCAACCCCTCCCGCGTCATTTACAGTTTCCCTTGCGCTTCTCCTTCGTATAGTGTATAATAGCTTTAAAGAAAAAATAGTATAGAGGATGATATTTATGAGGAAAGTTGTATCTTTATTGCTTACTATTATATGTATTATTTCTGCATTCGGATGTACTGCAGATTATGCACTTGTCGACGGAGAGTATGTGCTCACTTTACCTGTTTCGAATAAAAAGATAACAGTTCAAGAAGAGTACGTTAAATACTTGCCTGAGATTGATATGAGTCTGCTTAGGGCCGCTGATAAGAAATACATTGATAAAATCCTGGTACATGACGAGGAGCATATTATTATCCTGAGCGAGAATTCGGATGATTATCTATGCCTATACGCGGAAGTGATTGTATGGTGTGAAAAAGATGAGATTGACGGTTTCAGTGATCACAAGCATGTGATACTCAACGAACCGATTACAGCGAAGCCTATGTACCAATACTGATTCTATCGGTAATAAGTCTGAGCCGGATTAGGTGATTTGTTCTCAGAAAAGGGAAAAACCCTAAAAAAGAAAAAATTAAAAAAATGTTCTGATTTTGAACTAAATAACACGATTGTGTTCAAAGATTTGTCTCAAATACTGTAAATAATATAGGGGTATATAAATTATATTTACAGGAGACTATTATGGGTAACAATTGGTTAGATTCAAAAGTTGTAGGCACATTGATAAGGTACGAAAGGCAGAAGGCCGGATTAACGCAGGAGACTTTAAGTGGCTTGGCAGGTATTGGCAGAACTCATTTAAGTGCTATAGAGCGAGGCGCAAGACTTCCTACTTTAGAGACGGTATTCCGTATTTGCTATGCGCTTCAAATTGACGCGTGTGAATTGATACGTGAGATTAATAAGACGATTACAATTAACACACTGTAAACTCACACAAATAACAACAAAAAACAAGGTTGCACCGTACTGTTGCGACCTTGTTTGTACTTGTAAAAAATAAAAAAAATATATATAATCTACGAACATTATAATTAGAAGTGAGGGAATGTTTTGATATGAAAGATAATTCAGCTTATAAACATTTTACAACGAAAGAGATTAAGCCTCGCGGTTGGTTATTACGTCAGCTCAGGTTGCAGGCAGACGGACTGAGTGGTTGTCTTGATAAGGTATGGCCTGATATCGGAGCTTCCAAGTGGGTAGGCGGAGAAGCTGATGGTTGGGAACGTATGCCGTATTGGCTTGATGGATTTATTCCGCTTGCATATATACTTGATGATGCGGAGCTTAAGGCCCGTGCAGACAAATACGTTGATATTATTATAAATAACCAACGGGAAGACGGTTGGATTTGTCCGTGTGAAGATGAGAGAAGGTCACAGTATGACCTGTGGGCAGGTTTCTTGATGTGCAAGGTTCTTGTTGTATATTATGAATGTACAGGAGATGAGCGTATTCAGGACGTGCTGTATAAGGCTTTATCTTGCTTTAAGATACACCTTCGCGGAAGGTCTCTGTTTGGTTGGGCCAACAGCAGATGGTATGAGTGCCTGATACCTATTTATTGGTTATATGACCGCGTTCAGGAGTCATGGCTCAAGGAACTTTGTGTAACTATCGCGTCTTATGGCTTCAACTATAGAGATTGGATTGATAATTTCTGCTATACAGAATGTGTTCATGAGTGGAAGTTCCAGACGCATATTGTAAATATGCATATGGCATTGAGAGCGTATGCCTTATTTTCACGGGTTACAGGAGAAGATCCGCAGGACTACGCTTGGCGCATATATAATACTTTATTTAAATATCACGGCTCAGCACTTGGATACATAACAGGCGATGAGTGTTTAGCAGGACGCAGTCCTATTCAGGGAACCGAGCTTTGCGGTCTGGCTGAGGGAATGTATTCCTTTGAGAAACTCTTTGAAATTAGCGGGAATCCCGCTTGGCTGGACAAACTGGAATTGTTTGCTTTCAACAGCTTCCCGGCTACTAATTCAGAAGATATGTGGACGCACCAATATCTGCAATTAGTAAATCAGCTTTCTTGTCCTTATCAGCAACTGCCTGTAATACATACGGCGTGTTCACCCGAGGGCAGTATGTTTGGTTTTGAACCTAATTTTGGTTGCTGTACGGCGAATTTCAGTCAGGCTTGGCCAATGTTTGCACTTAGCACTTTTTATTACAATGATAAGCGTATTATCTCAGCAGTTCCTGTTCCGTCATCCGTATCTACTGTATTTAACGGCAGCGCTGTGAAGATCAAACTTGATACTGATTATCCTTTTAAAGGACGCTTGGAATATACCGTTACAACAGACAGCCCGGTTCGATTTGAATTTGCGATACGTATTCCTGATGGTGTTTCATCTGTTTGCGTTGACGGCAATATTATTAACGTTAAGGACAATATATACGTCATTGACCAGGAGTGGAACGGCACTGAGAAAATAGTTGTTGAGCTTGACTTTGATATTAAGATTAAGCCGTGGGACAACGATATGTATTATCTGCAACGCGGTAACCTTTGCTTCAGCGTACCCATTGAATATAAAGAGGTACGTACACAGAGGACTAAGGCTATCCCACACGTTGAACCGTATCCTGATATGGAGTTCTATCCTATAGGGGAGTGGGAGTATGCTTTTGCCTCAGATGAATTCGTTGTTCATGAACATGACGTGGCAGACATGCCTTTCTCACGTAAGAATCCAGCCATTACAATCACAACGAAGATGGCCAAGATTGATTGGGGAACGATCGAAGACAGAGGCGGTATTTGTTTGGCAGAGCCAAGAGATAGGACTCCTGTTAGCTACCGTGACGTGACAATGCAGCCTTACGGTAATACGTATCTAAGAATGACTGTTATTCCAAAGGTTAACAAGTAATTTAATAATGTTTAACATGATGAGAAACCGGAGCCAAATAGCCTTCGACTTTTTATTTAGTCAGTTCCTCTGTGGTAAAATAATCCATGGAAAAACTTGACACGGTTCTGTCGGTCTCATTTTGTTGAATTTTTATAATATATGGGATATAATTTATAGTGTATAACATTCTGGGATTACGTCCTGAATATTTTTTCTTATTTGTTCAAGGGGGATAATATGAAAAAATTTTTAGTTTTAATTATGGCGGTGGCCTTACTGTTTTTATTAGGTTGCGATTTGGAATTAGAGTCGCCTCTGGCGACACCTAACGACGTAGAGACGCCGAGTGCCAGCAGTCCTGTAGCCACGGCTACTCCTTCTGCAACGTTTGATGATGCAGGTAATACTCCGGAGAGCACCATGCCATCGTCAGGTAATGTGTCTAATCCTACCGGATCCGGTAATGCATCAGGTGGTACGCATTCCACTTCAAAGCCTACGTCTAAACCCACCTCGAAGCCTACGTCAGGCACTGCAAAACCTACCGCGAAGCCGACTTCAAAGCCTACTTCGGGGTCTACTGATGCACCGTCAAAGCCTGAATATCCTGTTGTAATAGTACCGGGGATCTTGGCAACAGAGCTTGTTTGCGAGGATAGAGTAATTTGGCCGTTTTTCGATATGGATATGGATCCGTCTTCTGTTGATAAAAGTCAGCTGTTTCCGTTGATAACTGAGATATTTGGCAATTTGAATATGCTTAAGTTTACACCGGATGGCGTATCTGCTAACCGTGTATTACCGAGAAGATATTCTCCCGTTGGCTCTATTCTTGAGGATAGAACGTACAAGATTGGCGTAGATGATACGTATTATGATTTGGCTAAGGCACTTTCTGATGTTGTAGGCAGCGATAAAGTGTTCTTCTTCGGTTACGACTGGCGTATGGATATACAATATATCGGTCATGCTTTAGATTCATATATTGACAGTGTTTGCCAGAAGACCGGCTCTGATAAGGTGAATATCATAGCCCACAGTATGGGTGGTCTTGTTACAAGTTCGTATTTATCTCAAACTAAGACTGTCAAGGCATCTACTGTTATTACTTTAGGAAGTCCTTTCTTAGGTTCTGATATGGCGACGGAGTTGCTGTATGAGAAAGATTTTGACCGTATAGTAAGAAGCCACGTATTGCCGATACTTGGCTACGGTCAGCAACCCAGGTCTGATTCTTCATCAAAAGATAAGATTATTGAGGTGGCTGTTAATGCGATTTATGACGTTTCGATTACACTGCCATCTATTTATGGCTTAGTGCCCGGTGAGTCACAAGCTTTATTCGAGCAGCCGCTCAGCACAGCTGCTTCTATGGGATTTGCTACGTCTAAAGCACTTTGCGCAGGGTATGCTAAGGCTTTTTCCAAAGTAGATCATTACAACGTTATAGGTATCGGTTCTGATTCAGTACAGTTTAACGTTTCCGGCAGTAATTATGAGAAGGTAATGGTAGACGGAGATGGTACGGTTACCAAGAATAGTGCTTGTGCAGGTAATCTTTTTACAAGCAATCTTATAGAGCTAAGACTTACTCATGTTGAATTGGTAACGGATTCCGGATCAATTAATACTATTATTGATTTGATGTATTGAAGTTTTCTATACTAAAAATAGTTGACAAGGTATTAAGTTCTATGATACATTATAAATAATTTTCGAGCAGAGAAAGAGAGGATGAAAATCAGATGAAAACTAACAGAATAACTATGCTCATTATTACATTATTACTTGCAGTTTGCATGCTGGCAGGCTGCGGCGGTGACAATACAGTTGATCCTACTACAGCACCTACTACAGCTCCGACTACAGCTCCGACTACAGCTCCAACTCAAGAGCCGACTGTCGCTCCTTCACAGGATGCTACCACAGAGCCTACTACAGGTCCTTCTGCTGCACCGTTCTCTTATGAGATTAAGTACGTAACAGACGGTCTTCTTGCTTTATATCAGGGTACATGCAATACACGTGATGAGGGTCTTATAGAGGATTGGAATGTATGGGAAGACCTTTCTTCAAATGAGAATGATCTTGAAGAATTACCGCTTAGTGAACAGCTTTACTTCGATGAGGATGGATTATATATGGAATCCCAGTTAATCAATTTACCTGATGTTTTAGTTGAGACTATTAATGCAGGTGAATTCACAATTGAACTTTCCTTCGGTGATCTTGTTGAACTTACAGGTAAGAATTGGATTGCTTTTGTCATGGATTACGTAAATAACAATGACCAGCTCTCATTCTACTACAACGTATCACAGAGCGAACTTACGTTGAAGCTCGGCGGTAACCAGCCAAGAGCAAAAGTTAGAATTGAACCTGACGCTATGGCAGGACATACTTTCTCTGTAACAGTTAGCATGACAGAGAAATTAGCAATTATGTATCAGGATGGCGTTGAAGTATCAAGAGCCGCTATTAAGAGTGACTTTGAAATTATCAGCCTTTGTCTCGGACACAGAGCTCCGGAGCGTTGCTCCAATGCTGTTTATGAGTCAATCAGATTCTATTCAAGAGCTTTAACAGCTGAAGAGATTGCTCATAATGCATCTGAGAATGCCGGTGTTGTTACAAATCAATAATAGTTTTTACTTATAATTGAGACAAGAGAGACGCATTGCAAGTTGTATTTATACGCTGCAATGCGTTTTTTTAAAGGAGACGAAAGAATTGAAACGATTTATAACGTTTTTTATAGCAATAGTAATGGCAGTACTTATGTTACTTCCTATTACTTCCTGCAGTAATGTAAAGGCAAAAGATACGGTCTATTACTCGACACCTGCAATAGCCGCTACACAGGGGGAGGAAGTCAGCCTCAGAGAGTACAAGGTTGAATTTTCTATGGGTGTAAGTGCTGATAATAACAAGATTAACTGGTCATCTGAAGAGATTGAGGTTAAGGACAACAAGGTCCGGGCGACTAAGTCAGGTGTATATAAGCTTGTTGCAGAATACAATGGGTATACCAAGAACGTGTACTTATTGGTAAAGGATAAGGGAAGTGACGAATATGCCGTTTATAGTAACAGCTTTGACAGTGAAGATTTGTCTTCGCTGAATATAACAGAGCAGAAGAATGGGAACGTTACTGCGGAAGACGGCTGTCTTACGTTAAATGGTGCGGGGAATGCCGGAAGTTCGCTTAAGGTATTTGCTCCGTCATATGTTAGCGAATTTGGCGATTATAAGATAGTAATGGACGTATCTTTCCCCAATATTTCGGAACAAGGCGGCAATTTGTCCATTATTACAAGATATGATGAGGTTGCTGCAGTCAATTATAAAGTTGAAATTAATAATAATGCTGCAAGCGATGATTCGATTATATTAACTTACAATAATTCAAGTAGAGCGCCGCAGACACTTTTCACCGCTAAACATACACAGGATATTACAGAGGATAAGAAATATCGAATTGAACTTAACGTTAACGGCTTTTTGCAGGAATTGTACGTAGACGGAAACAAAGTGGCTCAGACTGAAGAGTGCAATCAATATGCCAAAGGTAACGTAGGCCTTAAGGTTTGCGGCATGGATGCATACGTAGATGAGTTTAAGGTTTTAGTTGAGTTTGATAAACCGGCGGATTTCATACAAGGATCTTATCTGGTAAGAAACGTTGATTCTAATATTGTTTTACCTCCGGCAATGTTATACGAGGTTCAGAATAAGAATGATTTAAAGAATATTCTTAAGGATTCTCCTGCTGTTGCTGTGATGACAATTAATGCTGACGGCAACGTTGTAGATGATAAAGGTGCTGTCATTAATACTATGCCAAAGGCGATACAAGCGCTTGGAGGTACTGTTATACCGGCTTTCCGTGTTAATGATGATAAGTGTGCTGATGCTTTGATATCTGGCCTTGAGGCGCTTAGAATCAGCGACGTTATGGTAATATCTGATAAAGGTGAACTTATTTCTAAGGTTAGGAAAGGGTATGTATATGCCAGAGGAATCCTGGACTTTTCAGATAAAAAAGATCTTACGTTCGATGATCTTGGTGATATACGAAGTGCTACTAATAAGAGTTTATCCAGAATCTGTTTGCTGCCTTCTTATCTGTGTACGTCAGAAGCCGTTGATTTCCTGACCGCTTTAGTTACTACTGTATGGGTAAAGGCAGAGGAGAATACTAAGGTGGAAAATTACCGTATGATTATTTCCGGAGCTACAGGTATTATGACAAAAGACAGGAAGCTTACCGAGAAATGCATCTGTGATGATAATTTATTCCTTGAAAATTCTATAGTACGTCCTTCACATACTGTAGGACACCGAGGGTTCCCTTCAAAGAGCCAGGAAAATACAGTAGAAAGCTCTATACTTGCTGCACAAAACGGTGCTAAGATAGTTGAAAATGATTTGTTTCTTACGAAAGATAATGTTATTGTTGTTATGCATAATGACCGTCTTGAAGATACAACCAATGGTACAGGATCTGTGTATACTATGACGTACGAGGAAATATCTCAATACATGGTAGTCGAAAATCCTAACGTGGCTCCACTTCCTATACCAAGGCTTGAGGACTATTTCATCGCTTTCAAAGACACTGACGTAAATCTCTTCTTAGAGATTAAGACCGGAGATTTGCGCCTTGTTCCTATCTTAAGAGATCTTATCGAGCAATATGATATTATGGATCAGTGTTGCGTCATTTCCTTTAACGTGTCTCAGCTTGCAGAGATAAGACGGCTTATTCCGGAACTGTCTGTAGGATTCTTGACATCGAAAAACTCTATTGATTTGGAAAGTATTTTCCGCATTACTGCAGAGAATGATTCTACGTACAATCCGTATTATGCTCCTGTGACAAATACTATTGTAAGAGCCTGCGCGTATCGCGGTATTACTCTGTGGCCGTGGACTGTTAATGGTAACGGTAACTTTAACAAGAGCTATCTCATGGGACTAAGCGGTATTACTACAGATGCTGCAGATCTTACGAAGACGATTGCTAAATTCTTTACTACTGACAAAACTACATATACCGTGACGGAAGGTGACTTTGTTGATCCAAAACTCAGTATAGTTACGTATGCCGGTAAGAAGACTGATGCATGGGATGCTCAGATGATTATTATAGACGGAGATAATTGCGTAGAGTTTGATGGATTGAGTATTACAGGCATAAAAAAAGGCTCCGCAACTGTTGTTTTCAGATGCGAAGACTTTTTGCCGGGTGGTACTATTACTAATTATTATACGCAGCCAATTGAGATTATTGTAGAATAATCTCAATCTCTGTGTCACAAGGAGCACATTCAAACGTTAATTTAACGTCCTCCTGTTTAAAATCAATTACTTTGCCGTTTGCTTTTACGCAAGCGGCTTTTTTATTTCCGCCTATGGCTACGCAGATTGTGCCGCCTTCAGCTAAAGTAAGTGATACTGTATTATTTTTGATTTCACATTTTGTTGTTGCGCAAACACCCATAAAGAGGTCGGCTCTGCCTAATGCTGCTACGCTGTTTTCACACGGCACGAAAGAGTACAGACATACCTGGTCATTATTTTCCAGTGTAACGTCAATCTTCTCATTATATTTAATGAAACCTGTTTTCTTTGTGAAGAATTCATAATATGCGAAGGTAGTTATACTTCCGTCGAAGCAGGGCAGGTCTGACGGTGAAACGCTTCCGGATACACTTCTGTTTTCTCTGTCTACGTTAAATACAGCCATAACGCCGTTGGCACCGGCTTTGTTCTGGATCTTAAATATCTTATTGCCGCAGGTAGGATCTACTGTTAGGCAGTCTGCTGTGGGTGCGGCGCACAGGTCAGCTCTGAGTATTCTGCCGTTTCCAAGGGACAGCGGCTTTAGGATTTCAGGATTTGTTCTGCCAATCTTGTCACTTACGTATATAGGACCGCCGCTGATGGCTCTACAGATACTGTTCTTAAAGGCCTGCTCATCGTCCGTCCACCACATATCCCAGTCATTGTAGTACATCTGACCCTGAAGTAAGCTGTTATATGAGCATTGGAGTATATTCTTTGCAAACCATTCACGGCTCTCCGGTGAAAAGTCGTCGGAGCATCTTGATACTGCAGTATCGGGACGGTTGAACATACACTCGTTTGCCATACCCATGCAGTTAATCATAGCACCGTTAAAATGCTTCGTAACAGCTTTGTCGATTCCGGCCTGTACGTTTGCACTGCTCTGTCCGATTGCTCGTCTGTATCTGTAGCATTTATGGAAGCCTTGATTGTCGATTTTTACGAAATCTCCGCCCCATGATTTAACACGTCCGCAAAGCTCATCAAAGAATTTCTCGGTACTTTCTTTATCTGATTTTACTATCAGCATCGTCTCGTCCGGACTGTCTACTGCGTGCATCCATACGAACTCATCTGTCTCGCCAAGAACGCTACCTAAGAATTGTGCGTCTTTGCCTCCGGGAAGGAAGCCTTTCCAATAACCTGTTGTAGGGAACCATATACCAACGTTGTCAATGCCAAGCGCCTTGATATCATCGATAGCTGCCTTTACGCCTTGGGGGAATCTGTCCGGTGCTCCTTCGAAACATTCCATCTTGCCGCGATGCATATAATGTACCATCTCATCAAAGGTGTGATCCGGCTTCAGGTTCAAGAATGAAGGGATGTTTGCCCACATATCATCTAAAATCGCAAACTTAATCGGTACGTTTTTGTCTGAAAATTCCTGCGCTTTCTCTACCAGACCTTCGTGGCATACGTGTATATGCATTGAATCCCATGAACACCAGCCTAAATATTCAAACATCTCCGGGAATGTACGTTCGCTGCGTATTTTAGTCGGTACGCTACGCATTTTAGCAGCTTTAGTTACGCATGATTCTACGAGTTTATGAGGATCTGTGCCTTTTTCATATACGTAGGCCAGCTGATTTTCGCATTTTGTAATATCATTTGTGTTGGTACTCATTATTATTTTTTTACCGCACATAACAGACTTGAAAACAGTGTCTACAACAGGCACTATACAATGCCACGTTGTACCGTCAAAAGCAAGCAGCTCCTGAGTAAGATTAGGCACGTTGTTAAGGTCTTTGCCGAAAGACGGTCTGCACCAAAAAGCAGAGTGGTTTTCTATTGCTACGTATTCTGCATTTTCGGGTAGAAAATCTACGTCGATAACAATACTGTTTTCAAAGTTAAAGCCTTCTTCGCAAAGGGCGTCTACGTAGCAGGCGTGTCCGTTTTCAAACTCTGAATATCTGATTAACGCGGCATTGTCTACTTGTTCTTTGTTTTTTGTCGTAATGTAATTTGCCATTATATTAACTCCCTATATAAGAATTTTTTACCAATATTTTCATATTTTGCACCGGCCAAGGTGTTGTATTTTAAATATCTTACAGGCAGGGGCCCTGCAATCCTTTTTATAGCAGCCAAGTTGTCCTCTGTATCCGTGATTCCCGGGATCAATGGCACGCTGAAGCAGGCCTCGATTCCTGAGCTTTTAAGTATCTCGGCATTTTGTAAAATAACGGAATTATCCGCACCCGTGTATTTCTTATGCTTGTCGCTGTCTATTATCTTTAAATCCATATAGACAAAGTTGCACATGTTTATAACCTGTGAAAATATATGCGACGGGGCAAAGCCTGATGTTTCTATCGCGATATGAACGCTACCTTTAAGCTTTTTTATAACGTCAATCAAAAAGTCGTGCTGCATCAGCGGTTCTCCACCTGAGAAGGTGACGCCGCCACCGCAGGAATTTAAAAAATTACTTTGTGACAAGAGTTTTTCGGAAAGCTCCTGGCTGCTTACGTACGTTCCGATTTTTTCCACGAGATTATCGGGGCATATGTGAAGACACCTGTCAAAAGCAGCACAATCATCGTGCTGACATTTTTGCAGACACAGACCGCACTGCTTGCAGCGACTTTTTTTTATGGATAATTCAGGTTCGGGAGACAGACCTTCCGGATTATGACACCATATGCAGCGAAGGGGACAGCCTTTGAGGAAAACAGTTGTTCTGATGCCGTCACCGTCGTGCAAAGCAAATTCTTTGATGTCAAAAATTAACCCTTGCATTATACGGTGTACTCCTGTCTGGATATAACGTGATTCTGGTATTCTTTGTCAAGCTCTGTGAAATAAGCAGACCAACCCCAGATTCTGACTACAAGCTGTCTGTACTGCTCGGGGGTCTTTTGCGCGTCCTTGAGTGTATCGGCGTTTACTGCATTAAGCTGTAGCTGGTGACCTCCTCTTGATACGAAATATTTTATCAAGGCAGCTACCTTTGTTATGCTGCTGTCATCATTAAATATGCTTGATGCAAATTCTAACGTTAACGGTCCGCCGTTTATTACCTTTTGCATATCCTGTGAGGAGAAGGCTTCTATAACAGATACGGGGCCGTTTACTTTAGCCGTAAGTGTAGGGGAGAAGTTTGTGCCAAGGGCTTCATCTGAGCGTCTGCCGTCTGCTGTTGCACCTAAGTTACGTGCGTGCCATAAGTAGTACATGGCTGTACCTGAACCGGCTCTCCATTTGCCGCCAAGGCAGTTTGTACGGCTTTCTAACGTGTCTGCAAAAGTGTTCATAATCTGACATGACATATCTATCGCTATATCGCTGTCGACGCCTCCCATTTTGGGTGCTTCGTGTCTTAACATGTGAAGCAACTGCGGGTCGTTATCGTAATTAGTATCAAGTGCGTCAATTAACCTGTCGATTGTAACTGTTTTCTCATCAAATACGTATTTCTTAACGGCTGCCAGTGAGTCTGCGGCGCAGGATATACCGCAACCGTGAATGCCGAAGTTATTGTACTTTTTGGCTGTTCGAAGAAGGTCAAGGAAGGGTGAGGGGGCAAACCATACGTTTTTGATTTGTTCGGTGATAAGGTCGCATTCCTTTACTATGTATTCCTTAACTATTGCCATAAGCTGGTCAAAAGAATCATATTTTCTGCTTTTGATTGCGTTATTTACTATCATAGGGAAATTAAGTGCGCCTATGTTGGCAATATCGTTACCTACTTTTGGGATAATAAATTCCCAGCATGCGGCAACCACGTATTCTTTTGCATCGCAAGGCTCGTATCCTTTTTTGATTAAGCCTGGGATAACGACGTCGTCGTTAGAATACTGTGGGAAGCCCAAACCTACCTTCGTAAGCTGTGTTGCAAGCTCGTAAATCTCTGTAGGTGTATTCTTATTGACACGCAGGTTGATCTTAGGATCGATAAGCTTAAGGTTACGGCTGGCAATAAGGCAAAGCTTTGACAAGGTGTTGAATTGGTAATTACCGTCAAGGTCGCTGCCTCCAAGTACCATGCTCTGGCCGTTGTCGCCTTGCTGTACTCCGGGATATATATCACTGTCTTTGTTAAATGAAATGAAGAAATCTTCTATAAGATCCAAAGCGCTGTCTTCGTCAATCACTCCGGCCTTAAGATCTGCCTCGAAATACGGATACATGTACATGTCAAATCTTCCCACCGTATTATGATAATTTCCTTCTAACCATAATGCGTAGTGAAGTATTCTGAAGAATTGTAATGCTTCGCGGAAATTACGTGCGCTGTATCTGGGTACCCGACTAAGTATGTCGGCTATGTCCTGTCTGCCCATTTCTTTTGCAGCAGCCTGATATCTGTCGCAAAGTCCGATAATTGCATCGATAACTCGCGCCTGATATTCTGTTGCGTTTTCACGTAAGGGGAGAAGTCCGGTCTTAATTACTCTCTCGTAATCAAGACTGAGATTTGATACGTATCCTAATTCGTGTACGTAATGATCTTTCTTTATCTCTGCCCATTCTTCCCGGGTAAAGCAGTCTTCTACGTCCTTGATAGTGCGTACCAGTACGATTTTTTCCTCCGGATGTATAGCCGGCTGTTCTAAACGGCATATTTCTTCAAATCTTCTGCATACACGTTCCTCCGGTGTAAGCGTTGCTTTTTGGTAATACTCAACTGAGCTCGGGCAGAGCGCTACTCTTTTTGCTCTGTGCTCTCGGGCGATAATGTAATAATTATATACGTTTTTGTTCATTTTGTTCCTCTTATCCAGACCTTCATATCGGTTTTACCTCTGTTGGCAAAAGTCCAATACGGTCTAAAATGTAATATTTTATTATTTGAGTTTAATTTTGCGATTCTGTAAAGACTAGGGAAGTACTCGTCTACGTATCCTTCTAAGTCGATGTTGTTCATATAGTAATCAGCCGGTATGAATACTTTAGCAGTTTCAAGAGCTTTCTCTATTGAAACACATACTGCGCCAAGGTCGTAGTCATTGTCTATTCTCTCCAGGCAATACAGCGTAGGTCCGTAGAAAAGAGCTACTTTACCGCTGTTTTCTCTAACTGCGGGATTTGTTTCTACAAAGTACGGCTTCATATTGAAGTCAAGGTTAATATCCATATTTTCACATGCATCCAGGATTATATAACCATCTTTAAGGGTATGTTGTGCATCAATAGTATATTCATCACACCATGCAGGCTTTCTTAAATAAATCTGCTTATATTTATTACCGCTGATTGTAATATTCATCTTGCCTGAAACAGGATATTGTGTATCAATTACAATCTTTGCCTTAGTAGTGTTCGCTCTAAGTGCTGTATACTGATTTATTATAAGAGCGTCGTCTCTTTCCATAAAGAAGAAGTCGCCGATTCTTGCAAAAATACGATTGATATTAGGCGGGCAGCAGGAGCATTGGAAAACTTTGTATCTCTCTTGCGGCGGCAGGGAAGATCTGTTTGCTGGGGCCATGCACGTCTCTTTGCCTACTGAAGCCAAATGAATTTCCAGTGGATTCTGGTAGAAGAAGGAAGTGCCGTCAAGGGAAGTTGATACTAATAGGGCATTGTGCATTATGCGCTCGATTACCTCGGGATATTTCGTATCAAGGCTTACTTTTTGCATTGCAAGGGCAAAGAGCATATAACCGATTGCAGCGCATGTTTCTGAATATGCCTCAAGATTCGGAAGATCGTATTTGACGGTGAATGCTTCGCCTGCCTTTGATGAGCCTACGCCGCCGGATACGTACATTCTGCTTGTTAAAATATTATCAAACAGTCTGCTCGCTGCATCCATGAGCTTTTTATCTTCTGTGATTCTGGCAGCTTCTGCCATGGCTGTGTACAAATAAACAGCTCTTACTGCGTGACCTTCTGCTTCCTGTAATTCACGAACAGGCATCTCGTTCTGATCGTAGCAGTTACGGAGCATAGGAGGCATGGCTTTATCGCACGTTCCTCGTGTGTTTATGAAAAACATTGCCATGTCGAGATATTTTTTCTCACCGCAATATTCGTACATTTTAAGTAATGCCAATTCAATCTCCTCATGTCCGGGAACAGAGAAGGAGGATGTCTTGTCTATAATGAAGCATTTTTCAATATAATCGAAATATTTCTTCATTACGTCAAGGAAATCATGTTCGCCCGTTGCTATGTCATATGCAATGGCAGCTTCCAATAAATGGCCGGCACAATATAGCTCGTGGGCATTTTTATCTGTGAAAATCTTCTCAGGCGCTACCTGCTGGAAGTAGGAATTCATGTATCCGTCTTCTCTTTGGTGCTCCTTCATAGACGCGATTAATTCGCGGCAGAGCTTGAGTTCTTCTTCACATTCATTTCCTGAGTGTACCAGGTATGCAACACCTTCCATCCACTTTGCTACGTCAGAGTCGTAGAAGACGTGTGGCTTTGGCTTTCCTTCCTCATAAGTAAAGCGAAGCGCTTCAAAACGTGAAGTCTCTTCAAATCTGTCACGTACACTCTTTATGCTTACATCTTTATTAAGTTCGTATCTTTTTTTCCAAAAACCATCCGTAAAAACGATATTGTTATATGCAATATTTCTCATATTCATAATCTCATTCTCCAAGCTTTTATTTGTCTGCTTATTATATCGTTAGTTGGATAAATGTGCAAGATTATTTGTGAACTTGCGCTATTTTATGCTTGAAAAAAAAAGGGGCTTCTGTTATTATGTCGCCAACTGAATATGATTGCTGTGATTAATACAGTAACATAGATGGGAGGACTTTAAAAATGAATAATCAAGGTTATTATGTTCGAGGAATTCCTTATAAAGGAATAGACATGTGGACACCTATGGCTTGCCTGGACGATGCAAAGGCGTATGCTGACGCAAATGCACGTTTTGGCTGTGTTGTTGCAGACAGTGAGGGTACTATCGTTTACGCGCCTTTAGGCAGAACTGTTTCTGACTTCCTGTATGAGGCAAAGCAGGTTACTGACTACGTTCGTGATCACGAATTCTTATATGGTGATGCCCCGATTAACCCTGCGATGAATCATGATGCGAAGCTTGTTAGCTGTGACAGACTTGTTGACTGGGCCCTTTACAGACTGGGCTACGTTGATCAGCCGTCAAGCCACGGTATGGCTGTTGGCGGTTGCCCTGGTTACGTTCAACTTGCTGATTGGTGTGCAGAGCGCGGCTTTACAAGAATTGAGAATCAAGATGAACTCAAAGCCGGCGATATTATTTTCATCCGTCTTAATGCCGGCGGATTCCCGGGTCATACTTTCATTCTTGCTAGTGAAAAATATGAAGACGGTAACTACTACAGATATGATTGCGGCAGAACAGAGAGAATTCGCAGTACTCAACCTTCTTACGAGCCGATTTCTGATTTTGCTTTTGCCTACAGGCTTCCTGAAGCTGCAATGGCCGGAACATATTTCAAATATGACGGTGTTCCTTTTGCTATACTGGGCAAGAAGAAGGAAACTAATGAAAAGGGTATTGTATACACCATGCCTGACGGCCTTGTTTTAGAGTGCAGAATTGAGAGATATGCTAAATATAACGTTACTAAATGGGTTAACTATTGGTCAAACCCTACAGAGCATAACAGCTGTACAATTTCTAATCTCTATGACTGTGATACTACGTCATTCTTTGAGCCTGATCCGCTTAAGGTAAGACGTAATCGTCAGATGACTTGGGAACCTAAGACTCTCCAACTTTATATTGTCAACGCAACTCAGGTAAGAGATGATGATATATTTGCAACACCTATGCGTTTGTGGCCGGGAGACAGCTATCATCTTCCGGGAAATGCGGGCAAGGCTCCTTTCTTTGACGTTAACAGACAAGAGAAAGGTACAATTCTTGCTATTGGTTGGACCGGCCGTTGGGATGCTCAATTTAACAGAAGTGAGACAGGATTCCGCATGAGAACAGGTATTAAAGATACAGAGTTCTATATCAAACCCGGCGAATCTTTCAGAACTTCATCTGCTACGATCCTTGAATACAATAACGGACAGACTAACGGACATAACGCATGGAGAAGATATATCCGTGAAGTATTGTCTCCTTTAGGCAAAGGTCAAAGACCCGGCAGAGTTCCTTTCTCGGCTATTTTCTGGGGCGGCGTTACAAGTGAGAATCTTAAGAACCGTTGGAAAGGTATTTATGATGCGAAGCTGCCTATTGATACGTGCTGGATTGATGCAGGCTGGTATGAACCTCTTACAGGTGAGACTTGTGCCGATCAGTCAAGAGAATGGGGTAACGTAGGTGATTGGACCGTTAATAAGAAATATCATCCAAATGAGTATCAGGACGTTCTTGAACTTTTTGCAGAGCATGGAACACAGATGATGGTTTGGATGGAGCCCGAGCGTATGCGTAAGACTGTAAAAATGTGGACAAAGCATCTTGAACATCCGGATCCGAACAGAATCGACTTCCTCGTTGCTCTTAATGATGATGAAGCATGCAATGACGTTATCAACCTTGTATCAGGAGTTATTGAAAAGCTCAAGTTAGCTGTTTACAGACAGGACTTTAACAGTGATCCCACCGGTTTCTGGGATTATGAGAAGAATAACGAACCCGGCCGTAAAGGTATCTGCGAGATTAAATATATTCTCGGCTTATATAAATTCTGGGATGCTTTGTTAGAGAGATTCCCGCACCTTCTTATTGATGACTGTGCAGGCGGCGGACACCGTATCGACATTGAAATGCTTGGCCGTTCTGCGCCCATGTGGAGAAGTGACTACCAGTGTTCGTGGGATTGCTGTCCTGAAGCCAACCAGATTCAGAACTTCGGTGCTGCTTGGTGGTATCCTTACTCAGGTATTGGTTACGGTCCGACGTTAGGAGATACCTATAGCTTTAGAAGTGCATATACAAGCGGTATTACAATACGTACGTGGGAACATTCAGATCCGGAGTGGGAAGTAGGCGGTATGAACGAACCTCTTGACTGGGCTAAGAAGTATTTTGATGAATACGTATCTGTTCAGGATTACTTCACACGTGATTTCTATCCTCTTATTGCTAACTCTCATGAGAATATTGCATGGGCTGCTTCACAGTTTGACTACCCGGAGGACGGAAGCGGCATTATCCTTGCTTTCCGCCGCGCAAGATCTCCGTTTGACAGTATGGTTGTTAATCTGGGTGGTATTTGTGCTGATAAAACGTATAAATTCTATAATTTTGATACGGAAGAAACATTCTCTGTTTCAGGTCAGGATATTATTGATAACGGATTGCGTTTGCATATTCCGAATATGCGCCAATCATTACTCTTAAAGTACGAGTGCTGATGCGAGTGCTAAGATTAAATATAAAAAAAGGGCTGTTTTCCCCGTGTGCCGATAAGACAGTAATTCCGTAAAAATCATAATTTTACGGTATCTGTCTTACGGGATTGGAAAACAGCTACGAAAAGAACGATGTCGAGTCGAAAGACTTAGCATCGTTCTTTTTCTATCTCAAAACTGGAAATTACGGAGGATTTACCATGATTGCCATTGATGATAAATGAAACCTATTTGTAAATTTCTATTTACCATTTTTGAAATTCTGTTGAAAATGGTAAGGAGTTGTGGCATAATACGTACTGTGAGGTGATGCGCCATGAAACTTATTACTCGAAATCAATATTTAGAAAAGCTCATCAATGTAATCGGTACTCCGGATATTAAGGTCATCACGGGTGTTCATCGTAGCGGAAAATCCAAGCTGCTTGAAGCGTTCAAAAATCATATCGAACAGAATGTACCCGACCACAACATCATTCAAATCAACTTCAACTTGCCGGAGTTTGACCACTTGCTTGAATACAGACCCTTGTACGACTATATCAATTCTCAGTATGTGGCTGGCAAAGAGAACTTTGTTTTGATTGATGAAGTCCAGATGTGCACCGACTTTGAGAAAGCAATCAACGGTCTGCACGCATCCGAAAAGTTTGATATTTATATCACCGGCTCAAACGCTTTCCTTTTGAGTTCCGACCTTGCTACGCTGTTTACAGGAAGAACATTTGAAATCAAGGTATTTCCGTTCTCGTTTAGTGAATACATGCAGTATTTTGGTTACAGCGACAAGTATGCTGCCGTTGATAAGTATATGATTGAGGGCGGCATGGCTGGCTCCTATCTGTATAAAGATCAAGAAGCTAAGTATGATTATATTGCCGACGTTTTCAATACGCTAATTGTCCGTGATATTCGCAAGAAATATAAAATCCGCAATATGCAGTTGATGGACAGACTTGTGGATTTCCTTATGGACAACATTTCCAATCTGACCTCGGCACGAAACATCACAAATACTTTCAGCGGCTTAAAGGAAAAGATCAACCATGTTACTATCAGCTCGTATATTCAATATTTGTGCAATGCCTTTGCCTTTTATAAAGTCCGCAGATATGACATTAAAGGCAAAAAGTATCTTTCAAGCAATGACAAGTATTATCTGAGCGACCATACATTCCGCTACGCAAAACTCGGCACGAAAAACATGGACTATGGCAGAATCCTTGAAAATGTGGTTGCAATTGAACTGCTCCGCAGAGGGTATGAGGTCTATGTCGGTGTACTTTACAAGAAAGAGATCGACTTCGTTGCAATAAAACGAAACGAGAAGATTTATATACAAGTATCTGACAATATCAGCGATGACAAGACTTTTGAGCGTGAGGTTTCGCCTCTGCTTCAAATCAAAGATGCATATCCAAAGATGATAATTGCACGTACACGACACGATGAGTATCAGTATGAGGGTGTAAGGATTATTGATATTGCGGATTGGCTGCTGGGTTGATTTCCAAACGAGAAAAAATATCAAGAATGGTAAATCCTCCGTGATTTCAAGTGTTTTGAGATAGAAAAAGAACGATGCTAAGTCTTTCGACTCGACATCGTTCTTTTCGTAGTGGTTTTCCAATCCCGTAAGACATCCTGTTCTAACGCATTGTAAAGGCTGTGTTTATTTCTTTAGATATTCTCTGCATCAATTCTTTATCAACCTTAAGAACCTGACGGTCATATGTAAAAAGGCCGTTCGTTTCATCTTCTACGTCACTTACTTGCGTCAGAATCGCAGCGCACAGGTGGTCTGAACGTATTGCTTCTGCCACTTCTTCCGTATAAAGTTTAGATATAGCCGTACAGAAGTCATCTGCTTCTGTAAAAAACTTATAGCCATATGTGTTATTCGGATTTGCGGAATTTTCGGGGATTTTCAAGGAGTATCCGCCAAATTCTGACAAAACAAGAGGCCTTGAGGAACTGCCTGACGCAGGAAAATGCAATGGCTTAAAATAAATATGTTCACTGTCTACGTCTGACTTGGTTTCTTTAAACCAACCGGAGGTAGTGTCCCAGACACGGCTGCTATCTGTTTCTTTGAAAAGATCGTACTGTGAATCGGCATCATACTGGCCCCAACCCTCGTTAAAAATCGTATAATAACATACACATGGGTGGTTATATAGGTGGTTTACTGTTCTTTTGGCAGTATCTTCAAAATGTCGGCGCCTAATATTGTCAGCCCGATGGGTAATACCGCGCTTGAAACCGATTGTGGGAAGGGCAGTGTCAACTATAAAGCTATATTTACCGTTATTTACAAAATCCTGAAATACGTACATTCCGTATTTGTCGCATAAATAATAGAAAATCTGCGGTTCGATTTTTATATGCTTTCGCAGACAATTAAAGCCAAGACTTTTCATCGTCAAAATATCATTTTCAAAGCCTTTGTATGTGGCCGGAAGATAAATACCGTCGCTGAAATATCCCTGGTCAAGTAGTCCGTGGAAGAACACCGGCTCGCCGTTTATAAGTATCTTTTTACCTTCGATCGTAACAAATCTTAAGGCAAAATACGAAGATACAGAGTCTTTTCCTGCAATTATTTTAAAATCATATAAGTATGGATCGTCTGCAGACCATAAGTGTATTTCTTCAGGCGAATATGTTATTGAATTGCCTGTAAATGGAATTTCTTTTCCGTCGATGACCAGTTTTTTTTCATTGCAGCCTCCGATAACGTCAATCTTGACGTAAGGTTTGTTTGAAGCATTTTCAGAAGTGTAACAAGCCGTTGTTTTAATTGACGTAATGTAATCATCTGTTACTGTCTCAAGCCACACGGTTTGCCATATTCCGGAAACAGGGGTGTACCACATGCCACCTCTTTTTTTCCTTTGTTTGCCGTAGGGAACGTTAGAATCAAGCGGGTCTGAAACGTGCACCGTAAGTGTGTTTTTACCTGATTTGACATAATCTGAGATATCTGCAGAAAAAGGTAAATATCCGCCTATATTATGGCAAACGCTAACGTTATTTACGTATACCGTCGTTTCTGCGTCCACTGCACCAAAGTTAAGTATCAACTTTTGCCCGTTATCTTTTTTGTAGAAATCTTCTTCTATCTCAAAATATCTCTCATATATCATCAGATCCTTTTTCTGTACGTTCTTTTGAACTCCGCTGAGTCTTGATTCTACAGGAAAGGGTACAAGTATATCGCCTTTGAAAATTTCCTTGTTACCGCGCTTTATTCTAAAATCCCATTTACCGTTTAAGCACTTATACGAATCTCGTTTTAATGTCGGTCTTGGGTAAACATCCCAGGGAATGCTGTTTTCTTTTAATTCTGCTTCAAAGGGGGTGGTAAGATCTGTAAGCGGCTTTACGTTTTTTTTCACTATGAGAATCACCATCGGTATGAGACAGATAATGGCAATCATAGCAGCTAAGAAAATGTATTTATTTGGTAAAAATGAAGTGGTGCCGTCATTGTTTTCAATAAGCTGTGCATTCTTTAAAACGCGCGCGCCTATTGCAGGACCGACAACCCCTGGAATTAATACTTGTGAGAAAATTCTCAATCCCTGGAACATACCGGCCTTCCCGGCAGGGGTGTATTCTCTGATTAAAGCGCCGAAGACCGCCATCCCACTTAAGTATCCGCACATCATCATCAATGATCCTGCAAAAACCGGCACGGCGGAGGTAGTAAGAAATAGTGTTGTAAAACCTGCCACTAGCCATATTAAGGGAAATGTAATGGCAAATTTAAAGCCTTTTTTATCGTAAACTTTTCCCCATAAAGCCGTGCACACAGAGGCGAGCACAATTGCCGGTGCAAGCACGAGTACGTAATTTGTCATCTTAAGCGTTTTTTCATAGTAAATAATTAAATACGGCATGAAAATCTGTATCGCAATGTTAAAAATCACAAATCCTGCCAGAATAATATATAAAAGGGAGTTGCTTCTAATAGTGGAAGGCATAAAACCGTGGAAAATGTTCCTGAAGTAGCTTGTTTCCGAAGGCTTGATGTCCGGTTCTTTTATAATGAAAATACCTAAAATTCCCACTAAGATTACAATAATACCGATGATGGAGAAAATAATTGTCCAACTGGAAGCTTCTTCCAGATTAAAAAACATAAAGCCGCCAAAAACTACTAATATTGCAACAAGCGGCATCATGGAGTTGATTCCCTCAACGGAACCTCTGTTAGTAGAATCTGTACTGTCTGTAATCCATGCGTTAAAGGCCGCGTCGTTTGCGGTTGAACCAAAAAAGGTCATAATGCAATCCAATGTAATCGTAAGCGTAATGCCTAACGAGGCAGCTTGCGCTACCATAGGAAACAGTGTTCCTAAAATCTCTGTTTTGAGTAACGTAAAACAGAAAATGGATATTCCCCATAATATATAACCGCCGCAGATAAACATTTTCCTTTTGCCTATTTTATCTGCCAACGCACCGATAAATACTGTAGTTAGTGCTGCTGCAACGGCTGACATCGCTACCATAAGCGAGATATCAGAGGCAGAGGCGCGAAACATATTATATATAAACACGTTAAGATACATGTTCTCAACGACCCAGGCGACCTGACCTATCAGACTAAACAGGGTAAGCGCACACCAAAAACGTCCGGAAAGCTTTGTCTTCATATTTCCTCCCGTATCCAGAAAAATTTTATACGTAAGTATATCATTTATTACGCCTGTTTGACAAACTTTTCTCCCTGCAATATGATATATGAAAACCAAGTAAACTGAATCGTATAAGGATTGACTTTCTATGGAGAAGAAGACAAAGAGTAATAAACGAAACAAAGTAAAGAAAATATTACTGGGGTTTCTGGCATTTTTTGTTTTTTCTGCCGTTGTTGCGATGCCCACGTCTGCCGTGATTGTGTACGAAGCAATCTTTTCACAGAGATTTGAACCGGCAGAGGAGATGTCATTTGAAGTGGAAGATTTCCCGGGCCTGGTACGGGAGGAGTGTTTTTTTGAATCCTCAGAAGGAAAGACGCTTGCAGGTTTTAAATACGATAGAGCTGATAATGAACAAAAGGCGGTAGTCGTTATTGCACACGGTCTCGGAGGCGGAGGACAAAGCCTTTATATGGATGTGGCAGACTTTTTTACCAGGAATGATTTTTACGTTTTTTCCTATGATGCTACAGGAAACGGAAAAAGCGAAGGAGAAGACGTAAGAGGTCTTCCTCAAGGTGTTATAGACCTGGATAATGCCTTGGATTTTGTGAAAAGTCAGCCTGAATATGCCGGACTGCCTATTGTGATTTTCGGCCATAGTTGGGGTGCTTATTCTGCCGGTTGCGTTCTTGAATATCATCCGGATATAAGTGCCGTTGTAATGGTTGCCGGCTTTAATCAATCAAAAAATATGTTGGAGCAAGAGAGTGTAAAGGCGGTAGGTCCTATAGCAAAGCTTACTTTGCCTTATGTTAGTCTATATGAGTATATAAAATTTGGCGAGTATTCAAAGTCCAGTGCAGTAGACGGCTTTGAAACGTCCGAAGCAGGTGTGATGATTCTTCAAAGCAAAGATGATACAGATGTACTTCCTGAAATAGGATATGATATATTTTTTAAAAAATACAACGATTCGCCTCGCTTTGAATTTGTTCTTTTTGAGGACAGGGGACATTCGTATCTGTATTACAATGACGGCAAGCTTGAACTTGGACTTGATGAGGATCTGATGAATGACATAGTACAGTTCTATTCTTCATACTGTGAAAAGTAAAAAATATGTACAAGATACATACTTTAGGGTGTTTTTTTACGTATTGTACCAGTAAAAAACTTTTGATATAATTACGAAACTTTATGAAAAGGAATGAGGCCTTATATGAAAAAAACAAGAAAAAAACGTCGTGGTTTAATTGTTATTTCTATACTTGTTGCGACAGTGCTAATAGCCGGAGCTGTCGCTTCATATTTACTGTTTGCAGATAGAACAAAGGCGATAGATGAGCGTTTTGCCCGTCAGCCACTTGTGGATTATACGCAGTTTTTACCTAAGCAAGCTATAAACAAAATGTTTGATGATAAAGGAGGATTTGCATATCTCCTTGATGCAGAGATTTATTATGCTGACGGTGAATATAAGACGTCTTCCGTTGCTGCCTGTATCTCCGAAAATGACGTTCTTTACATACAGGTTCCTGAATACGGTAAGAAAACTCCTGAGGAACTAGCAACAATTCTTCAGTGTAATTACGTTGTATATGACAGTAAACTTGTTATTTTTTCTTATAAAGACGATTTTGTAAATACGTTTGAGGATGTTTATACTTTAGAAGCTCTTGCTATGTATCTTCGCGGTGCAGGTGAGGCAGATATTGCAAACGCATTTATTACTCTTCCGAATTTTGTTTCTAATGATGCTAATAACAGCGTTTATTATACGGAACCTAATCTTAATCTTGGTTTGCAGACACAAATCTACAGCTTACAAATGGAAGGCTACGATACAGGCTTTGAACAGGTAGCTGACGGTCCGATGATCGTTGCAGGACAGGGCAGAGATGAGCATAACAACACTGTGGTAAGAGTTTTCAACGCACAACAGACGTGTATAAGCCAATTCCTGGCATATCCCAGCAAAGTAAAGGGTGGTGTCGACGTTAAAGCAGGCAAGATTCCCGGATCAGAGGACGTTCTCATTGTAACGGCTCCTTATACGGCAGACGTAAATGCTGCTCTTAGTATTAAAGTATTTGATTCTATGGGAAGTCTTTACTATGGCTTTGTTCCGGACGGAATAGAAGCTCCGTACGCAATAGAGGTTGGTAATTTCACAGGTAGGGCAGATGAAATGTGTATATTTGTTACGTCACGAGAATTTACTGCCGGCAAGACAAAGTGCGCTCTTTATAATCTGGCGGATGGTTCTTATATAGGTCGCGTTACTCCTAAGGATGTGGATAAACTGCCTACCCAAAATATTACAGTCAGTACTTTTTCAGATGATGCCGATCTGGTAAAACAGCAGTTGATTTTTTCATTTGACTCAACAGGTGACGTATATTATTTGAATTGTATTGATAAATTATGGACAAAAGCCGAATTTACGTTGTCTGAGAACGTTACCGCAGTATACGACAGTGCTTTTCCGGGACAGCTGATTGCATCAACCACTGGGGATACTTTCTCCGAGATGATTGTCTATGCACAGCACGGTGCAGATATAGAGAACGGTACTATCCTTAACGTAGGAAAAAAAGAAAATATTTTTTACTCAAATTTTGCGGAAAAGAATGATGACGCATACGTAACTTACTGTAGATTTAATCACGTTCGTACAGATCTTGACATCAGAGCTATTACAAAGGTCAGCTCTTTATCTTCTCAAAAAAGAAATAATATTGATTTGTATTGGGACAGCCTTTCATATTCGGATTGGAAGTATACCCTCACGCCGACTCAAGCAGAATTATATCATTCAACTAACAATATGTGGGAGCCTTGCTTCACACACAGATGGATTAAAACACAAAGTATAATTCTTTTATCCAAAATAGTGGACAAAGAGACAGGCTTCCCGGCATACGTTTCAGTAGGTCGCGACAACAAAGATGGAAATTACGTTGAACTGAACAGTTCATTCCTTATAGGAACTTACGCAGATGCTATACCTGAAATGCAAAAAATGAGAATATATCCTCTCCGTACGATGCTTCAGCAACTTGCAGGTCACTTCCGCGGTGAAAACGGCGAACCGGAAAAATTAGTTGCAGTATCGCCCGTTCATGAGCAGGAAATAAACGTTGCCGGTTCTATCGGAGATTATCATCCTAACATGATTAAGGGCTTTAGGGAGTATCTTTTAGGATTATACGGCAGCGTAGAGAACATTAATAAGCGTTTTGGTACGAATTTTGACTCTAAAGATAAAATTGATCCTCCCAGATATGATCCTAAACGAAGCAATTTGCAAGAGTGCCGCGGAGACTGGGACGTTTACGGCGAAAGTGATTATTTCACCCAATGGAGCTTATATACGAGAAATATTGTAAATAAACGCATTATGGAAGCGTACCGAGAGGCGCTATTGGCAGGATTCCCGCCGGAGGCTATAAATGCTCATCAGATTCCGGAAGGAGATGCAGTAGGAGGATTCTTAGGAGAGGCTGACACCCGGTTGTCTCCCACCGACGTAGTATCAATTTGCGGTACGGCATACGGCGGTACGCGATACGGCATTTTCTACAGCAATAAGAGTAATTTTATTTCCTTGTCCTATGCCTCGGGTCACTATAATACAACACTTGGAGAGTATTCTGCTCTTACGGCTTCAAGCCTCGAGGCTTATGAACAGCTTTTATATCTAAGAGACAGCGGGGTTAAATATACAAACGTTCTTGTTCCCTTTAATTCTCAATCTCCGGAATTCAAGAATGTGAGTAAAGCAGAAACTTCTGCTATCAGTATGCTTCAAAAAGAAAATGACCCTCGTACGGCATCTACCGGCGGAACAGGTGCTGCCCATCCTGTGTACAGAGGAACGTCTTCCTTTGATATTGTACAATTAGGTGACGCAGACCTTAACGGACTCCTGAAATCCGTAAAACAAGACGGCTCTTGGGAAGGAAGCGTATACCTGGTACCCTTTAGATCTCAAATTGAAATTACGGATATTGATATGAAAGGATTTGGTAAAAGCTATAGCTCAGACGTTATCAAAGGTCTTCAATACGGGGATCAAGTCGAGCTTACCTTCATGGCTTCGTATAAGGGCTCCGGCAAAGCCAAAGCAAAAATAGAGATTTTCCATGCCGGAAATCTTGTCAAAGATGCTACTTGCGTTTATACTTTAAATGAGGAGACAACCCATTACAGATACGTTCTGTCTAATCAGCTCAGACTTGAAGATATTGAGATTCGTCTGACGTTCGATTGCAACAGTTTTTTGCGCCTTAATGTGGACAATATTGAATGCACATCACAAATTGAGTGTGTCGCCCACAAGTATTTCGGAGATTTGACTGCTGCTGCAAACAAGGGCGGTGTTTCCTTTGATATAATCGATTAAACGGGAATGAACATCAATTAATGAAAAAGATTGGTTTATACGAAGAACTTGCATACGTACTGGGGCTCATGTTATTGGGCTTCGGTACTGCTTTTATGGAAAAGTCAGATTTTGGGTTAAGTATGATAGTAGCTCCGGCTTACATTTTGCACGTAAAAATATCCAAATATCTGCCTTTTTTTAGTTTTGGAATGTCAGGATATGTTCTCCAGACCTTCTTGTTGATTGTACTTTGCCTTATAATCAGAAGATTTAAATTAAGATATCTGATGTCGTTTGCTACGGCTGTTATATACGGATTCGTACTTGATGCTTGTGTTTTTATATGCACTAATATCGCATCAGACCATTTGGCTTTGAAGATAACGTATTATATAGTCGGATTGATTATAAGTGATGCCGGTTTGGCTTTTCTGTTTAAAACTTACGTTTCACCTGAAGTATATGATTTATTTGTAAAAGAATTAACAGAACGCTTTAATCTTAAGCTGAGCAGTGTTAAGACCATATATGATTGTTGCAGTCTTCTCATTGCTATAATGCTGTCTTTTATTCTGTTCGGATTTAAGTTGCCTGTAGGTGTTGGTATCGGTACTGTTGTGTGTGCAGTCATAAACGGCACGTTGATCGGATTTTTCACAGGAATATATAATAAGCTATTTACATATAAGCGCTTGCTTCGGATAAAAGGTGATTAATATGAATAGACATTCGCTGAACAAGATGATTATTACTGCTATGTGTACGGCATTATGTGTAATATTGCCGCTTGCGTTTCATGCAATACCGGCAGGAGGTAAGCTGTTTAGTCCGATACATATTCCGGTTTTGCTTTGCGGCCTTGCCTGCGGTATGCAGTACGGGGCGATTTGCGGCGTGTTAGGGCCGCTGATATCGTCTTTTATAACCGGCATGCCTGCTATGGGCAGCTTGCCGCCTATGATTTTGGAATGTGTAACGTACGGTTTCCTGGCGGGCTTGCTTATAAAAGTAATCCGCACCCGTTATTCATTTATTAATTTGTATTCGTCTTTGATAGCTGCGATGATAGGAGGAAGAGTAGTTGCCGGCATAGCAAAGGCTTTGTATTTTTCACCGGGAATAACAATAGAGCTTTGGTTTACGACTTACTTTGCAGTATCTTTGCCGGGCATCTTTCTTCAATTGATTCTTATTCCGCCGATTGTGTACGCGCTGATGCGGTTAAAGCTGATTCCTAAGGCCGGTTGTACGTCCTTGTAAGATTTGCAAAAGTTCTTGATTAAAAGATGGATTAGGGCTAAAATAGAATAGAAATGTAATGAATTAAAGGAGATTATTATGATAGATAAGTTACGCAAATATAATCAGCAGCATTTACTTAATTATGCTAAGGATCTAAGCGAAGAAGAGTATAAGAATCTTATTGAAGAGATTGAAGCTATCGATTTTGACCTTGTAACAAAACTGTATAAGGATACAAAAAACAGCGCAGAGCTTCTTAATGCAGATAAGGGCGAGATTACACCGCTTCCATGCGTTGACAAGGCTTCTATTAGCAAAGAAGAATATAATAATTATTACAATCTGGGTATATCTCTTATGAAACAGGGCAAATACGCTGCTCTTACTATGGCAGGCGGTCAGGGAACACGCCTTGGTTACAGCGGACCAAAAGGTTCATATTTCTTAGGCGAGCCAATTAACAAGTCCTTGTTCCAAATACAATGTCAGCGTCTTGCTGCAAGAAATAAAGAGCTTGGCTGTATTATTCCGTGGTATATAATGACAAGCCGTGAAAATGATTTGCAGACGAAGCAATTTTTCCGTGATAATGACTATTTCGGATACGATAAAAACAGTATAATGTTCTTCAAGCAAGGCTTCCTGCCGATGCTTCTTGAAGATGGCAGAATCGTCATGACAGACAAAAAAACAATCAAACAGGGCTCGGACGGACACGGTGGTGTTTTCAAAGCGGCTATCGATTCAGGCGCTGTAGCAGATATGAAAAGAAGAGGGGTTGAATGGATTTTCGTAGGCGGTATTGATAATATTCTCGTACGTCTTGATGACCCGCTGTTCGTAGGATATCTTGCAGCTAATAATTTCAGATTAGGCGGTAAATCACTTATTAAACGTGATCCATATGAGAAGGCGGGGGTTTTCTGTAAAAGAGGCGGCAGACCGTGTGTTATTGAGTATACCGAGATCTCTGATGAGATGGCTCAAGCCACAGATGAGCAGGGCAAATATTTATATGGCGACTTGCATATTTTATGTAATATGTTCAATATCGGCGTTTTCGACGATATGGCAAATTGCGGACTTCCGTACCACGTTGCACATAAGAAGACAGACTATATTGATGAACACGGAAATTTAATTAAGCCTGATGCACCTAATGCTTATAAATATGAGGCATTTATGTTTGATGCGTTTGAATATTATGAAAATATGGGTATACTTAGAGTAAAAAGAGAAGAGGAATTTGCTCCTATCAAGAACAAAGAAGGTCAGGATAGCCCTCAAAGTGCAACAGAGCTTTACATAGCCTGTGAGATTAATAAATAAAAAGGATAGATATGAATAAGGGTAGGAATTTAGCAATATTAATGTGTTGTCTCCTCGTTCTGAGCTTGCTTACGCTGCTTTCTAAAACGAGAGGTTCTAATATGTCCGGAGTTGTAGACGATGTCCGTTATATTAAACAATCAGCAGAAGGCGACGTAGAAAAATATGAATTCTATTTCATCGAAGATATAGTTATGGTGGCTGACGTTAAGACTTCTGTAGAAGGAGTCCGTGTTGATATTTCTTATCGCGGCGAGTATTTAGAAGAGATGGAAGAGTATGAGATTCTCGGTAAATACGATTATTACTACGTAATAGAAGGTACCGGTAAAGACAATGCTGTTGTTACGCCTATCCTGAATGAAGGATATGAGGATTCGGCAAAAGACCCTCATGAATATTTCACGGACAAATTTTTCCTCACGATGATCTACGGCAAAGATCCTTTTATAACTATTTATCAGGCAGTTATCGTCGCTGTGATTGCGGCAGTCGGCGGACTTATTATCGGCAAAGCAGAGGAGCTTTGTGTTTTCTTCAAAAGAGAGAAGGATTATTGTCCCAAGTGGGAGGAACTGACCGTTTATAAGAAGATAGGCGGCGGTATACTTGCTTTTGCAGGTGTTATACTTGTTGTATTTGTAATAATTTGAGGTATTTGAGGTTCAGATGACTGTTCGTAAAAGGATTTTTGTTGCCAATCTGGTTATGCTGGTTATTTTGCTCCTTTTGGTGTTCCTACTATCCTTTTACATAGTAAGAGTTTTTACCGGTGTTTATATGTCTAATGATATAGACAGGATTTCTGTTCCGGAGGACAGTGATAAAAGTGTGTCGATATATGAATTGCAAATCGTTTTTGACAGCATGATTAATATGAGTGTTGAGGCTACTTATACACCGCAGGAATATCCTGATTACAAAAAGATTACATCTTATTTACGGGGAACAGGCACGATGGCATACGTGTTGATTGACGGGAATACCGTTTTCCTGAGCGGTGCCAAAAGCGCTGATGAGATATACAAATATGCTATTAAGACAAACGGAACTATTGAGAACAAATCAGGCACGCTCTTTTACTCTGATTCAAATAGTTTTATGTATGCTTCTACCTTTGATAATAACGGTAAAAGTTTTTCTGTTATGATGTTCAATAATAAATTAGGCACCGCCGGTCTTAAGATAGACAATAATAGATATTGGGATGAGGCAAATACTGCAGTATCCAAAGCTGTAAGGTCTATCGCGATATTAGGCAGTATTGTTATCGTTATTATTAATTTGCTTTTGATTGTAGCCGTTTCAAACAGTATAATGGGGCCTTTAAATAAGCTCAAGGAAGCAACGAAATTGATTGCAGCCGGTAAATTTGACTTTGAAATGGATTACACAGGTGACGACGAACTGACAGAGGTTTTATCTAACTTCGATTACATGAGAACAAAGCTGCTTGAGTCCACCGAACAGCAAAAGAAATATGAAGAAAATAGGAAAGAATTGATTGCAGGCATTTCTCATGACCTGAGAACACCTTTGACGTCAATTAAAGGATACGTCTCAGGACTTATCGACGGTATTGCTGATTCTCCGGAACGCCGTACCCAGTATTTAACAATAATTTACAATACTGCCTGTGACCTTGACAAATTAGTAGATGAATTGTTTTTATTTTCAAAGCTTGATGCAGATAAGATACCGTTTGATTTTGTTGTGACGGAATTGGATAATTATCTTGCTTCATGCATAGATGAGTTCCGCTTTACATACAGTAAAAATAACATCGTTGTAACGTATGCAAACGTTTGTAACGGGCCTGTATACGTTAGCCTTGATCCTGACAGATTCGCAAGAGTTCTTATTAATATTGCAGACAATTCGTCAAAATACAAGGTTAACCCCGTGGGAAGTATTCACGTGACTATGTACCGTGAAAATGACGATTTTGTATGCGTGTCAATAAAAGATGACGGCAAGGGCATGGATAGAAAAGATGCAGATAAGATATTTGATTCTTTTTACAGAAACGATCCGGCTCGGACAAATCCGGTAAAAGGAAGCGGCCTTGGTTTATCAATTGCAAAGCAAATAGTTACAAGGCACGGCGGAAGAATACATGCAGAGACAAATATTGGAGAGGGTATGAACATTATTATTGAATTGCCGGTTTTGGATGACCCGACGAAAGGCAACAATGGAGGTTTTATCGGTGAAAAGAATACTAATAATTGAAGATGACGTTAATATTTCAGCTCTTGAACGAGATTATCTTGAGGCAAACGGATATGCCACGGATATCGAACATAACGGAGCCCAGGGACTGGCCAATGCTATAAATTATGACTATAATTGCATCATAGTAGATATAATGTTGCCGGAAATAAACGGCTTTGAGATTTGCCGTGAGGTACGTAAATCAAAAGACATTCCGATTATTATCGTGACGGCTAAGAAGGAAGATATTGATAAAATCCGTGGACTTGGCCTGGGTGCTGACGATTATATCGTAAAGCCTTTCAGCCCAAGCGAATTAGTTGCCCGCGTTACAGCGCATATTAATCGATATGAGCGTCTTGTGTTAGCATCGCAAGGAGAGAGCAAAGATATAATTGAAACCGGCAGACTCAGAATAGAAAAGGCTTCACGTCGCGTTTTTATTGCAAATAAGGAAGTTGTTCTTGCAAATAAGGAGTTTGATTTATTACTGTTCCTTGCACAGAATCCAAACGTTGTTTTCAGTAAAGACCAGCTTTTTGATAAAATATGGGGATATGATTCTATCGGAGAACCGTCTACCGTTACAGTACATATTAATAAGCTTCGTGAAAAGATAGAAGAAGACATGTCAAAGCCTCAATATATTGAGACCGTATGGGGAGCCGGTTATCGTTTCCGCGAAGGATAAGGAGTTACTTATGGATAGCAAATATACAGTATCACTGTCAAAAGTGGTTAAAGATCAAAATCTTGAAGTCATGACGTGTCAAGAACTCTTGGATAATATAGTTATAGAATGTCCTGATATTAACAGACCGGGACTCGAGCTTGCAGGTTATTGCGATAATTTTGCAAATGACAGAATCCAACTGATCGGCAACGTAGAAATGCAATATATAAACAGCCTTACTGAAACAAAGCTAAAGAAATCATTAACCCGTGTTTTTAAGCTTGGTTTTCCATGTGTTGTTATCGCAAGGAATCTTCAGGTACCGGAGATTATGCTTGATATTTCAAATAGATATAAAGTACCTGTCTTAAGAACAAAAGAAGCTACAACGGCTTTTCACAGTGAACTAAACAGGTATTTGAGCGTACAATTAGCTCCGAGGGAAGTTGTTCATGCCTGCTTTGTGGAAGTCTACGGAGAGGGCGTTCTGATAACTGGCAAGAGTGGCGTAGGCAAAAGCGAGACGGCACTCGAGCTTGTAAAAAGGGGACATCGACTAGTTGCAGATGATCTTGTAGAGATAAGACGCGTATCAAGTAAGACTTTAGTGGGATCGGCACCTGATATAATAAGACATTTCATAGAGATCAGAGGTGTAGGGTTTCTTGACGTAAAGCGTCTTTACGGTATGGGAGCCGTAAAAATGACTGAAAACATTCAGCTGGTTATTGATCTTGAAAAGTGGGAAGCAGGCAAAACGTATGACAGACTTGGTATTGAAGACGTGTATACAGAGATACTCGGTATAAAAGTTCCGTCTGTTTCGATTCCTGTTATGCCCGGACGCAATCTTGCTATAATAGTTGAGGTTGCTGCTATGAATAACAGACAGAAGATGATGGGCTATAATGCTGCAAAGGAACTTAATCGCCGTGTGTTTGAAACAGGCCGCGGGGCAATAAAAGGTGGCAGTTATGGCGGAGATATCTTCTATTGATATGGTATAAGGAGAGTTAATGTTGAACATTTACGACTTTGTGGATAAAAGTATAGTTCTTGAAAATGAACCCATGTCAGCACATACGTCTTTTCGTACAGGCGGACCTGCAAGGTATCTTATTATGCCCGAAAATACTTTCGATATTATTAACGCATTGCGCTACGGTAAGAATGCGGGTATAGAGATTTTCACTATGGGCTGCGGTAGCAATTTGTTGGTATCTGATAAAGGTTTTGACGGAATGATTATTAAAATTTGTGAAAAGTTCAGTGATTGTTTTGTTGTAAGTGAGGATGAACGTACAATTACTGTCAGAGCTCAGGCAGGGTGCAGGCTGTCAAAACTTGCCAACTTTGTTGCAAAACTGTCCTGCACGGGGATGGAAGCTTTGTCGGGAATACCCGGCAGCGTAGGCGGAGCTGTCAGGATGAATGCCGGAGCATACGACGGACAGATTGCAGACGTCTTGGTTTCCAGTGATTATATTGATATTGCTACCATGGAGGTAAAAACAAAAACAGCCTCTGAGCACAACTTCCGCTATCGTTATTCTTCGTATAACGGAGAGGCGAATATTATTGTTTCTGCGGATTTTAAAGTTACAAAGACTGATAATACTCAGGCTGTTTACGACAAAATGAGAGAGTTAAATAAACGCAGAGCCGACAAGCAGCCTTTGGAATATCCAAGCGCGGGCAGTACGTTTAAGCGGCCGGAAGGGCATTATGCAGGTGCTCTTATTGAAGAAAACGGCCTTAAAGGATATCGTGTAGGCGGTGCTTGCGTTTCTACAAAGCATGCAGGCTTTATAATTAATATAGAGAATGCAACTTCTGATGATATTATGAACGTAATACATCATGTGATGCAGACAGTCTACAATAACAACAAGGTGGCGTTAACTCCTGAAATAGTATTTCTTGGTAAATTTAGTTTTGTGACTTTAATAAATAATTTACAATTGAATGTAGACAATTGATACTACTTCTGTTAAAATATATGAAAATATAAACAAAATTTATCTCGGAGGGATAATAAGATGAGTTTTAAAAAAGTTATTTCATTACTTCTCGTTGTTCTTATGGCTGCATCGCTGGCTTTTTCTATGGTTGCATGCCAGGAAGAGGATGCTAACAACGCGCGTATTAACCACCTTCCTGATCAGTTGGAGAATCAGAGATATTACTTCCAGCAGGGTTATACAAAGGAGACATGGGACGTAGCTATCGGTGAAAATGATTACTATTTACGTCGCATTCAGCAGACAGCTAACGGAGATCCTGTTCGTGTTAGCAGTGTTGGTCTTTGCGCTCAGTTCACACCTAAAGGCCGTACAGACATTACATATTCAATTTATAACATTGCAGGTGTAGGTGGCGCAGCTGTTACACGTGGTGTGGTATTTGAGCAGTTAGTAAACGATGAAATATCATCTAACTTCCACTTCAATGAACTGTTCCTCGATTCTACAGAGCAGGACGGCAGAGAAAACTTTGTTATGGATAAATACGAGGATGTTAACGATACAATTGTTAATATCGACAAGACACAGTTTAATACACTTGGTTATACTTTCACAAAAGAAGGTATTGACTGGAAGGGTAACCTCTATTTTATCCCTCACCAGATGGGCGGTATCACAAGTTTCCACGTAATTACAGTTGAGACAGTTGCTTCTGTATGGGACGAATTAAAGGCTGATATCGACATTATGCTTAAAGACTTTAAACAGATTGGTTATGAGAAAAAAGGCGAATAATCATCTTGTTGAGATAGTATTTAATTAACGATATACGAACCGACTTAGCAGTCGGTTCGTTTTTCTATACTGACAAATAAAGGAAGCACTTATGGTACAGATAATTGTTGAAAAAAACAAAATAATGCTTATTGATCTTATTTACGAGAAGTACCCGTATCTGCCGTATTCCGTTATCTGTAAGACCTTAAGAAATAAAGACGTTAAGGTTTGCGGCAAAAGAGTAAATTCCAATATAGAGGTTCTTAAGGGAGATATAGTTCAGCTGTACGTTGACGTTGACGCTTACGTTAAGAAATCATATGCTGTATTATACGAAAATGACTACGTTTTGATAGTATCTAAAGATCAGGGTGTTATTGTGAATAATGACAGTAATTCTCTTATTGATTTAATTAACAAAGATTATAATGGTAATTATGAATTATGCCATAGATTGGACCGTAATACAGGCGGCATTCTGATTATCAGTAAGAACAAAGATAAGACAAGTACTGTATGTGATATTATTAATTCACGTGATTATAAAAAAATTTATACTGCCGTAGTAGCGGGTGATATGCGTCAGTATCAGCAAAGTACAATTCTCAAAGCCTGGCACTTTAAAGATGCTAAGAAGAATACGGTTTTTATATATAATGAAGAACGAAAATATACAAAAGAGATCCTCACGGCAGTTAGATGCATTGACTATGACAGTAAAAATAATATTTCAACTGTGGAGATTGACTTGATTACCGGCAGAACACATCAAATCAGAGCTCATATGGCTCATTTAGGACATCCCGTCATAGGAGACGGGAAATATGGCAACTACGATCTTAATCGCAAATTTGCCGCCAAATATCAGCTCTTGTGGGCGAGCGCCTTAATCCCTCACAATATAAAAAACTCATCCGGACTGTTGCCGGATGAGCCTTTAATTGACAAGCCTCGTTTTAAATTTACTCGCCTGTAAAAAGTTGCACGATAACTTTACCGTATACAGGACTTGTATATATTCCTATGCCTGTGGTGGTGTATTCATTGTTTAAAATATTATCCTTGTTGGCATCTGAACTCATCATAGAATAAAATGCGCCGTCAATAGTTTGGTTACCTGATATATTTTCACCGGCAACTGTGAAAACAACGCCTTCTGCACGCATCATTTCAAAAGGGTTACCGTATGAAATTGAATTATGTGAAAAGTTATTGTTTTCAACGATGTCTCTTGCTTTATAAAAAGCTAACTTATTCAATATATTGCTTGCTTCAAGAGAGTGGAGGTTAAGCTCGCTTCTTGCTCCGTTTACCATATTGAGGAATTTTTCTTCATCTGTTAGCGGTGTTACGGTCTCCGTGTCAGACAAGTCTCCGTCAATCATGCTAAGATTATCGGATTTTACCGCGCCGGTACAGGCGGTTGAATAATCGTATATCATGCACCAATTTTGAATACGGGCAAGAACCTTTACTGTGTCTCCTGTGTTGAGCGTAGATATAACGTCAAATTTGTCGCCGACACCGCAATGAACGTCACAGTCTTGTGTGATTTTGGCTTCTTCAAAAACACAAAATAAACTGTCATCTTCGCTTGCAAAACTGCCGACACCAAAATATGGCAGAATCATTATTACTGCAAGCGCGATTGTAAGAATTTTTTTTACAAGTTTTGAGTCTGAATACATAAAATAACCTCCATAATTGTTCTGGAGGTATTATTTGCCGTTTTTATAGATGTTATTCATTAAATGATTATCGTATTTGCTTCTTTGGCAGCCCGCATTAGTGAATCTGAAACTTCATCATCTGTAACTAAAACGTCTACTGAGTTTAAATCTGCAAAGGTAAATAATAATGTTTTGCCGATCTTGCTGCTGTCAAGAAGTACAATAGTTTGTTTGGCTTTAGATATAACTTTTTTCTTCAGCTCTGCTTCATACATATTTGATACGGAAAAACCGCTGTCTAATGAAAAAGCTGAAGCTGAGATAAAGGCACACTCAATATTAACCTTGTCTATATAAGCAAGAGAATCTGTGCCGGAAACTGATAAGGTCGCACGGTTAACTGTACCGCCCGGAATGATAACGTTGATATTTGAATGGGCAACAAGCTCCTGACTTACGTTTATACCTGTAGATATAACGTTCATATAGTCGTTGGGGAGGATTTTGGCAAGAGCCATCATAGTAGAGCCTGCATCAAAGAATATTGAAGAATTTTTTTTAATAAATTGTAGAGCTTTTTGCGCAATAAGCTGCTTTGCATGAACGTTTTGCTGAGCTCTGAAGTTGTATTCATTTTCGTCGTTGGAAGGGGACATAACGTTTCCGTTACTAAGTTTTTTTATACTCATTACGCCGCCTTGAGTTCTGACTACGAGGCCTCGTTCTTCGAGGTAAATTAAATCCCGACGTATCGTCATAGACGATACGTCGGGGAATAAATCGCATAGAAAAGAGAGTGAAACATCACCGTATTGATCAATTATTGATAATATTGCGTTTCTTCTCTCTGTCGGCATATGTTAATTACACACCTTTCTTTTCTGTACGGATGCGCTCGTTGTTTGTAAAGTTAACGTTAGGAGTATTTACAAAGCCTTTGAGCGGGAGAATCTTTTCGTTGATTGCATCCAAGAACCATGACGGCTGCGGGAAGAAATCAGCGTCAAATTCGTATGCAGGAGTAATCCAGTTCTTAGCACCGATAACAACAGGCGGAGCATCTAAGTAATCAAATGCCATCTCGCTGATGTTCTGAGCAATATTGTTAAGATATGAGCCTCTTGAACAAGCATCGGAAGCTAAAACAATGCGTCCTGTTTTCTTAACTGACTCTAATACTTTCTCGTAGTTGAACGGAACGAGTGAGCGTGCGTCGATAACTTCTGCGCTGATACCGTACTGTTCTTCTAACATCTTAGCTGCCTTAAGAGCATTGTAAAGAGTATAACCAACAGTAAGGATAGTGATATCTGTACCTGCTTTTTTGATATCGGGCTCGCCGAAAGGAATCTCATAGCTTTCTACAGGAACGCCGCCCTCGTGGAACTGCTCGCCGTAGTCATAGAGTCTCTGGCTTTCGAAGAATACAACAGGGTCAGTTCCGTTAAGAGCTGTTGTCATAAGACCCTTTGCATCATAAGGTGTAGCAGGGAAGCAAACCTTAAGTCCCGGAATATGAGCACAAAGTGACGTCCAGTCTTGTGAATGCTGAGCACCGTACTTAGAACCAACTGATACACGGAGTACGAGAGGCATCTTAAGAACGCCTGCGCTCATAGCCTGCCATTTTGCCATCTGGTTGAAGATTTCGTCGCCTGCACATCCGAGGAAGTCGCAGTACATGAGCTCTACTATAGCACGGCCGCCGCTCATACAGTAACCAACGCCTGTACCAACTATAGCGGCTTCTGAAATAGGTGAGTTAAAGAGTCTGTGATAAGGAATAGCTTCTGTAAGTCCTCTGTAAACAGCAAATGCGCCGCCCCAGTCTCTATTCTCTTCGCCGTATGCAACTAACGTAGGATCTTCATAGAATTTATCTAAGATAGGTTCGAAGATAGCGTCTCTGTATTGGAATACTTTATTCTTAGATACAGGTTTGCCGTTCTTATCGAAGCCGAATCTTTCTTTCTTGGAAATCTGGATAACTCTCGGGTTTTCTTCCTTGGGCATGAGTACGTCCGGCTCAGCGTCAAGAAGCTTAGGCTCGTGACCTTCTGAGAACATGAGGTCTTCCAATTGACGAGGATTCTTGATGAAGTCCATTCTTGGTGATTTCTCTGTATCAACTGCCCAACCGCAGATCTTAGTAATAAGCTCTACACATGCTTTGTCGATTGCATCGAATTCAGCGCTTGTTGCAACGTTAGCAAGAATAAGATTTGTCTTAAACTCTTTAACTGAATTGCCTTCAAACCACATATCGATTTCTTCTTTTGTTCTGTAAGAAGAAGCGTCTGAAGGTGAGTGGCCTGTTGTTCTGTAAGTAAGAGTATCGAGAAGAACAGGACCTTTTTTCTCGAGAAGAAGCTGCTTCTTTCTGCGAACTGCATCAATAACTGCCAGAGGGTTGTAACCGTCAACTCTCTCTGCGTACATTTGCTCAGGGTTAACACCTGCGCCGATACGAGCAACGAATTCGTAACCCATTGTTTCACCGTTTGTCTGTCCGCCCATAGCGTATTGGTTGTTGTAAACGTTAAAGAGAATTGGCAGGCCGCCGTTCATGTCGCCTTCCCAGAGCTTCTTGTACTGATCCATAGCTGCAAAGGAAAGAGCTTCCCAAACAGGACCACGACCCATAGAACCGTCACCGATATTAGCAACAACGATACCGGGCTTTCTGTTTACTTTTTTAAAGAGGGCACTACCTGTAGCAACTGTTGCGCTGCCGCCAACGATGGCGTTGTTAGGATAGATACCGAAAGGACAGAAGAAAGCGTGCATAGATCCGCCCAGTCCCTTATGGAAACCTGTCTCACGAGCAAAAATCTCAGCCAGTGTACCGTAAATAAGGAAGTCGATTGCCAGTTCCTTAACTGTAGCTTGGTCGCCTTGAACAATCTTAAGAATAGCGCCGTCAAAGTAGCTTTCCATAATGTCCATTAATTCTTTGTCGCTGAGCTTTTCGATTGCTGATAAACCTTTAGCGAGAATCTCACCGTGTGATCTGTGTGAACCGAAAATCCAGTCGTTAGTATCAAGTACATAAGCCTGACCTACAGCTGATGCTTCCTGACCGATTGATAAGTGAGCCGGTCCCGGATGGCTGTACTGAATTCCGTTATATTCACTCGTTGTCTTAATGCTGTTTAACATAAGCTCGAATTCTCTTATGATAAACATATCTCTGTAGATACGTAAGAAGTCTTCTTTTGAATAATTAGCTTTTTCTTCTTCAATTGTCTTGTTGTACTGGTTTAATGGAGTATCCTGGTACTTAATCCAACCTGATTTTCTGACTTCTTTCTGGTCAATAAATTGTGACTTTGGCATAAATCATTACCTCTTTCCTTTATATTTATTAGTGAAATTCAAAAATACCTTCACGGATTACTTCGCATACAGACGGGTGAGGGAATACGAGTTGTTTGATGTCGTTAATTGGCATCTCTGTTTCGATCATCATGCCTGCGCCGTATATAATCTCAGATGAATAGTTACCGATCATGTGAACACCGATAACGTTTCTGTACTTTTTATTGATAAGTACTTTAATGATGCCGTCTCCGCCTTCGTTTTCTGCAACATATCTGCCTGAGTACATCATAGAAAGCTTAACTACTTCGTAGTCAATGCCTTTGTTCTTAGCTGTCTCTTCTGTCTCACCAACACCTGCAACTTCAGGATTTGTGTAGATAACTGAAGGAATAGCGTTATAACGCATTGTATCTTTAATGCCAAGAATATCGTTGATTGCAACTTCTGTTTCTCTGTATGCAGTGTGAGCAAGCATTGAATAACCGTTAACGTCGCCTGTTGCGTATACGCCGGCGATATTTGTACGGCCTTTGTTATCTGTCTTGATTTTGCCGCGCTCTGTTTCAACACCGATAGTCTCTAAGCCAAGGCCTTCTGTGAACGCTCTGCGGCCGATACTAAGGAGAACTTTGTCTGCTGCAACTTCAAAAGTCTTGCCGTCAGCTTCGTAAATAACTTTGCCGGGCTCAACGCCTGTAACTTTGCAGCCAAGGTTAAACGTAACGCCTTTTTTCTGATAGTTCTTAAGAAGAATCTCAGAAATCTCAGCGTCTGTAGGACCTGCAATCTTATTCATCATTTCAATAACCGTTACTTTTGAACCGGCTGTATTGAAGTAAGAAGCCATCTCAAGACCGATTACACCACCGCCGATTACAGCTAAGTTTGCAGGAACTTCTTCTAAGTCAAGAATCTCACGGTTAGTGAGAACAAAGCCTGATTCTAATCCTTCCTTAACACCCGGAATCGGGGGAGTTACCGGTACGGAACCTGTAGCGATAAGAAGTTTTGCACCTGTATATTCTGTATCTCCTGCTTTAACTGTGAAGCCTTCTGCTGTTCTGCCTGTGATAGTAGCAACTTCCATAACAGTAGTTACTTTAACTTTCTTAAGCTTTGATTTGATACCGCCAACGAGAGTTGATACAACTTTATTTTTACGGCCGACTACAAATTTATGGTCGAGCTTAAGACCTTCAGCGCTGACACCGTATTTTTCACCGTGAGCAGCACCGTCATAGATCTTTGCAGAGTAGAGGAGAGCTTTTGAAGGAATACATCCTTCGTTTAAGCAAACACCGCCGATAAATCTTTTTTCGATAAGTAATGTGTTCAGACCTGCTTCGCCTGCGCGTTCAGCTGCTAAGTATCCTGCAGGACCGCCACCGATTACGATTAAATCATATACCATAATTAAAACACTCCTTATTTAATAAGCATCATGTTGAAGTTTTCAAGGTTTTTGCAAAGTTCCTGTAAAAATCTTGCTGCAGGTGCGCCGTCCAATGCTCTGTGGTCAAATGTAAGAGACAGAGTCATAGCCTGGTACATTTTCATTTCACCGTTAACGTTCTTAATACGTGTTTGAAGTGTATTAACACCGATGATACATGTTTGCGGAGGATTGATAACAGGTGTGAATGATTCAATACCGAGTGTACCTAAGTTTGTAATTGTAATCGTGCCACCCTTGAGAAGGTCAGGATTAATAGTGCCTTCCTGAGCGCTTGTGGCAAGCTTCTTAGCTTCGATAGAGATCTCGTTAAGAGACTTTGTGTTGGCATCCATAAGAGTAGGAACCATAAGACCTCTTGGAGTATCAACTGCGATACCAAGGTGAGCATTTTTGAAATATCTCATAACTGTACCATCTTCGATGAAGTTAGCATTACAATCTTTGTGATTGAGAACAACTCTTGATACGGCATAGAGAATAATATCGTTGATCGTAATGTTTGCAAGACCCATTGTCTCGCGAACTTCTTTAAGCTGCTTTCTGAAGTTTAAGATGTTTGTAGCGTCGAAAGAAGCGTTGAGTGTAAGCTGAGCCATTGTTGAAAGGGAAGCGTGCATTGATTTTGAAATAACTTTACGGATATTCGGAATCTTAACGTCTTCGTATTCAGGAGCCGGAGCTACAGGAGCTGCTGAATTTGCAGGAGCTGCTGCCGGTGCGTCTAAATCTGCTGTAGAGATTCTGCCGTTGAAGCCTGTACCTGTCATGTCGCTTGTTGCCTGTGCACTTGCTGCATACGTTGTATTAGCACCTGATGCAACGAAATTCTTAACGTCACTCTCAATGATGCGACCGTAAGGGCCTGTGCCGGCTACGAATGCTGTGTTAACACCTGTTCTCTCAGCATAAGCTCTTGCTCTGGGGGATACGGGAGCGCCTGCCTGAACGTTTGCAACAGGAGCGCTTGCAGTAACTACAGCTGCTGCCGGAGCATCTTCTTTTGCGGGAGCTGCTTCTTCCGCCGGAGCTGCCTCGCTGCCTGCATTTGGATTGAATTCTTCAAAACTCTCTCCGGGGTTACCAATAACACATACATTTAATAAACAAGGAACATCGTCGCCCTCTTCAAAGAAGATAGCAAGTACTGTTCCTTCTAATTTTGATTCTTCGTCAAATGTTGCTTTGTCTGTTTCGTAAGTAAAGAGCATATCGCCAACTTTAACTTGATCGCCAACTTTAATATTCCACTTGGAAATAATACAGCTCTCAACAGACTGACCTTGTCTGGGCATAATTACCGGTGTTGCCATTAAAAAACCTCCTAAAAATTTGATACGATTTTACAAAGTGATGTTAAAAAATAACACAACCTGAAATATTATAACATGTATTGCGCATAGGAGTTATTAATAAAGTGTGAACTGTTAACTGAGGTCACAAACGTCTTTTCTTGGTCTGTAAGCCCATTTCCCGCCTGTAAAATCAGGCATTTCCTGTGGCATTCCGCCTTGCTGTATTGACATCTCTGACAGCACCGTTACGGCTTGCCATGTGGCTGCATCGTATATATCGATAGGCATTTCGCTTCCGTCAATCAATGCACTGACAAAGGCATTATACGTAAGCCAATCCATTCCGCCGTGACCGGAAGCTTTATCTTCGGACGACATGTTTTTAAGAAATGCCGGAAGATATTCAGCTTCGTATTTAACACCGTTGTTAAAGGCTTGCTTATAGTATTCTGTAGGCTCAAAAAATTCAGGATCGCCGTCGAGAAATACCGTATTAGTGTCCTGCATATACATTCCTTTTGTTCCGCGTACTGTAAAATCTCTGCTGTATGAACGTGGTAGCGTGGTGTCAAGTCGAAGGAGAATCGTCTCGCCGTTTGCACAAGTCAAAACAGTTGTGATAATGTCCCCTTGCTTGAAACGAGCATTTTTCATTTCCTCTGTAGCGTCAGTTCTGCTTTTGATGTATTCTTCGAGACCGGCGGCTTTTGTGGCGAAGGAGGATACTGTCAATATTCTGTTGCCTCTGTTAATATCCAGAAGCTTAGCAATCGGACCCAGATCATGGGTAGGGTAGTTGTCGCAACAGCGGTTTAAATAATTATCAAATCTGTAATGTCGCGTAACGTGTCCGTAAGAAATTTCGTTTCTTAAATCATGTGAATATGAACCGGAACAGTGTACTATAGTGCCAAAAACGCCTTTGCGAGCCATTGAAGTTGCCAGAAGCTCATCTTTGCCCCAACAGCAATTTTCCATAAACATATACGGTGTGCCCGTTTCTTCTTGCGTTTTTACAAGCTCAAAGCAATTTTCTATAGAGTATTCACCGCCAACCTCGCAAGCAACGGCTATTCCTTTTCTCATGGCATATATTGCCATCGTAGCATGTGCATCCCAACTGCTGAAAATGAATACGGCGTTTATCCCGTCTTCCTCAAGAGCTTCTTTCCAATCGGTAAAGCCTTTGGCTTTTTGTCCTGCTTCTTCCAATATTTTCAATCCATGGTCTACTCTGTCTTCGTATCGATCACAAACGCAGGTTATTTTTAATTCATCAATTCTTGTTAAGACGTGCTTAAGAAGACTTATGCCTCTTAGTCCCAGTCCTATAACACATGCATTAATCATATAACTATCACACTCCGAGAATATATTGTATGATATTTTATCCGGAAAGTAAATTTATTCCTTTTGTAACATATCCCGAAAAGGTGTGGGTTTGTCAAACATATGTTACACCGCTGTTGACAAATTGGTTTGCCCTTAATACAATAACAGCAACATTAAAAAAGAGGATGATACGTGTGAATTTTAAAAAAATTACGTTGTTCTTACATAGTTTAATTCTTTTTGCTTCATTGTTTACAGGCTGTGGACCTCGTGAAGGTTGGACGTTGTCTGCACCGTCGTATAAGGGTGGAAAATTGTCTGAAAGCGTGTATAACATAGGTGACGGAATTACATATAATGAACAGGCTGTGGGCGGTAAACTTGCCGTGATAAGTGAAACAAGCAAAAAACAATTTAATAAATATCTTAATACACTGAAAAAAAGCGGATATACAAAAATTTCCGAAAATGAAATAAATAAAAATATTTTTGCTGAGTTTAAAAATGACAGTCATATATTACACGTATACTACGTTGCTGCGTACAAAGAAGTGCGGATAATTGAAGATTACGTGAGTCTGCCTACAACTGAGTTCGGATATACGTATACTCCTCAAGACGGCAAGGCAACTACTTTTTACCAATACGGACTTATGACTGACCCGAAAGGTAGCGGTAACGCTGATTATAGTGACGGTAAGTATAAAAATAATGGTATGTTTTATATAATCCGCCTTTCTGATAACAGTCTGATTCTTATGGACGGCGGTGCTAAATATCAAGCAACGAAGGAAGGTACCGGTGAGCTTATGAGCTTTCTGCGTGAGATAACAGGTACTTCAGAGGGTGAAAAAATAAGAATCAGTAGTATTATCATTACACATGCTCATTCAGATCATAAAAAATACGTAGAAAACCTTGTCAGAGATTACGGGGAAAATTTGATTGTAGAAAGAGCTATGTATAATTTCCCGTCATCAAGTATTCTGAAAGGCAATACAACTTATGATGATTTTGGTAAAATGCTCAAGGAAAAATACCCTGATATTAAGTTCCTCAAGCCGCATACGGGACAAAAAATAAATCTCGCAGACCTACAGATTGAAATTGTTTTTACACATGAAGATTTTGTATCTGCTAAGACAGGTCTTACACAGATTGTAGATTATAATAATACATCTACCGTTATCAAGTATACGGTTAATGACAGAACTTTGCTGTTCCTCGCAGATATAGGCGGTCCATGGCAAGGCCCGCAGGAAGATTATGATGTGTTTGAATCAAGATTCCTGTCGATGTATGCAAGTGATGAAGGATATTTAGATGAAGAATCATATCTCCAGTGTGATTTTGTTCAGGTTGCTCATCATGGTATCAATTATTATATGGGAGAAATATACTCCGCTATAGAGCCTGAGTATGCTTTCTTTCCTCAGGTTGATATTAAATATTCCGATATGTACCATCCGTGCTATAGACAGGTTATCGGACAACTGTCTGATGCGGGAGTGGTAAGATCTAAAATGTATTTTATGAGTCGTTACACCCATGCTGTGACAATCTCTCAGGCTGGTAGTATTTCTGTTGAAAAGTTTGAGATACGCGGTGCTGATGAAGGATATATGGATTATTTGGCGCAATATGAGCCGTTTAATTAATCACTATCCCATAATTTACGTACTTGATATCTTGCGTGTTTAGTTGTAAAATGTCCTGTGGTGCAAAAGTGTTTTCTTTTTTACCGCAAACATTAATTACTGTATAAAAGGTGGTTTCTCAATGAATTTTTTAGAAAGAATTTGCGAAAGAGCAAAGACAGACATTAAGACTATCGTTCTTCCTGAGAGTGAAGACATCAGAACAATCAAAGCTGCGGCTATGATTCAGGAAAGAGGTATCGCAAACGTTATTTTGGTTGGCGATCCTGATGCTATCGCAAAGCTTGCCGGAGATCTTGATATTTCCAAGGCAAGAATTGTAAATCCTGTTACTTACGACAGATTCGATGAGTACGTAAATGCTTTCTATGAGCTCAGAAAAGCTAAAGGTATGACTATAGAGAAAGCAACCGTTATGATGAAGGATTACGTATATTTTGCTACTATGATGGTAAAAATGGGTGAAGCTGACGGCATGGTATCAGGTGCTGCTCACTCTACTGCAGACACTGTAAGACCTTCTCTTCAGATTCTTAAAACAAAGCCCGGTACAAGCATGGTATCAGCTTTCTTCGTAATGGTGGTTCCGGATTGCGTATACGGACAGAATGGTATCTTTGTATATGCAGACAGCGGTTTGGTTGAGAATCCTAACGCTGAAGGTCTTGCTGATATTGCTATTGAATCTTCAAAATCATTTGCACAGCTGGTTGAGGCTGATCCTATCGTTGCAATGCTTTCATATTCAACGTATGGCAGTGCTAAGAGTGAACTTACTGAGAAGGTTATTGAAGCAACTAAGATAGCAAAGGAGAAGGCTCCTGATCTTCTTCTCGACGGCGAGCTCCAGGCGGATGCAGCTTTAGTTCCTTCCGTTGGACAATCTAAGGCTCCCGGTAGCCCTGTCGCAGGTAAAGCTAACGTACTTGTTTTCCCTGACCTTAACTGTGGCAACATCGCATACAAACTTACACAAAGACTTGCAAAAGCAGAAGCTTACGGTCCTATCCTTCAAGGTATTGCAAAGCCTGTTAACGATTTGTCACGCGGATGCAGTGCAGAAGATATCGTAGGTGTTGTTGCTATTACAGCAGTTCAGGCGCAGGCTCAATAATCAGAGGAGGATATATTAAATGAATATACTCGTTATAAATTGCGGAAGCTCATCTTTGAAATATCAGCTTATCGATTCTGAAACAGAAAACGTTCTTGCAAAAGGCCTTTGCGAAAGAATCGGTATCAATGACTCTTTTATTAAACAAACAGTTCCGGGTAAGGATGCCGTTGTCATCAACTGTGAACTTAAAGATCACAATGATGCTATAGCTCAGGTAATCAGCGCTCTTACCGATAAGGAGATCGGTGTTATTGCAGACCTTAGCGGTATCAGTGCGGTAGGTCACAGAGTTGTTCACGGTGGAGAGAAGTTCCACCAGTCCGTTATTATTGATGATAGCGTTATGCTGGCAATTGATCAATGCGTGCCGCTGGCTCCTTTGCACAATCCTCCGAATATTATCGGTATAAAAGCTTGCATGGCTGCTATGCCGGGAGTTCCTCAGGTTGCTGTATTCGATACGGCTTTCCATCAGACAATGCCAAAAGAGTCATATATGTACGCTATTCCTTACGAATATTATGAAAAATACGGTATCCGTAAGTATGGTTTCCACGGAACGTCACATAAGTTTGTAGCAGAACGCTGTGCCCAGATCCTGGGTAAACCGATTGAAGATACAAAGATTATTACTTGCCATATCGGTAACGGCGGAAGCATAAGCGCAGTTAAGAACGGCAAATGCATCGATACTTCAATGGGCTTTACTCCGTTAGACGGTATTGTAATGGGTACGCGTTCAGGTATCCTTGATCCTGCCGTAGTTTTATTCCTTATGGAAAATGAAGGCTTAAATGAAAAGGAAATGAATAACGTACTTAACAAAAAGTCAGGTTTGGCCGGTATATCAGGTGTTAGCAGTGATATGCGTGACGTATATGCGGCAGCTCAGGAAGGAAATGAGAAAGCTCAGCTCGCTCTTGATATTTTTGCTCACAGAGTAAAGGCCTACATCGGCGAGTATTTTGCTGAGATGAACGGCGCTGACGCCATCGTTTTCACAGCAGGTATCGGTGAGAATGATATGGCAGCAAGACTTGCTTCAGTATCAGGTCTTGAAGCTATGGGCATCGTAATTGATCCTGAGAAAAATAATCGTCGCGGCGGTGAATTCGAAATTTCCGCTGACAATTCTAAGGTTAAAGTATTCGTTATATCTACAAACGAAGAGCTTGCTATTACACGCGAGACAGTAGCATTAGTTAAATAATATTATTCATATTACCCGAAGAGTATAGTATAGAGGTATATTCTTCGGGGTCTTGTATTTTTGGAGGTTTTTATGGGAAAATCAGGCGATACAATAAAAATTAACACCGGTAAGACTCTTTTGGTTGCACATCAGGGATTATTTGTAAAAGAAAGAGGCAATACCATTCCGGCTTTCCGTGATAGCTCGAAACGTAATTTCTTCGGAGCAGAATGTGACGTTCATACAACGACAGATAAGAAATTTGTTGTTATTCACGATGAAACTACTGCTTCTCTTTCGGATACGAATATTAACGTTGAAAGGTCTACGTATGATGAAGTACGAAACGTCAAAATCAGATCTATCTACGAAGATACAAATTATTCCGATGACGATATGAAAATTCCTTCTTTGGCTGAATACATTAATCTTTGCAAAGCTGGAAATATTTCATGTGTTATTGAACTTAAGAATCCTCTAAGCGAAGAAGACGTAAAACAGCTTATTGATGAAGTAACAGAGCTCTACACACTTGATAAAATAGTATTTATTTCTTTCCACTTTGATAATCTTACAAAGGTCAGAAATATTCTTCCGGCTCAGAAGCTTCAATATCTTGTAACAAAATTCGATGATAACGTTCTGGCAAGAATGAATGAATACAATATGGATATTGATATCGCATGGCCTGCTTTGACGCAGGAGGTAATAGACGTGTGTCACTCAAACGGACACGTTGTAAATACGTGGACGGTAGATGATGCAGGTTTAATTGAGAAGTTTGTAGGTTGGGGAGTAGATTACATTACTACAAATTACTTTGAAAAGGCAGATTGAAATAATAATAATAAAAATACACGAAAAAATGTTGTTGCATTGTGAAATTTTATCGTGTATAATAGCCAAGTTGATTTTAAGTCAGCTATAGATATTTAGTCAACTTGATTTGCGCAGGAGGTGTTAGCAAGATGATTTGTCCTAAGAGAAGATGGTCAAAGGCAAGAACTCGTTCAAGAAGAGCAAACTGGAAGCTTGAGGCTCCCAATTTAGTTAAGTGTCCTCATTGTCATGAGTTTAAGCTCTATCATACAGTTTGCGGTAACTGCGGATACTATCGTGGTCGCGAAGTTGTTAAGATGGAAGAAGCAAAATAATTTAAATTAAATTTGTATTATGAGTAATGGATTAATACGACGTGTTGAACCCGGAAGTATTGCCGAAGAAGGTGGCATACAACCGGGTGACTGTTTATTATCGGTTAACGGAACAAAGGTAAAGGATATCTTCGACTATCGTTTTTTGATGGCCGATGATTTTGTTTTACTCGGATTACGTGATTCTTCAGGAGAGGAATACGAACTTGAGATAGAGAAGGATACCTATGAAGATATCGGTATCGAGTTCGATAATCCTTTAATGGACAGCGACAGAAGCTGTGCAAATAAATGTATTTTTTGCTTTGTGGATCAGATGCCGGAAGGAATGAGAGATACGTTGTATTTTAAAGATGACGATACAAGACTGTCTTTTCTGACAGGAAATTACGTTACACTTACAAATACGTCCATTAAGGAATTAAACCGTATAGTTGCATATCGAATGTCTCCTATTAATATTTCTGTACATACTACTGATCCGAAGCTTAGAGAAATGATGCTGGGTAACAGTACGGCAGGGAATATTATGGAAAAGATCAAGGTCCTGGCAGATGGAGATATAAAAATTAATGCGCAGGTGGTTCTTTGTCCCGGAATTAACGACGGTAAATATTTAGAAAAAACCATTGATGATTTACTTGTATATCATAATGCGGTAGAGAGTCTTTCTATTGTCCCTGTAGGTATTTCAAAATATAGAGAAGGTCTGCATCCTTTAAGACTTTTCACACCTGCAGAATCGCTTGATATTATTCGTTTCATTCAGAATAAGCAGATTGATATTTTTCATAAAATCGGAAGATATTTTGTATATGCCGCAGATGAATTTTACGTAAAAGCTAAGCTTCCGGTTCCCAATTATGATAAATACGACGGTTTTCCTCAGTTAGAAAACGGTGTAGGTATGGCAGCACTTCTTAAACAGGAAATAATTGAATTTACAGAATCAGAAGAATTTGATAAGCTTTTAAAATCTAAAGGTGCGAAGCCTTTTTCTTTGCAAATGACTATTGCCACAGGCTGTGCTGCTTATGATATAATTAGCCGTATGGTAAATATAGTAAGAAGTGCCGTGGAAGACAAAGCCGGTAGATTATTAAAGAATTTCAACGTAAATGTTGTGGCGATAGAGAATAATTTCTTTGGTAATACTGTAACTGTCAGCGGGCTTGTGACGGGAGGCGACCTTATAGAACAGCTTAAGGGTCGTAATCTCGGTACGAAACTTCTTTTTACACATAATATGTTGCGTGATGGTGAGAATGTTTTTCTTGATGATGTTACTACCGAGGAGGTAAGCCGTGCTCTTGGCGTAGATGTCTTTGCAGTAGGCGACACAGGTACAGAATTCGTTGAATCAATTATTGGATAGGAAATAAGGTGAGATAATGAGCAGAAAGCATTTAGTAGCGATAATAGGAAGACCTAACGTAGGTAAATCATCTTTTTTTAATTACGTTACAGGAAAGCGTATTTCAATTGTTGAAGATACTCCCGGAGTGACGAGAGACAGAATATACAGTTCCGTTGAGTGGAGCGGCAGAACCTTTACTATGGTTGATACAGGCGGCCTTGAGCCTGAGGCAACTGATAATATTCTAAGACAAATGCGCAGACAGGCAGAGATTGCAACTGAGCTTGCTGACGTTATTCTCTTCATGGTAGATGCAAAAGACGGTGTTGTTGCCAGTGATAAGGATATTGCGACTTTTATGCGCAAGACACGTAAGCCTGTCATTCTTGTGGTTAATAAAGTAGATGACTTCTTTAATCTGCCTGATGATATTTATGAATTTTATAATCTTGGACTAGGGGATTACTATTGTATTTCTTCCGCTCACGGGTTGGGAATCGGTGAGGTTCTTGATGCAGTTTTGGAAAATCTTCCTGCAGACGATGATGATGACGAGGATGAGAACGTTATAAAGGTAGCAGTTTGCGGTAAACCAAATGCAGGTAAATCTTCTTTGATAAATAAGATATTAGGAGAAGATCGTGTTATTGTAAGTGATGTTGCCGGAACTACACGAGATGCTATTGATACGTACTTTACAAGAGAAGGTCAGGAGTTTTGCTTCATCGATACTGCAGGTATGCGTAAGCGTGGCAAAATAACTGATAATATCGAAAGATACAGTATAATGAGAAGTCTTGGCGCTATCGACAGAAGCGACGTCGTTCTTATTATGATAGACGGTAAAGACGGTGTCACGGAGCAGGATACTAAGATTGCAGGATATGCACATAATCAGGGCAAGGCCTGCATACTTGTTGTTAATAAATGGGATATAGTTGACAAGGATTCAAATACGATGGATAAATACAGAATCGAAGTAAAAGAAGGCTTTAACTATATGATGTATGCTCCTGTTATGTTTATATCAGCTTTGACCGGCAGAGGAGTAACAAAGCTTGTTGATGAGATTGTGCGGATAAATAGCAACGCTTCTACAAGAGTTGGAACCGGTATGCTTAACGATATTCTCAACGAAGCGACTGCTATGGTTCAGCCTCCGTCAGATAAGGGAAAAAGACTTAAGATTTATTATATGACCCAGGTATCTGTGAAGCCACCTGTATTTACAGTGTTTGTTAATGATGCTGATTTATTCCACTTTTCATATCAAAGATATATAGAGAATCAAATTAGAAAATGTATTGATTTTGAGGGAACTCCGATTGTACTTAAGATCAAAGAGCGGGATAAGGAGTAACGTATGTATTATTTTTATGTAGCTTTATCAATTGTCGTAGGTTATTTGCTTGGCAGTATAAATTCTGCTGTTATTATATCGCGCTTGTTTTTTAAAGAAGATATTCGTGAGAAAGGCAGTAAAAATGCCGGACTTACAAATATGCTGAGAGTGTATGGTGCTAAAGCAGCGGCATTTACTTTTATTGGCGATTTCTGTAAAGGCATTATTGCTGTCTGTGCAGGCTACATAATGGGTGATATGCTCTTTGCTTGCCTTGGAGGCGGTTTTGCTGTGTTGGGACACGTGTTTCCGGCTTATTTTGGATTTAAAGGAGGCAAAGGAGTTCTTACAGCTTTTTCTGTTATGATCGTCATTTGTCCTCTTCCTACTTTGGTCGCCTTGGCAATTTTTATTATTATAGTTGTTCTTACGAGATTTGTCTCGTTAGGCTCAATCTTAGCTGCGGCTTCAATTCCTTTTATAACATATTTTCTTGGTGATAAACTCTTTTCACGCGGCGGTCTGAGTCCTGTTTTTTTCCTGGCTTGTGCGCTTGCTGTGGTTATTATTGTGAAACATCATGCTAATATTGTAAGACTTGTAACCGGAAAAGAGTCAAAACTTTCATTAAGAAAAAAACAATAAGACTTTATCCGTCTGTTGCTGTTCATAAATTGTTCATACACATACCTGTGAAATAAGGTTATAATTCACAAAACCAAAAGACAATAGTCTTAGGAGGTGTTATAGTGGACGAGAAGGTACATAACATTTTGATCAACAAACCGGCCTCGAAAGAGAATTTGGATCTTTTGAAAAAGTACGAGGTGTCAGATGATCCGTTTTTGTTTATAATCGTAAGTGATTTGTCTTTGAAACGCAAATACACTGAGACTCTTATTGCAGTATCAGCAAAAAGATACGTGGTAATCGATCCGAGTTATCGGGACGGGGCTCATGTGGGTGAGCTTGCAAGTATCAAATCAGCATATGTAAAGAGAATGTATGGTAATGCACAGCTTTATGTGGAGACAGAAGACTCCAAGGAAGCTATTCTTCGCTTTACCTATGCAATTGCATCGTTGTGCGAGATGGCAGCTATGTATCTTAAGCACGTAGGAAGCGGGCAGGACGTTGCTTTAGAACTTGAGGTTGTAGAAGCTACGTATGAGAAGCTTATGAATGTTTGTCCGAAATGCGGCAGAACGCTTATTCATGCCGGCGCAGAATGCATTGCCTGTAGATCAAAAACAAAGATTTTTAAAAGATTGTATAGCTATATTAAGCCGTATAAGGCCACTTTGTTATTTTGCATAGTGCTGTCTTTGGTGGGAACTGCTTTTCACCTTATACCTCCTTATGCTACAGGATTGCTTGTAGATAAGGTTTTTCCAAATAAAAACATTAAAATGCTTACGATTATCGTTGTGGCGTTGGTGTGCTCGTACATACTTGAGTATTCAATCGGTGCTTTGAGAGGATATTTACTTCGTATCTGTGGCGATAAAACAGTCAAAGCTATTCGTAATGATGTATATGAAAAAGCCCAGCATTTGCCGATGAAGTTCTATGACAAGACGTCTACCGGTTCTGTAATAAACAGAATCAGTAGCGATACAGCTACGATTCAGGCTTTTATGTTAAGAGTTACACAGGAAGTAGTCGTTCAGTTCTTTATTTTAATCGGTATTGTAATAATAATGCTTGTGCTTAATTGGAAGCTCACGTTGCTGTCTTTGATTCCTGTACCGGTTGTCGTTGTTGGTGCAAAGATTTTCAGTAAAAAGATTGCTCCGTTTTACAGAAGAATATGGAAGCGTTCTTCTCGTATTACTTCAGTGCTTACGGACACTATTCCAAATATTCGTGTTATTAAGTCGTTTGCCGGTGAGAAGAGGGCGGTAGATCGATTTGCAGTACAGAACGAAGACTGGTTTAGAGTAGACAGACAGGCAGGCAAGATAGCATGTACGTTCCCTTGGATTGTATCATTCTTGATTCAGTGCGGTTCTATTTTAATATGGGGTATCGGGGGCTCATGGGTTATTAATACACCTGATGCGTTCTCGGCAGGTTTGTTGGTGTCTTTTATCTCATATGTTGCTATGTTCTATGGTCCCGTTAACTTCTTTGCTAACCTCAGCGATTCATATCAGCATGCTCTTGCATCTATCGAACGTATTTTTGATATCATTGAAGCAGAACCGGAACAGGATTTCGGCTCTGTAGAGATGAAACAAAACGTAGCCGGAAAAATTGAATTCCGCAACGTTAACTTTTCCTTTGACCGTACGAAGAAGGTGTTGTCTGATATCAACGTTGTCATTGAACCCGGAGATATAGTCGGCATTGTAGGTACTACGGGCTCAGGTAAATCTACGTTAATCAATCTGTTGCTTAGATATTACGATAATTATGAGGGAGAGATTCTTCTTGACGGTGTTGATATCAAGTCATATAAATTAGAAAGCTATAGGAGTCATATAGGCTATGTCCAGCAAGAACCGATGATGTTCAGTGATACGATTTTCAATAATATTGCATACGGTAAGCCTGATGCGCACGTAGAAGAGGTTATTCACGCGGCTGAGATTGCCAATGCTCACGAATTTATTGCAAGACAACCTGATGGATACGATTCAATGCTGGGAGAAAGAGGAGTAGGTCTTTCCGGTGGTGAGAGGCAGAGAGTATCTATTGCAAGAGCCGTGCTTACAAATCCGAGTATTCTTGTTTTTGACGAGGCTACTGCTGCCGTTGATTCTGAGACGGAGCATTTGATTCAGGATGCTATAGAGAAGCTCATAAGCGGCAGAACTACTTTGATGATTGCTCATCGTTTGTCAACCTTGAGAAAGGCGAATAAAATAATCGTAGTTGACCAGGGTAAGATTATTGAATTTGGATCACCTGAGGAATTAATGGCTCTTAAGGGTAAATATTATAAACTGATTGAAATACAATCCATGTCAGGGAAAGGAATAGTATCATGGGAAGAAGATATCTAGACGGCGATTCCGTAATGTTTACAAAGAAAGATTTTTGTCTTGTTGATGCAAAGCTATACGACGGTACTGTGATAGAGGATCTGGAGCCTCGAAGACTTTTCCCGGTCAGCGGCAGAACGAAGTATATAACGCTTCTTGATTCTACAGGAAAAGAACAGGCTATTATTCGTGACGTTATGACTTTGATGCCCGAATCCAAGGACGTTATTTTAGACTGTCTTGATGAGTATTATCTAATTCCTAAGATTACTGCGCTTTTGAGTGTTTTTGATAAAAAAGGCACGTTGAAGTGGACTGTTGAGACAGATTGCGGTATCGTTGAATTTCAAATCAGGAACCGTCACACAGATATTAAAGTTCTGTACGACGGCAGGGTGTTGGTACGGGACACAAATGATAACAGATATGAAATCGTAAACCATAATGATCTTGATAAGCATAGCAAAATGCTTCTTAATAATGAACTGTAATTTTTTGGAGGAATGAATATGAAATTAGTACTTGCGATTGTTAACAATGATGATAGCGCTATTGTATCTTCTGCGCTTACTCACGAAGGGTTCTTTGTTACTAAGTTATCAACTACCGGCGGCTTCCTTATGGTAGGAAATACTACGCTTCTCATCGGAACAGAGGATGATAAGGTGGACGATATTTGTAAAGTTTTATCTAAATACTGTGCGTCAAGGAAGCAAGTTAATCCTACTTCCAACTCTTTCGGTCGCGGTTTGGAGCAGAACGGCTTACCTGAAGACGTATTGGTGGGCGGTGCTACGTATTTTGTCCTTAACGTAGAAAATTACGGTAAGATATAAGGAGAATGTATATGGAATACGCATATAGAACAAAGGGTGTATGTTCCTCTGAAATCAGATTTGAATTAAATGGTAATATCGTTACAAACGTAAGATTCATAGGAGGATGCAACGGTAACCTCAAAGCAATTTCCAAGCTTGTAGATGGCTGGGAGGCAACGAAGATTATTTCAATTTTAGAAGGAAATTCCTGTGGAGGCAGACCGACTTCTTGCGCAGACCAATTTGCTTGTGCCTTGAAGGCAGCTTTGGCAAAATCATCTGATTCGTAACAAATCGATTATTAGAAACGCAAGTTATTTGTATATTGACTTTAAGACGGGTTTATGATATCATACGCCTGTTTTCGAGATGTGGCTCAGTTTGGTAGAGCGCTGCGTTCGGGACGCAGAAGCCGCAGGTTCAAATCCTGTCATCTCGACTTAGTACAGAGTGTTCACGAATGTCGATTGTGAACACTTTTTTTTGTTGTTCATAGTTTTTCAAATACCGAGTCGTTATGTAAACCTTGAATATATTTCATCATTATGATAGAATTGAATCTGTATTTGTATGATTTTAAGAGAGGCAGTTGCTCGTTTTTTATGTATCTGAAAAGAATAGAAATGCAGGGTTTTAAATCATTCGTGGAGAAGACCGTGCTTGAATTTGATAAAGGAATAACAGCCGTCGTAGGACCCAACGGTAGTGGTAAGAGTAATATCTCTGATGCCGCACGGTGGGTTTTAGGTGAACAAAGTCCCAAATCTCTCAGATGCGGCAAGATGGAGGACGTGATTTTCGCCGGTACACAAAGCAGAAAACCCGTAGGCATGTCGGAAGTCTCACTTATTATGGATAATGAGGACGGCGTTCTCAATATTGATTACAGCGAGGTCAAGATTACGAGGAAGCTCTACCGTTCCGGGGAGAGTGAATACTACATCAACGGGGCTCCGTGCAGACTTAAGGATATTCATTTATTATTTGCAGATACAGGTATTGGTAAGGATGGATATTCTATCATAGGTCAGGGTAAGGTTGACCAGGTTTTAAACAGCAAATCTGAAGATAGACGAAGTATATTTGAAGATGCCTCGGGTATTATGAAGTACCGTATGCAAAAGCAGGAAAGTGAACGGAAATTGTCACAGACAGAGCAAAATCTCCTGCGCATCAATGATATTATTAATATGCTTAGCTCTCAGATTAAACCGTTAGAGCGTCAGTCTGTTGTAGCTAAGAAATATCTTGAGTTTAAATACGAACTCCGTGATATCGAAGTAGGTGTTCTTGCTCAGGGAACTAAAATTGCCGGTGAAAAGCTTGATAAAACTTGTGGTGATCTGGATATTTTCACTGAAGAATTAAATAAAAAAGAAAAAGAGCTTGAAGCAATAAAAAAAGATAACTACGATAAGACAGAAAAAAGCAAGTTGCTTGCCGATATGATAACGTCAGGTCGCAGCCAAAGCTTTGAATTAGAAAAAAGAAGTGACCACTTTGCAAACCAAATAAACGTTAATAATGAGAAAATTAAGGCAGCTTTGGCCAACAAAGATAGATTGACTGCTCAAAGTATAGAAGGAATGGAGCGTACCAGATTATTTGATTTAGAGCTTGCCAAGATGGAAAATCAACGCAGCGCCCTTGATGATACTGCTGCTGAAATTGATAAGGAAATACAAAAGGTTAATTTACAGCTTCAGGAAGCTAATGGGAATCTGAACAAAACGGGCGATTTGATCACAACTATCAAAGATGAAGTTCTTGCTCAAAGACTTCTTCTTGCACAGAGTGAAAACAACATCGATGGGGCAGAAAAGCAGATTCAGCTTATTACCCAGCGTAAATATGCTATTGATGAAGAGATAGCTGTCTTGGAATCTAATAAGACGGAAGCAGTAAAGCTTCTTGATGATACACAAGCAGCTTTAGATAAATGTCGCGAATCGTTAAATGAAGAGAAGCAAATTTATAAAAATTCCAATGAACGGTTAGTTACTCTCAGAAATAAAATCGAAGAGAAAAACAAACAGGCTACTGAAATATCCGGCAGGGTTCAAAGCGATAATGCCCGCCTTAAATTAATTACGGAATTAGAAGAGGGCTTTGAAGGTTATGCCAAGAGTGTTAAAGAGGTTTTGCAAATGTGCAAAACAAATACAGAGTTCGGAAAAGGTATTCACGGTGCTGTAGCGCAGATTATCACTGTTTCCGAAAAATATGAAACAGCGATTGAAACAGCTCTTGGTCATGCTTATCAGGATATTATTACGGAAACGGAAGAGGATGCTAAGAAGGCGATAGAGTACTTAAAACAACGTCGCTTCGGCCGCGCGACTTTTCTGCCTCTGACAGCCGTAAACGGCAGAAGTTTTGACTCTGAACAATTAACTTCCTTAAGAAGATCCCGTGGCTTTTTGGGCGTAGCCGCTCAAGTGGTGGAATATGACACATATTTTGCACCTGCCATAGAAAGCTTGCTTGGTAAGATTGCTGTATTTGATAATATTGACAATGCTTTCCAAGCTGCCCGTACTAACAGGTACTCATTTATGTGTGTAACTTTAGAAGGCGATATAATAAGAACCAGCGGCGCAGTTACAGGCGGCAGTCCGGACAAACATACAGGAGCCGGCGCAGGTGCATTATCCAGAACGAGAGAGATTCCTGTTTTAAAAGCAAATATTGATAAGAACGTATCGACACTTCAGAAAAGTATGGAAGATATATCTGCCTATAAGGATGAGATTGTTGAACTTGAAGCAGTTGCGAAGGATAAACTTGAGATTACACGCCGTTTAGAGCGTGAAGAATCTATTTTAGAATCAAAGCTCGAATCGATAAAAGCAGTTCAGGACGGGGAGAAGCAAAGAAGAAGCAAGCTTGTAGACGAACTTAAAAGCAGCATTACGAACGTCATGGAGCTACAGAACAAGAAGACAGAATATTCACATAATATACAGCTTGCATCTAAACGTATTGATGAATTAAACGGAGACCTCAAACTAAAAGAAATCGAATTCCTGCACTTTGAAGAAGCTCGCGAGAACGTAAACCAGAAGATGATACAGTTAAGACTTAAGGAAGCGGACATAAAGGCTCTTATACAGAAGCAGGAAGAAGATAAGGCTCGGTATATAAGTGAGATACGTCAGGATAAAGAGAAACTGTCTTTTTACGAAACTGAGGCAAAGAGTGCCCAGGAACTTATAGAGCAGCTCAAAGGTGAAAATTCAGAACTTGAAGGACGTATTGTCAATACGCAAAAAGAAATTGAAGCGATTAACCTGGAAATTGATAACCAAACAGAACTAAAGACGTCTATAGATATGTCTCTTGATGGCATGTTTGACAGAATTACTGCTGTTTCAGAAGAAATTACAAAATACAATGAAACAATCAACAAGCTTAGTCACGTAAAACAGCGCCTTGAAGAGGATATTAATGGCAACATATCCAGATTATGGGAGGAGTATGAACTTACAATTGAGGACGCTTATAATATGAGTGAAATGCACCCCGTTGAAAATTACGAACAGACGAGCAAAAGGATAAACGAATTAAAAGGCTTAATAAAGGATTTAGGCCCGGTCAACGTAAATGCTATCGAAGAATTTGAAAACGTAAAAACTCAGTACGAATTTATGTCCTCTCAATGCGCCGACATTACACTTGCAAAGCAGAAATTAGAAAAGGTTATAAACGAACTGAACGTTGTAATGCGTCAGCAATTTGCTGATCAATTTAAGCTTATACGTGATAATTTTAAAGAGGTTTTTGTTCAACTCTTTGGAGGCGGTACGGCAGATATTGTTCTTACGGAAGGAAATGATATTCTCGAATGCGGAATTGATATACATGCTCAGCCTCCGGGCAAGAAGCTTCAGAATATGATGCTTTTATCAGGCGGAGAGAGAGCATTGACTGCAATAGCATTATTGTTTGCTATCCTCAAACTGCGTCCGTCACCGTTTTGTTTATTAGACGAGATAGAGGCGGCCTTGGACGAATCCAATGTATATAGATTGTCAAAATACCTGAAGACACTCCATGATAATATACAGTTTATTATGGTAACACACCGAAAGGGAACCATGGAAAATGCCGGAGCACTGTATGGCGTTACTATGGAAGAAAAGGGTGTTTCTAAGGTTGTTTCAATTAGACTTTAAGATTAAGGGGATAATATGGGATTTTTTGATAGATTAAAAGCAGGCCTTAAGAAAACAAAAGATAATTTTATCGGTAAAATCGATACAATCCTTGCCGGATTCGGCAAGATTGACGATGAGCTTTTTGAGGAGCTGGAATATATTTTAATAACGGCTGATTTCGGTATCGGCACAACTAACCGCATATTGGACGTTTTGAAGTCCAGAGTCAAAGAGGAGAAGCTTACCGATCCTCAAAAGATTCGCAATATGCTGCAGGAGATTATTTCACAGATGTTGGATATTGAAGGTAAGGGCTCGTATGGTCTTGACACAAATGACGTGCCCTGCGTTATTACTGTTATCGGTGTTAACGGAGTTGGTAAGACAACGTCCATAGGTAAGATGGCAAATTTATACAAAAAAGCAGGAAAAAAGGTTCTTCTTGCAGCAGGCGATACTTTCAGAGCCGCAGCTATCGATCAGCTTGTTGTCTGGAGCAGGCGAGCTGACGTAGACATCATAAAACAAAGTGAAGGATCAGATCCGTCGGCTGTTTTATTTGACGCGTGTAATGCTGCTAATGCAAGAGGAGTGGACGTTCTTATATGTGATACTGCCGGCAGGCTTCATAATAAGAAGAATTTAATGGATGAACTGGCAAAAATGTCCAGAGTTGTAGATAACAGAATGCCGGGTGTTTCCAGACAGACTTTGTTGGTTCTTGATGCGACAACAGGCCAGAATGCGGTAAACCAAGCAAAAGCTTTTTCTGAAATAGCACCGGTAAACGGAATTATTCTGACAAAGTTGGACGGATCTTCAAAAGGCGGCATAATTGTATCTATTGCAAGCGAACTGAACATTCCCGTAAAGCTTGTTGGCGTAGGAGAGGGAATGGAAGATTTACAGCCATTTGTTCCGGAAGATTTTGTAAAAGCTTTATTTGAAGATTGATTTATTTTGTGATTTTTAGTAGAATTAATATGTTTGTTTTTAAGGAGGAGAAATATGGTTGATAGATTAAATAAATTATTTGATGATTGCACTTTTGCAGAGACCAATAAATATTCATCCCAGAACGGAGACGGTGTTGTTACAGGTTATGGCGCTGTATACGGAAGACCTGTGTTCGCAGCTATTCAGGATGAATCATACGTAGGAGGCTCTTTGAGTGCCGTTAACTGCGCAAAGATTGTAAAAACAATCGATTTTGCAGTGAAGGCAGGTGCTCCGTTTGTTTTAGTTATTAATTCAGCCGGTGCTCGTGCTCAGGAAGGCCTTCAAGTACTTGATTCTATGGGAAGTCTTGTAAATGCGCTTAGCGGTGCTTTGGGAATTATTCCGACGATTGCTGTTGTGAACGGTAAATGTCTCGGTACTATGGCAATAGCAGCAAATCTCTGTGATTTTGTTTTTTATTCAGAGGATAAAGCTCAATTATCAGTTGCAGGTCTTGATATTTGCAAGGATAAAGCAGGTAAAGCAATTAACAGTGACAACGGTAGCGTTGCTTGCTTCTGTGAAAATGAAGATGCATGTTTTGCTGCTGTTAAAGAACTTCTTTCTTATCTGCCTGACAATTCCGTAAGTTGCGATAATACAGAAGAGTGCGAAGATGATTTAAACAGAGAGGCTTTAGAACTTAATTCACTGAATGCTGTCGATGAATACGACGTAAGAACTGTCATTGGAGCAGTTGCTGATAACGGTCAGTATTTTGAAATATATGCAGATTATGCAAAGAATATAGTGACTGCTTTTGCAAGATTTGGCGGTATTGTTGCTGCTGTTATCGCAAATCAGCCGGCTGAACTTGGCGGTGAGCTTACTCATGATGCAGCAAACAAAGCGAGCAAAGTTATTGATTTTTGCGATAAATATTCTATTCCTGTTATCACGCTTACGAATACCGGTTCATATGCTGCTACGGAAGCGCAGGAGAAGGCCGGTGTAGCACAGGCTGCAGCGCTTCTTATTTCTTCATTTGCAAATACCGACGTGCCCAAGATAAATATTATTACAGGTAAGGCTTACGGAAATGCTTATATTTCAATGAACAGCAAGCAAATCGGTTGTGATATCGCATACGGATGGACGAGCGCAGATATTGCTCTTATCTCTCCTGAAGCAAACGTATTGCTTATGTATAAAGATGATATTAAAGCAGCTGAGGACCCTGTTGCAAAGAGACAGGAACTTATAGAAGAATACCGCAAACAATACCAGACGCCTATGTATGCGGCAGCCTGCGGCATGATAGATGATGTTATTACTCCTGATTCTACTAGAGCACGAATTATCAGCGCTCTTGAGATTCTTTCACAGAAATTAGTTTGATTTACATAGAAAGGAACAGATTTAATATGAAATATGTTGTTAAGATTAATGGTGTAACATATGAGGCAGAAGTTGAAGAGGTTGGAGGCGACGTAAGTGTATCTGCCGCTCCGTCTGTAGCACCTAAAGCTCCTGCTGCTCCGAAAGCTCCCGTTGCTGCTCCTGTTGCTGCAGCACCCAGCGCGCCGCAACCGGCTGCTGCACTTGCACCGAGTGGCGCAACCGGTGCTCAGACTGTAGCTGCTCCTATGCCGGGCACGATCCTCAAGGTAAACGTTAAAGCAGGAGACTCTGTTAAGCAAGGTGACGTTGTAGTAGTTCTTGAAGCTATGAAAATGGAAAATGATATTACAATGCCTGCTGACGGTGTTATCGCCGGTGTCAACGTAACTCAAGGAGCAACTGTAAATACAGGCGATATAATCGTAAGCTTTAATTAATGAAAGGACGTTGTAACATTGGCTAAAGTCAGAATAACAGAAACAATTTTAAGAGATGCACATCAGTCTTTGATTGCTACAAGAATGCCGACTGAACAGATGCTTCCTATCGTTGAACAGTTGGATAATATTGGTTACAATGCTCTGGAGGCATGGGGTGGTGCTACATTTGATGCATCATTAAGATTTCTAAATGAAGATCCATGGGAAAGACTCCGCAAGATAAAGTCAAAGGCAAAGAAAACTCCTCTTCAAATGCTTTTCAGAGGACAGAACATTCTCGGTTATAAACATTATGCAGACGATGTTGTTGATTACTTTGTACAGAAAGCAGTTGCCAACGGAATAAACATAATTCGTATTTTTGATGCATTGAATGATCCCAGAAATATTGAACGTGCAATGAAAGCTTGTATTAAAGAGGGCGGACATGCGCAGGGCTGCATCTGCTATACCACAAGTCCGTATCATAATATTGATGTTTTTATCAAAGATGCTAAGACTATAGAATCGATGGGAGCTTCTTCTATTTGTATTAAGGACATGGCAGGATTACTTGTTCCGTACGAGGCATATAATCTGGTAAAAGCTCTTAAAGCAAACGTTAATATTCCAATCGAGCTTCATACACACTATACAAGCGGATGCGGTTCTATGACTTATCTTAAGGCAATAGAAGCAGGCGTTGATATTATTGACTGTGCATTATCTCCGCTTGCTCTCGGTACGTCACAACCTGCAACAGAACCTATCGTTGCAACTCTTCAGGGAACAGAATATGATACAGGTCTTGACCTTGAGGCTCTTAATAACGCAGCAGGATATTTCAAAGGTCTCAGAGAAGAATATCTTTCTTCCGGTCTTTTAGATCCTAAAATGCTTGGTGTTGATGCAAAAGCTCTTATTTATCAGGTTCCGGGAGGTATGTTATCCAATCTTTTATCACAGCTCAAACAGGCAAATGCTGTCGATAAATATGACGAAGTGCTTAAAGAGGTTCCCCGAGTACGTGCCGATTTAGGATATCCGCCACTTGTAACACCTACAAGCCAGATTGTAGGCTCTCAGGCTGTTTTAAACGTTCTTAGCGGCGAGAGATATAAGATGGTAACAAAGGAAGCAAAGGGCGTTGTTAAAGGCGAATACGGCCGTACCCCGGCTCCTATTGATCCGGAGTTCGCAAAGAAGATTCTCGGCGATGAAGAGCAGATATCATGCAGACCTGCCGATTTGATTGCACCGGAGCTTGAATCTATCAGAAATGAGATAAAAGAATATATCGAACAAGACGAGGATGTACTTTCCTATGCTTTGTTCCCCCAACCTGCAACAAACTTCTTTAAGAAACGTCAGGCTTCTAAATATAAATTTGATGCTCAAAATGCAGATTACAATGATAAAACACATCCTGCTTAAGGGAGGATGTGTTTTATGGACTTAATTGTAATCGGTGCCGGTCCGGCCGGCGTTATGGCAGCGATTCAGGCCGCAGAAAACGGGGCGCGCGTCACTGTTTTAGAGAAAAATAAAGTTCTATGCAGGAAACTTAGGATTACAGGAAAAGGCAGATGTAATATTACAAATGCATGTGAAAAGCGAGAGCTGTTTGATAATATTCCTCGTAATTCTAAGTTTCTTATGTCGTGTATCAACAATTTTTCTAACCACGATATAATCTCTTTCTTTGAAAAAAATAAACTTCCTACGGTTGTAGAAAGAGGCGGACGCGTATTTCCTGCTTCGCAAAATGCAACAGATGTTGCCAATTGCCTTATAAACGTTGCAAGGAAGCTGGGTGTACGTTTTATCTGCGAAAGCAACGTTACTGCCATTATACGCAATAATGATGGTGTATGCGCCGTAGAAGCTACGTGCCGTGGCGAAACTAAGCGCTATGAGGCACCTAACGTCTTGATTGCAACAGGTGGCTTATCGTATCCTCTTACAGGATCAACCGGGGACGGATACACATTTGCAAGAGATTTAGGACATAGCATTATTGATACTAAGCCCTCTCTTTGCCCTTTGGTTTCAGATGATTTTTACATTTCAGAACTTGAGGGTTGTTCTTTGAGAAACGTAAACATTAACTTGTTTATTGGAAGCAAGTCTGTGTATAGTGATTTCGGTGAAATGGTTTTCACACACAACGGTGTTTCCGGGCCTGTAATTCTAAGTGCATCCTGTCATTATGATGAGTCAGTTCCTGCAAAAATTGAGATTGATTTCAAGCCGGCTCTTGATGAAGAAACACTGGATAAACGAATATTGAGAGATTTCTCACAGGTAAAAAACAAAATATTTGCCAATTCTTTAGATGGGTTATTGCCAAAAAAAATCATACCGGTGTTCGTTATGAAAACAGGTATCAATCCAAGTAAGCAGGTAAACGCGATTACTTCGCAAGAAAGAAGTCGAATTCTTTACTTGTTGAAACATTTTGACATTAATATCGTATCGAAAGGAGATATCAGCGAAGCTATCATAACATCCGGAGGTATTAACGTAAAGGAGATTAATCCGAAGACAATGGAGTCTAAATTGTGTAGGGGATTGTTTTTTGCAGGAGAAGTAATTGATGTAGATGGATATACCGGAGGATTTAATTTGACGATTGCTTTCTCCACAGGGTATGCGGCAGGTACAAGCATACGGTTTTAATTTACTATGTACTTGCGTTTTTTTGACAAATAATATATAAAGATAAAGAACAGAATTTATTTAGCCGGGAAGGTGTTTTATGAAAATTTTAGTTACTGGTGGTATTGGTTTTATAGGTAGTCATACTTGTGTCGAGCTTCTTGACAGTGGATATGAGATTGTTGTTATTGACAATTTGTCAAATTGTAGCATCGACGCAGTTGATAAAATAAAAGCTATTACCGGAAAAGATTTTAAATTTATTGAATGTGATATCAGAGATAGAGAATTATTGGATAAGATTTTTTCTGAGAACGATTTTGACTGTGTTATCCATTTTGCAGGATTAAAGGCAGTTGGAGAGTCTGTTTCGATGCCGCTTTCTTATTATGAAAATAACGTAGGAGGTACGGTTACACTGCTCCAGGTTATGGCCGCTCATAACGTGAAGCGGATAATTTTCAGCTCATCTGCTACAGTATACGGTAACCCTGCTTCTCTTCCTATAACGGAGGATTTTCCCCTTGGTCCTGTAACAAACCCATATGGCAGGACGAAGTTGATTATCGAAGAGATTTTAAGAGATCTGTGGGTATCTGATCATAGCTGGTCAGTTATTCTTCTTAGATATTTCAATCCGATCGGTGCACATTCAAGCGGACTTCTTTGTGAGAGTCCTAAAGGAACTCCGAATAATATTATGCCGCGTATCCTTAACGTAGCACTTAAGAAGACACCTTACATTACAGTCTTTGGAAACGACTACAATACTCATGACGGTACAGGCGTTCGAGATTATATCCACGTAAGTGATTTGGCTCGCGGCCATGTTGCTGCTTTAAAATATGCAATGGAAAATAATAAGGTTGAAGCTTTTAACCTGGGAACCGGAACCGGATATTCTGTATTTGATCTTATAAATACGTTCATTCGTGTAAATGAGGTTGACATTCCGTATTCTATTGAAGCAAGACGTCCGGGAGATATTGACGCATGCTATGCAAATCCGGATAAAGCATACAAGCTTCTCGGTTGGAAGACAACTCTTGAACTTGATACTATGTGTAAGGATGGTTATAAGGCTGCCGTTAACGCAAATAAATAAAAGGGGAGTCGGATATGAAATTAAATGGTAAAAACAACAATTTGATTTTATTTTTAGCAGGTTTCTTATATATAATTGTTGCAGTTGCAGTTTTGTTGCTACCTTTTGACGATGCATATTTTAATATGCTTGCTGCTGCCGTTGCAATCTGTGTTGTTGGCTTTTTACTTGTTTTTTCCTATCTGATCAATAAAAAGTGGTTTTTCAAACCGGGTTGGATATTGTCCCAAGGTATGTTTTGCATCATAATAGCCATACTTCTGTTTTTAAACAACTATAATATGCTGATGGACAACGTATCTATACTGCTTGCTTTTTGGGCACTTCTTTCTGCTGTAACGCAGATATCAACGTCAATACAGATTAAGTATTTGCAGTTCCAAAAATGGCAGCGCCTATTTTTAGCCGGACTGTTGAATTTGATTATATTTGCTTTTCTGCTGATTAATCCTTTCGCGGAATATCTTACCGATGTGATGCTAACGTGTTATTACATGATTTTTTCTGCAATTACTCTACTTGCAGAGCCTTTCTCATATAATAAATAATAAGGGGAGATATTGTTGAAATTTAATTCATTCAAAATCAAAATAATTGCTTTTTTATGCCTTACTGCCTACACGGTTGCATATTCAGGTTTTATTTCAAATCCGATTTTGAAATACTCCTTAGGTACGATCGGATGCGTTTGTATCCCTCTTTTTTCCCTTCTTATAGATGAGGCTGTAGATAAGACAAGATCCATTAATAAATTGATGTTAAAAAGCCTATTAGTAGCTGTCATTTCTGCGTTCCCGTATCGTTTCGTTTTTATGAGCAAGGATGATCCGGGGGATATACATTTATTTTACAGTCTTGCTTTGACTTCATTCGTTTGTCTTGCATCCGTATATATGTACGACAAAATGAAAAATAAATTCCAAAGGATCTTCTGTGTAGGTTTTATCGTTATAATAACAACGTTTTTAATTGGGTTGGAATTATGTCCGCACGCTTTGATTATCATGTTTATCATGCATATCTGTAAAGAAAAGAAATTCTACGAAAAAGCTTATTACATAACGAGCTACGTTGCTGTTATTGCTGTTGTATGTTTTGTTTTCCTGAAAATGGTGAAAATAGATAATGCAACCTACATAAACGAGTGCTATCAGAATATGACACTCTTAGGTTGCATACTGGCGCTGCCAATTATTAAGAACTATAACGGTGAGAAAGGTCCTTCTTGTAAAATACTGAGCTACTCGTATTATACTGCTCTTTTGGTTGTGTTACTCGTCTTAAAATTGACAGCGTAATATTATAATTCTTCTTCCGTACTCGCTTCGGTGCTTTCAAGCGGCGGGAGAATTTCTAATTGTATTTTAGTGATAAGCTTTTCATTGCTTTCTAATACGGTAAATTTATAACGATTCCAAATAACGTCCGGATGCTTGTTCTCCTCGGGAATTTCGCCTAACAGAGCGATTACAAGGCCGTTAATTGTTTCGTATTCTTCGCTTGGGAGTTCGATTTCAAGCGCATCGTTAATATCGTCTATTTCAGCAAAACCGTCAATGGAAAAGGTCGTATCATTGATTCTTTGAATCAGACTCTCTGTTTCAGCTATTTCATCGGTGTCGTATTCATCGCGTATGTTACCAACAAGCTCTTCTAAAATATCTTCCATTGTAATTATTCCTGATGTTCCGCCGTATTCGTCTACAACGATTGCAAGATGGTTATTATTTGTCTGAAGCGTCTTAAGTACATCATCAATCTTTTGTGATTCAGGAACAAAACACGGAGGACGCATGATTTGTTTAACATCAAATCCGAATTCATCAACTTTAAGCAAATCTTTTATATGGATAATGCCTACGATGTTATCAATATTACCGTCATAAACAGGGAATCTGGAGTATTTTTCGCTGGTTGCAGCATTTAATACCGTGAGATAATTATCGTTAATTTTCACAGAGCACATTTCTGTTCTGTGCGTCATAACGTCCATGGCTGTTTTATCGTTAAATTGGAAAATGTTACTAATCATTTCGCTCTCTTCGTCGCCGATCAAACCTTTTTCCTGGCCTTCGTTGACCATTAACATTATTTCTTCCTCTGTAGCTGTCTCTTCGTCTTCATTAGGATTAATTCCTATGAGCTTCAGTACACCGTTTACACATGCGGTAAGCAGTGCGATAAAAGGTGCAAAAATAATGCCGGTAATTCTAAGCGGTGTAACTGATCTCATAGCCATTTTTTCACTATTTCGCATTCCGATACGTTTAGGAACTAATTCGCCGAAAATAAGTGTAATAAACGATAATACAAGGGTGATCACAACTAACGTAATAGAATAAACAACACTGCTGTTGTTAGATACCCACTGAAATTTTGAAGAAAGCGCTGTAACGATAATAGATGCAAACGAAGAGGATGCAATCGCACTTGATAAGAAACCTGCAAACGTAACACCCACTTGAATTGTAGATAGGAATTTGCTGGGGTTGTCGATTATTTTCAAAAGGAATTTAGCTTTTTTGTTGCCTTTTTCAGCAATCTTTTTTATCTTATTATCATTGAGATTCATCAACGCAAATTCAGAGGCTGCAAAAAAAGCATTAACAAAAGTAAGAAAAATAATTAATAGAATTTGAAGAACTAATGTCCCCGTATCAACTGATACTGTGTCTGAAGCAAGGAACCACAAGGGTATGCCATCATCGTTCATAAGAAAAAGTCAGATCCTTTCAATACATATTGTTTGCATATGATACAATAGGGAAGTGTAAAAGTCAATAAAATACAAAAAAAGAAGGGTGAATTTTTTAATCACCCTTCTTTAGTATTAATGAATCATTTATTTCTTTTTACGTTTAATAACCAATGCTGCAGAAAGTACAAGCATTACCTGAGCGATTGCTGCTGATGAACCGCAACCTTCTTTCTTAGGTTGTGGAATAACATCCGGAAGATCGTCTAGTGTTTTAACAGGTATTGATACAGGTGAAAAGTCAGAAACTAAATAAGCTTTCTTTTCAAGAAACTGAGCATATGCTGCTGGAGGTTGATGTGTCCTGATTGCGAAGTTAAGGAAGATTGTGGAAGGACTCCTTGAGATAGAAGCAAGTTGCTCTGCTGTAAGTCCTAAACTGAGGCTCTTTTTTGTGCCGCTGTCTGTCTTAGCATCTTGCATTTCTGTCTTTGTAGTAACACTCTTTACAGAACCAAGGAGTACTTTACCCATAGCATCGAATTGCTCTTGTGTAATTCTGTTCTCATCAAGACATTTTTGATAGAAATTGATGTTAGAGAGACAGTCGTTAAGAGTAACTATAATCTCATTCTGCTGTTGAGGATCGGATGCAAGGTCTGAGTACAACTGTGTACCTAATGCATCGATCTCAATTGTAATGTCCTTAATCTTAACTGAAACTTGAGGTGTAGCAATAATCGGAGTACCGTTTACTGGGATTGTCTTACCGTCAACTTCTGTGTAGAGGATATCTTCTGCAGTAATGTCTTTTGTGTAATATGTAGCATCATCAAGCTGGTTGATAACACCGTCTTTGTTTACGTCTGTAAGATCGTCTGCAAACTTTGTCTTGAAGAGCTGTGCATATGATTTTTCATAATATTCACCGGTCTTACCAAGTGCTTTGATCTCTGAATTTAAAGCTTTTGTATAGTCTTTCTCTGTTTCGTAATCGGAACGTTTTGTCTGAATATCATATAGCGTGGGAGAAATCGTATTTCTCGTTTCATCAGCAAGGAATGCCTCGAAATCAGCTTCTGCAATAAAGAATACCTTCTTAATATTCATAAGATTGATTATTTTACCGTTTTCGTCAAATCTCTCGTTGAAACCAAGAGCTACGTACGTGTCTGAGTTTGCCCACTCTGTAACAGGAACACCTTTTTTATTAACAGCACCGGTTTTTCTGAGAACAGGAACGTTAACGAAAAGTTCGCATCTTCTGCCATCGTGGCTAACCCAAATGTTATTGGACGTAACAGCGTAACCGTTAATGTCGATTCTGTAAGCGTTGCCGTCTGCGTCTGTCTCAACTGCAAGGGCATAACCGTCACTACCGTAAACAACGTTAGGATTCTGGTTTACGTAAGCTGCTCCCTCATCATAAGGGTCAGTAAGACCGTAGAAGTCTGTAGCTTCAACCTGCATCAAAACGTTGCCGTCCTGAATATGATTATAAAAAGCGTATTTCCTAGGTTTTGAAGATGCAGTAATATCGGGATAAATATTGAGCTCTGGATATTTTGTATTCTTATACTGAGCTACGTAATAATCTCCTACTGTGTTGCCACCGATAACAACCTTATCAGCCATAAGTGGATTGCCTTTTGAATCTACGTATTTATCACCGTCAGTAACTTCCGGATTAAAGAAAAGATTTGTTGTTACAGTATTAACCTTACCACTCCAGTATTCTAAGAGAACGGGACTTTCATAGTGAATTGTAACTGAATAGAAATCAAGACCGCCAGTACCGATAGTACGACCGTCGTTGGGTGCTGCTGTTGCTTCGCCTTCAGCGGAAACAAAAATAGAAGCTGTCATTGTTAAAATTAGAACAAAAACAACTAATAAAGTAAAAAACTTTTTCATAAAAACCTCCTGTATATAGAAAAATGATTCAAAAACACTTGCGTGTTGTCTATTAGTAGAATCTTAATACAAACAGCAGTTGTTGTCAATAGAAGAAAATTCAAAATGTTAAACCTTTATTCACTAATTACCGCCTGCAGTCTAATATTTGAACGTTTTTTTTACAATTAATTGTTGACTGTATCTGCGTTTAGTGATAAAATCCAGTGGTTGCCGCTCTGACGGGGCTTTGCAAATCTGTAAAATGATATTTTTACAGTGCCTTACGGGATTACAGCCACGCACAGGCTGTAAAATACAGGCGAGATTGTTGTTTGGAGGTGCAAAAGAGATGTATGCTATTTTAACTACAGGTGGTAAGCAGTATAAGGTAGAAGAAGGCGATGTTCTTTACATTGAGAAGCTTGACGTTGAAGCAGATGCAGCTGTTGTATTTGATAAGGTTCTTGCTGTTTCATGTGACGATGACATTAAATTCGGAGCTCCTTATGTTGAAGGTGCTACTGTCGAGGCTAAGGTTGTTAAGAATGGTAAGGGTAAGAAGATCCGTATCATTAAACACAAGGCTAAAAAGGGTTATAGAAAAAGACAAGGTCACAGACAGCCTTATACACAGGTTACAATTGAGAAAATCAATGCGTAATTTTGTTTATAATTATGATTAATGTAAAGATTTTCAAAAATGATAGAAATGAGACGGTAAAGTTTACAGTTTCAGGTCATGCAGGTTACGGACCGTCAGGCAAAGATATTATTTGTGCGGCCGTTTCGGCGATTATGTATACCGCAGTAGGTTATTGTTTGGAAATCGGATATGACGGAGATTTTGTAGAAGACGACGGCTTTGCCTCATTCACACCGACAGGTGGGAAGGACAAAGAGATTACTTTGAAAGCAAACGCGGCATTAGATGCTATGTGCATCGGAGTCAAGCAAATTCAAGAGTCATATGGGAACAGATATATTAGGATACACGAATTAATTCAGGAGGTGTAAACGAAATGATCAGAGTTAACTTGCAATTATTTGCACATAAAAAAGGTCTGGGTAGCTCAAAGAACGGTAGAGATTCCGAATCAAAGCGTCTGGGTCTTAAGAAGGCAGACGGTCAGTATGTTTTAGCCGGCAACATTCTTGTGAGACAAAGAGGTACCAAGATTTATCCCGGTGAGAATGTAGGCATCGGTTCCGATTATACTTTATATGCAATGGTTGACGGAAAGCTTTCATTCCGCAGACTTGGAAAAGATAAGAAGCAGGCAGTTGTTACTGAGGCTTAATTTTTCAAAGATTTTATAACTAAGACCGCTACCATATGATTGATATGATTAGCGGTCTTTCTGTTAATTTTACTTTTATATGAGGTAGCATAAAATGTTTATTGACAGAGCTAATATATTTGTAAAATCAGGCAGAGGCGGTGACGGAATAGTTGCCTTTCACCGTGAAAAGTACGTTAATGCAGGCGGTCCGGACGGGGGAGACGGAGGCAAAGGCGGCGACGTGATTTTCACAGTTGATACAGGTATGTCCACGCTTATGGATTTCAGATATAAACGTAAATTTGCAGCTCAAAATGGTGAGTCAGGCAGAAAGAATAAAATGACAGGTAAAAGCGGAGCGGACCTTTATGTTAAAGTTCCTCAGGGTACTGTTGTTAAAAACAGCGACACTGACGAAATTCTCGCTGATCTGACAGAACCCGGACAAAAAGTTGTTATTGCAAAGGGAGGCAGAGGCGGACAAGGTAATATGCACTTTGCTACTTCTACCAGGCAAATACCAAATTTTGCAAGGGCAGGACATGATGGGATTGAATTAAATCTCAAGCTTGAGCTCAAATTATTGGCAGACGTTGGTTTGGTTGGATATCCTAACGTTGGCAAATCAACACTGTTGTCGGTATGTACTGCGGCAAAACCGGAAATTGCCGACTATCATTTTACGACGATTGTTCCCAACCTTGGTGTTGTTTTTAACGAAGGGGAGCGAAGCTTTGCAATTGCTGATATTCCGGGATTAATAGAGGGTGCCAGTCAAGGGCTTGGCCTTGGTCACGAATTCTTAAGACATATTGAAAGAACAAGGCTGATAGTTCACGTGATTGATGTATCAGGAAGTGAGGGCAGGGATCCTTTTGCGGATTTTTTGAAAATTAATGAAGAACTTATGCAGTTCAGTCTTGCTCTTGCATCTAAACCACAGATTATTGCTTTGAATAAAACTGATATCGATGTAAGTCGCGTTTCAGAATTTAAGCAAAAATTCCACGCTTGGCTTGAAGAGAATCATGATAACATAGATGATGCGTACGACAAAGGCGCGTGGCGTGTTTTTGAAATGTCTGCCGTGACAAATACAGGCGTCAGCGAGATAATGGCATATTGCGGAAGTATTCTTGATAAAATGCCTAATCAACTTGCCCCTGTATCGGTTAAGGAAGAAATTGCTGTTCACAAAGCTGTGGCAGAAGAAGATCTTTTCACAATTAGAGTTGAAGGGAACGTGTATATCGTTGAGGGAAACTGGATAAAAAACGTTGTTGAATCTACAAATCTCGAAGATTATGAGTCAGCGTCATATTTCCAGAGGATTATTCGTAAAAAAGGCCTGATTGATGCGCTGGTCAAGAAGGGAATTAAAGAAAACGATACCGTTAAAATATATGATATTGAATTCGATTATGTAGAATAAAGAGGTATACAATGTACGAAAATAATGATCAGCTTACTGCAAATAAAGTATTGATTTTGCATATCCTCGACAAGCTAAATATGTTCGTATCAGAATTGTATCTGACTGAGGTTATTCTTGCGCCGGGATTAGTTAATTACTTTTCAATGCAACAGGCTGTAGCGCAGCTTGTGTCAATGGGAATGATTGATAGGATTCTCGACAGCAACGGACTGCCTGTTTATTGTGTCACAAATAAGGGTCGGGAGATTGCATCATCTCTTAGCTATATGATAGCAGGAGGACTCGGAGCAAGATATGATAGGTATATAGATGAAAATATTGATAGAATTTCAAGCAAAATGAATACAAATTCCGACGTTTTCGAAGATGAACGCGGGAATTATTACGTAAGGTGCTATGTTCGTGAGGGTACAAACTGTATTGTTGATTTGAAAATCCCTGTAGGAAGCAGGAAAGCTGCTTGTGCTATTTGCGAAGCATGGAAGGTAAACAGTACAAAGATGTATCTTGAGTTGACTGAGCTGTTTTATAAATATGGTAAGATTAATTAAAATATGGAGGTATATGATATGGAATGCGGAAAATGTACATGGTTTATTCCGGATGCTTTTTATCCTGAAACGGATGTAGGCAGTTATGTGAGCCACGAGGCTGTATGTG
>JAFWZX010000016.1 GCA_017517275.1 Clostridia bacterium
GGACTATAACAGTTTTCCCATGAGACCTTTAGGCTGGAAATCTCCCAAACAGGTATTAGATGATTTTGTCAAGGACGGTGTAACATATGTTTGACAAACCTACACTTTTTAGGTAAGACATCGCCTCTATCTGCTTGACAATAAGAATTCTATGGATTACATTTAAACAAAAAAAGGAGCAAAATATGGAGATAGCAATAATCACCGGCACGTCTTCCGGACTCGGAAAAGAATTTTTGAAACAAATATACGATCGTTATTCTTGCTTAGATGAAATATGGATTATTTCCCGTCGCGAAAGCAAACTATTTGACATAAAGAAATCAATTGAAAAAGAAAACGGTCCTGTAATCATACCAATGGCACTTGACCTTACCGACGAAGACAGTTGCCTGCTGCTTTCTGACAAACTAAACCGGCAAAAACCGAATATAAGAGTCTTAATTAACAATGCAGGTTGCGGCGTTATCGGAGACGTTTTAGATGCAGATTACAAAGCACAGGCAAATATGGTAGACATCAACGTAAGGGCGCTTACAGTAATCACGACGTTGGTGCTGAAATACATGAAACCCGGCAAAACAGAAGGAACAAAAACGTATCCGTTCATTATCAACGTATGTTCCATCGCCTCATTTGCACCAAACCCACGAATGTCTGTTTACTGTTCTACCAAAGCTTACGTAATGAGTTACACAAAGGCTTTAAACTATGAGCTCAAGAGCCGTTTTGGTAAAAATAGAATAAACGTGTTGGCAGTTTGTCCCGGACCTATGAGAACAGAATTCCTTGAAGTTGCCGGCATAGCCCCGGGAACCTCAAAAACTTTCGATATCTTGCCCTATTGTATACCGGAGAAGGTTGCACAAAAAGCTGTAAAAAGAGCAGAAAAAGGCAAGACTGTATACACGCCTCGCCTTTTATACAAAATATACCGTATTGTGGCAAAAATCCTTCCTCATAATTGGATAATGCCTGTAAGTAAGACGTAATCAGACCTTCATGGTAAATTTATGACCGCATTTAGGACAGGTTACCTGTATCTTACAATTCCTTTTTGGAAGTCTTAACTGTGCCTTGCATGCAGGGCACTTTTTATATTTATGCGTTTTACGTTCCTTCCAAACACGCTTCCTTCTTTTGAAGAAATTCTTAATTCTGTAAAAAAAGCCAAGGAAAGTAGCGTTTTCTCTTCTGCGTTTATATACGTTTCGTGAAAACATGCGAAAAAAATGCATAACCACAACAAGCAGTGCTAAAGAAAGTATAATACTGTTTGCAATAACGTTTCTCACAAACATATTGGCAATAATCAATGCCATATATATAAAAATTAAAAATAAATTAAGCCCGTCCGGACCGTTTCGACCTGACATAAACTGCTGAAATTTATAAATAAGCTTTCTCATATAATCCCCTCCGTGTCATTTTAAAGTATACACCCTAAAAAAAAATAGTCCAATCAATTTTCACATTAGTCCTTATGTCCACATAAAATGTATACGTAATGGATTTTATTCGAGTACAACATAATGAAGTTTTTGATTATAGGCGGAGATACAAGAAATCTGGAATTAGCAAAGATTCTGATACAAAGCGGTCATACAGTTCAAACAATGGCATTAGGAGATAATATATCACATTCCCACTCGGCCCAGTGTATCATAGGTCCTTTGCCATTTACTGCAGACGGAATAACACTCAACGCGCCTTTGAACAATAACGATATAAAGTTAAACGACTTAACAGAGATCATTAACCGGAGTGAGGTATTAATTGCAGGAAAAATCCCTTTGCATATCAGAACACAATTAGAAGAAAACGGAATCTCCGTTTATGATTACCTGGATTATGAGGAAATGACAATTTACAATTGTATTCCTACTGCAGAGGGAGCAATCGAGCTTGCGATGCACTCTCTTCCCATCACCATTCACGGCTCCTGCGCACTTGTTATAGGCTATGGCAGAATCGGTAAGATTCTGGCAAATAAGCTTAAGCTGTTAAATGCAAATACCACGGTCCTATGCAGGAAGAGTACAGATCGAGCTTTATGTGAAGCAAACGGACTTGACAGTATTGCGCCGGATGAACTGGAAACTTATATACAAAAAACGGATGTAATCTTCAACACTGCACCTGCTTTAGTATTAGATAAAAATAAATTATCCAAAGTAAAAAAAGACTGCATCGTAATAGATTTGGCATCTTCTCCGGGCGGATGTGATTTCGCCTATGGAAAGGAAGCAGAAATTAAAATACTGCACGCTCTGTCGCTGCCGGGTAAAGTAGCCCCTGTTACCTGCGCAAACATATTATATAAGGTGATTGCACATATCATTAAAGAAAGGAGCTAGAAAATGGATAATTTAAAAGGTCTGCGTATCGGTCTGGCCGTTACCGGATCATTTTGTACCCACAGGTACCTTGCAGCAGTATTGGATAATCTTGTAAAAGAAGGTGCAGACGTTTACCCTATCTTGTCATATAACAGTTCCGAAATGACAACAAGATTTATGACAAAGGAAGAACTGTACGATACACTCTTGCGCATATCGGGACACGAACCAATTTGTACAATCAAGGATGCAGAACCAATCGGGCCTAAGAAGATGCTTGACGTGATCGTCGTAGCCCCCGCCACAGGAAATACTATTGCCAAATTGGCAAATGCGATAACAGATACGCCTGTTTGTATGGCCTGCAAATCGCACCTCAGAAACAACAGGCCTGTCATTATTGCCGTATCTACAAACGATGCCCTATCAGCAAATGCCCGTAATATAGGCTTGCTGTTGGATATGAAAAACTACTATTTTGTACCTTTTTACCAAGATGATTACCTACGAAAACCATTCTCGTTGATTGCAGATTTTTCACAAATAAACGCTACAATCGAAGCTGCAATGGAAGGGAAACAGCTTCAACCCGTAATCACAGTAAGAAATTAACAGTTGCCTGTGAAAATTCTATGAATATTTATAAATCCGCCTCATATACATTGTTTTGTAAACTGTAAAATTGCATGAATACAAGGGAGGTATATAGGTGGATAGATACGATATTTATCAGCAAATAGCACAAAGAACAAAAGGCGATATTTATCTTGGTGTAGTAGGCCCTGTCAGGACGGGCAAATCCACGTTTATTAAACGTTTTATGGATTTATTGGTTATCCCCAACATTTCAGATGATTTTGAAAGAGACAGGGCAATTGATGAATTGCCGCAAAGTGCGTCCGGTAAGACAATAATGACAACGGAACCTAAGTTTATCCCTAACGAAGCGGCAGATATTACAATCGGGGATCATATCAATCTTAAAGTACGACTGGTGGACTGTGTCGGATATCTTGTAGAAGAAGCACTAGGCCATTTGGAAAACGACGTTCCCAGGATGGTTTCAACGCCTTGGTTTGAAGAGAAAATTCCATTCGGAGAGGCTGCAGAAATAGGCACTCGCAAGGTTATTAACGAACATTCCACCATCGGTGTTGTCGTTACCACAGATGGGAGCATTACAGACATTTCCAGGAATTCTTACGAAGTTGCAGAAGAACGTGTTATCCACGAGATGCAATCCACCGGTAAACCATATATTATCGTGCTCAACTGTGTTGACCCTCAGGCAGACAGCACATTGATACTCAAAAAGGAGCTGGAAACAAAATACAGCGTTCCTGTACTACCTGTCAACTGCGCTCTGATGACTATCGACGATATTACAGACGTATTACAAATGATATTATATGAATTTCCCATAGGAGAGATTTCATTTTACGTACCGGATTGGATTGTCGGACTTGATTACGAGGATACTCTCAAAGAATCCTTGTTAGAAGCTATCGCTGAATCCTTTACTCTCGCGGAAAAAATCAGGAATATTAAGACCTCCTCTGCATTATTGGAAAATTATGAATTCATCAAAAAAACAATCATAAACGTTATAAATGCCGGAGACGGCAGTGCTTCAATTGAGATTATTCCGGCCGACGAACTTTTTTATAAAATTCTGTCGGAAAAGTCCGGATTGGATATTACCGATGACAAAGCATTAATAACTATGATTGCAGAATTAGGTCGTGTAAAAAAAGAATACGAACGACTGGAAAGCGCCCTGAAGGAAGTTGAACTCAAAGGCTACGGCATTGTAATGCCCTCTATGGGACAGATGGAATTACAAGAGCCTGAGATAGTAAAACAAGGCAGCCGATTCGGAGTCAGATTAAGAGCAAAAGCCCCTTCAATTCATATGATCAAAGCTGATATTGAGACGGAGATAGCTCCCTTTGTGGGCACAGAGAAGCAATCAGAAGAGCTTGTTGATTACATACTCAAGGAATTCGAAGGAAATCCTTCTTCTATCTGGACATCAAATCTTTTCGGCAAACCGCTTAACGAGTTGATGGGTGAAGGTCTGCAAAATAAGCTTAACAAAGTTCCCGACAGCGAGAGGCTTAAGCTACGGGAAACTATTGAGCGTGTTATCAACGAAGGCATTGGAGGCCTTGTTTGTATCATTCTCTGATTATCTGTATTTCTTTAGTAACTCATACTCCATATGACCACCAAAAATATCCAGGGCGCTGCCGACGGTAAAGTCTACCCGGCCGCGTCCGACTTTATTTATAAGATCAATATCTTCATAGCAGCCTATTCCTCCTGCATACGTAACAGGAATCGGTGAAAAGGACAGTATTTCTATTAGTTTCTCGTCTACTCCTTGTTTCTTCCCTTCGTTATTCACAGCATGAACCAAGAATTCACTGCACCGGGAGGACAATCCCAACAAAAACGCTTTGTTTACTTCTATATCTGTAATTCTTTGCCATCTGTCTGCAGCTATATAATATTTTCCGTTTTTTTCAACAGCACTCAGATCAAGAACGATTCTGTCTGTTCCACAGGCATTTGCAAGCCTTGTGAGATTATTATCATTAAAACCGCTACTATCAAAGATATAGGAAGTAACGATGACGGCCGAAGCTCCTTTATCTACGTATTCTTGAGCATTTTCGGCAGTTATGCCGCCGCCAACCTGCAAACCTCCGGGGTATGCAGCTAAAGCTTTTATAGCTGCATTATAATTTTCAGGAGATTTGCCCAGCATAATGACGTGGCCGCCTTGCAGATTATCTTTTTTAAACATCGACGCATAGTAGTCGCTTTCATACTCTGATACGTAATTTTCCAAGGCTCCGCTACCGTCTTGCAAAGAAGACCCCACAATCTGTTTTACTTTACCCTGATGTATATCTATACAAGGTCTGAATACCATAAATTTCCTCCCTCAAATTATATAAGGCGATTAAGACACTTAATAACAGAAGGTGTCATAACGTGATTCATATGCATGCATACTACGATGTCATCTATATCCTTATTTGCAAGATACTTTTCCATGTTAAGGCCGTTATCTAACGTTGTATTTACATGACGCGGATCTACTACGTATAGATTATCATAATTGTGGGCCAGGAACGGAATCAAAGCATTAGCATATGAATTTTTAATTATAACTGCACTTCTTCCGGTACCTGCAGACGTATTAATGACAATTAGTGGATTATCGCCGGAGAGGAAAACTTCATACTTATTATTACCGGCAGGCTTGGAAACAAGGCTTATTTCCTTGGTTTTTGATAAATCTTCTCTATCGTAATGTGCAAGACACTTAGCCGCTACTGCAGGCAGGTAATACGTTACTTTATCGGCATTGTTTTTCAGAATACTACTATTTGTCTGAGTATACATAGTGCCAAGGAAATTATCAATCGACTGCTTTCTAAGCTTACTGATATCAACAGGCTTTATTCCAAGACGGTCTGTATAAGCAAGATATGCATAATATGCACCGTCAACAGTCCAGTGATGATCCGTATTAAAGTATATATATTCCTCTTTATGAGCCTGTAATGCACTGTATACGTCAATGCTTACTGCGCTGTCAAATCTTTGTGATATGTAATCAATCCATGCCTTTTGGTCCTGTAATCCCTGAATATATTTAGAAGACCCGTACATAGATATAGACGTAGGGGCCATGATTGATATTACATTCTTGTCCTTGAACTTAGAGCTGAGATTATTAATAAAATCAACGTAGGCATCTGCATCTGTTTTAGATCCGTTAAAAAGGTCCATTCCCCGTCCGTTTTGAATGATCACACCGCCCTTTACGTCTTCAGAGCCTTGAGGGGCAACAGTAGGTGCCGGTGCAGGTTGAGCAGGCTTCGCAGTAGCAGTTGGAATTCCTGCAGCAGGCCTGGGTGTAGAATTCCCCGGCACTCTCGTGCCTGACTTATCCCATTCGTAACCTTCATTTGGATTAGTTATAATAGTATTGTCATCATCCCAAGGGCTATTTTCATTATCATCCTGTGTTCCGTCGTCTGTTGTCCCGATGAAAATCTCATCATTGATTGTTACAGTCATAAGTTGCTTAAGCGTTGAATTAGCCGTCACAAAGAAGTCTCTCATAGGAAACGTATCTGCATATGCATCTTGCGTATCCTGCATAAAGCTTCCGTCAAAATATGCACCGAGTGAAAAATCAGGAAACTGCTTCAAAGGACGTTGCTCTTTCTCAGATACGGTAGGATTTACGTCGACAAAGCTATATAATCCCACTCCCCCAATAAACAGAACGAAAACAGCTATTATAATTATTTCATATATTTTAGTGATTTTTTTGTTATCCTTCATTGCTCATGCCTCCTTATCAGAATCTGAAATACAAGAACGGATTATAAGCCGCACCGACAAGTGCTGCGACGCATATAAAAAGTAATACTACGTTAAAAGTCAGTGTTGCGACAAACCAAACAGTTGGTTTATTATCCTTAATCCCGTTGACTTTCTGTCCTACTATCTTTCCTATCGGCAGGCACGCAACTATGCCAATCAGTATAAATGCGATGTTATTTACAACAGGTGTTGTAAGAGACGAGCTCCACAAAGGCACGTTGCCGAAGCCAAACATATTTGACAAAGCCGCGCCGCATTGACCTATGTCTTCAAAGAAGAAAATAACCCAACCTACAGTAACCGCAACAAGCGTTATAATGTTGCTGAGCACAGGAATTTTCTCCAATTTTCTTTTCAAAATGAATTTCTCTAATACAAGAAAAACGAAATAATACAAGCCCCAAAGAACGAAATTCCAGTTGGCACCGTGCCATAAGCCTGTAAGTGACCATACTACAAGTAAATTTACCAACTGATGCTTTCTGTTGCCGCCTAACGGAATATATACGTAATCTCTGAAAAACGTTCCTAAAGAGATATGCCATCTTCTCCAAAATTCTGTAACGGATCTTGATATGTAGGGGTAATTAAAGTTTTCTCCGTATTCAAAGCCAAACATATATCCAAGGCCGATTGCCATATCGGAATACCCTGAAAAATCGAAATAAATCTGCAGAGCAAGACATATAGCTCCTACCCAAGTGCCAACACTACTAACACCCTGAGCAATGTATTTCTCTGTAAAAATCAGCGTAGCAATCTCACCTATAGTATTTGCAAGAAGAACCTTCTTTGCGCAGCCTACAACAAATCTTGTAATTCCGCGACAAAAACCAGACAACGTAGTAGTTCTGTTCTCTAACTGCAAAGCAACGTCAGAATATCTCAGGATCGGTCCTGCAATAAGTTGCGGAAACAGAGATACAAACAACAAGAAGGTAAAGTAATTTTTCTGAACTGCCACCTGATTCTTATAGACATCAATTGTATATGACATCGTTTGGAACGTAAAAAACGAAATACCTATAGGCAGTGCTATATTTGCAAGCGGCAGTCTGGCAAAAGGAAGCAAACTGTTTACTGTTTGTATGAGGAAATCCAAATACTTAAATGCAACAAGTAAAGCAATGCCAAGCGCCACAGCGATAATTAACGCGAGTTTTGCATAAAAGGTTCCCCGTCTCCTGTGGATAATCAAGCCGGCGGCATAATTAATAAGTGCGGACAGCATCATAAGGAAAACCCATATAGGTTCGCCGATGGCATAGAAAACAAGCGAAGCGATGAGCAAGACTATGTTCTTAGCCTTGATATTCGGCACCGCGAAGTATGCCAGTAAACAAATCGGCAAGAACACAAACAAAAACGGCAATCCGGAAAAAACCATACGTTAACCTTCCTTCTTTATCTATTACTTGAAATAAAAAATATCTTTTTTATCAGTACGCGCCAAAATTCGGCAAGCTTCCTTTATACTCCTTTGCATATCACTCCACACCACGTATTCATCCGTCCTGTGAGCCCTGTAGTATCCACAAGATAAGTTCACCCCTGCGCGGTCAAAATGCGGACACAGCACGCAAATATCAGTAAAAGTCCCCTTGCTCTTTACGTAATAATCCGAAGTTATAAAATCTGCAAACTCTTGATTATCACATTTATAAAAAACAGCGTCAGTACTGCCCTTTCTGTCAAATTCTATAATGTAATTAAAATTACAAGCCTTTACGGTCTCACCATCTTCGGAAGCAACAAATTTACCGGAGCCCACGCCGTGCTTTTCTTCATCTTCGCAAAAAAGTACGGAACAATTATAATCCTTCAGAATCTGAAAAATCATATATACGCCACACCGATCATCTCCGCCGATACCCTGAGGACTTGTTATAACACCAAGTGAATCATACGCAATAACTTCAGAAGGAATATCTTTATGAACCGTATCAAGGTGTGCAACCAGCATCACCGGAAAAGATCCCTTGGCAAATACGTATCCGTCAGAGCAAATTACGTCTGTGTGTGTTTCTGTGAGCTTATCTGCCACGTATTTTTTTAACTCGTTTTGCGTAAAGCCGCACAGCTTTATAAAACTCTCCAAAACAGCTTCCTCCCTTTTTTTTGCCATTATATCATTCCATGCAACCTTTAATTGTTAATAATATGTGTCTTAGAGCAAAAACAAGCGGTGATATGACATACTTTCTCCCTTGACCTCGTTGTTTTTTTAAGATTATATGGTACAATGATAGGTAAGAAATCTTATCGAGGTATTACTTTGCAAAACAGTGTCGTTAATGAAAATATCAAAACAGAAAGCAAGTATGGCAACAACGTTGCGTTGAGGCTTATACTCATATTTGTAGCCGCGATCATAGTGATTGCTACTTCTATTATAATCTTTTTTAAGATAAAGAAGGACGCAGAACGGTCAAACAGCATCCACTTTGCCTTCGTGTCACAGGAATACGTGGATTACGTAACCAATCCGGAGAACAACATCAACGACATTGAAGATATCGAGAACGTGGATGACGTAATATACAACGAATCGGAAGAAGATACTTTTGTTTCAATCAAGATAGCAGAGTTACCTCCCGTTGACCATAAGAATATAAGCAGCGAATTTTTTAAAACAAAGCTCTCTGACAACGAGAAGACGGTGTATAACGCTATCTTGTACGCTTATACAAACGGGTATAATTATATTGGTTTTTCATCTAACAAATTCACTTCACAGATGCTGTCTAAAGCCACTTTTTTCCTGATGTGTGACAATCCCTTCATTGAGATTAATTTAGAGCGTACGATTCTTACAAAGGATAATTACGTATATTTATTCTTCCCTCATATGACGGCAGACAAGAAGCAATTCAATGATAAAGCCTATGAAGAAGCATTGAAGATTACTAATAATATTCCCGATTCCCTTGAGACGGAATACGACGTTGCAAAATATTTATACGAGAGTCTTGTGTGCAATACGGCATTCACAACGGACGCAGAATACGACAGCAGTATAGAGCCTTCCCTTTATCATGCTATAACAGGGGCTACTACCAACTGCGACGGTTTTTCCAATGCATTATCTATGCTATTCAACATGGCCGGCATCGAGTGTTTTAACGTATTCTATGCCGGTACGGAAGTAGCGCCGGGACACGGCTGGTGTGTTGCAGAAATAGACGGTTCTTACTATCATTTAGATCCGTCAAACGACGCTGCAGTATATCAAGTTATACAATCTACTGATGTTTTTTCATTCTTCTGTGCATCAGACAAAGTAAAGCTTGTAAACTCATATTATCATGAGTCGATACGAGATCTCGTACCTCCTTGTTCAGACACTCGTTACGATTATGAAAACGTCGATATACACGTTGACACCACAGAAGTTCAGGTAGCATTGAATACCGCCATTTCAGAGGTCGATAAGTTAGGTCTGCAGGAAGATATGACAGATAAAGATTTCTTCCTTATCAACTTCACATTATTAAACGGCATGGAGGATGGCATCCGTGATTCGTTTATCAACGGATTCATTCAGAAATTAAATGAAAAATACGTAGTAGAAGGTCATGCCTATATAGGTGCCGGAACTGTATTTATTTTACTTACTGTATAAGATTTTCAAAAGAAGGTGTCAATATTGAATATTAAATACGTACCGGATTTTAATCCTACAGGTGAAAATGAAGGTATCCTTGCTCTTACGTACGATTCCATAGAAATACGTGGAAAAAAGACAAAAGTATTCGCATATTTAGGTATACCTGAAAATATCATTCCCGGAACAAAAATACCTGCCGTTGTACTTGTGCACGGCGGTTGCGGCTACGCTTTCCCACAATGGGTAAAAGAATGGAATAAACGCGGCTATGCGGCAATATCTATATGTACAGTAGGACTTTTCCCAAAAAAAGTAAATGCAGGTGTACACGAAGGTTGCGAAAATACAGAGTGGACACGTAATTTAGAAGGGATCTTTGCAGATGATGACTATACAGTTGCCCCGTATAATGATGATATGCAACTAAATGACACACAGTCCTTAGATGATATGTGGATGCACCATGCAATCATTCAGACTCTGCGAGCGTATGACGTTATAACAAGTATGGACTGTGTTGATAAGCACAAAGTAGGTGCTGTAGGAATATCGTGGGGCGCTGTCATATTGTCCCTTGCCCTCGGATATGATAATCATTTTGCGTTTGCCATTCCGGTATACGGGTCAGGTTATCTTAATGACGCACGTTCTTTTATGAAATATAAATTTACAAATCCCGTGGCATCAAGATTATGGCTGGCGCAGGACCGTTTTGATAACGTTAAGCTGCCTGTATTGTGGTTGTGCATGAATAATGATACGTGTTTTTCCATTAATTCAAACTCCAAATCTTTCCTGCATACCTTCCCTTCTAACAGGTATACGCAACTGAGTATAAAATCCGGTTGGGTTCACGGTCACAGCTGTTGCTGGGATGAAAACAATTTTCCTTGCCATGAAATATACCGTTACGCAGATGCTATGACAAAGGATAAAGGGTTGTTTTCTTATGCTTCGCAAGAGATTTGCAGCGACAGTCTCACTGTCATTATCACTCCCGAGACCTCTTCCGATACAACGTATAAGGCAACCTTATACTATCAAACCGATCATCCGTACGAATACGTAATACCCGAGGATATTACAAAATCGTATCTTCCTCATGAATGGAAAACAGCACCGGCTGTAATCTCAAAACTCGATGGCGGACAATTGGCTGCAAGTGCAAAGTTGCCTGATAATGTATCATATTTTTATATGGAAATATCCGTAGACGCAAACGGTAAAAAATACGTTATTTCCTCAAGTTTTCATATAAAAGACGTATAAAAAATACGGTTATTTAAAATTGTACGGATCCATCAATGCATTGTATGCAAATTTGACAGCAAGTTCTCTCTCTTGCTCTGTCATATTGTCAGGAATCCATTTTACTTTTGTTATATCCTTATCAGTAATTGAACCTATAACGGTAAGAGCTGCCATATATCTTCCCATACCAAGAGTAAGATGATATCCGTCACGTGATATTTTTACCGGTTCATTTCTGGCATTCTGCACAGCAGCACCTGTCGGTACTACCTTCCAAAATGCACCTGAGGCAATTACATTTTCACGGATTCTGTCGGAAATCATGGACATAACAAGGGCCTGATCTCCGTTATACAGAGCAAGTTCCTTACGCGGATTATCCTTTTCGCTAAGCCACGTCATGTTATATACGAGCTTTACGTCGGGTCGTGCAAGTGAACGAACGTAATCTACTAATTCCGGCAATCTTTCATATGATTCAGAAGAAGAATGAATGCTGCCGTCACCTGTTCCCGGGAAAATACCTATTATATCCCAATCATCACTCTTGATTGCAGCGCTGATAGATACGTCTTTTGTCTCAACCCAGCCATCTTGACTATTCACATAATACGTGTATTTCGCCTCGTCATTAAGTGCGTGGTTAAGATGCATCTTCAAAGAGCAGGAGGGATAATACATATCTCCGATTTTAATATCTGAGATTCCCAGATCATGAGCAATATCTACAGCATGTTCCAAAATGTCCATGGAAAAGCTGTTTCCTATATAAAGTAATTTTAACATATTTAATTACTCCCCTTCTTGTATTTGCTACGTAGTTTAGCAAATATAAAAAGGTCTGTAAATCTCTTTTTCGTCAAAAGAATTAACTTATAATAATTAAACTGTATAGTAATGTTTTTTACCGTCATCTATTAGTTCTACTCTGCCTTTCGCCTTGGGAGTTATGCAAAATTCATATTCCGAACCTCCAAATCTATATAAAACAGTTACAGTCCCGTTATATTTACTGTTTATCTCTATCTGATTGCCTTTTTTTATAAAGCCGAATAAAGACTCTAATAGCGTTGTGTAATACCAGGAGGCAGAACCCGTATACCATGACCAACCGCCTCTGCCGATATTACGGCCTTCCGAATAAATATCCGCTGCGATTACGTAAGGCTCTATTCTATAAGTGGCGCATTCTCCGCTTGTTCTGCTATGATTTATCGGATTTACGGCTTTTAAGATTTTATATCCCGTATCGCATAACTCATCTGTCTCAAGCATCGCACGAGCCAACCATATGGCAGCATGTGTGTACGCGCCGTTTTCTCTTATCCCCGGCGGATATGCCGCAATGTACCCTATTTTATCAATATTTTTATAGGAAAAAGGCGGCCATAACAAACGCACAATACCTGTATCACTGTTAAATAAATAATCCCTGCAGCTTTCCAGAGCAAGCATACTGCGAGATGTAAAAGCTTCTGATATCTGCCACATTCCGCTGATAACACTCCAGGATTGAGATATAGAATCAATCTTACATTCTTCAGCAGCCGCACTTCCCAGAGCCGTTCCGTCGTCTGTAACGGCTCTTATATACCATTTGCCGTCCCACGCATTTTTATGAATATTACCGGCTATTTCCTTTGCTAGATTTTGCCACTGTCTGCGTTGAAACGAATAATCTTTGTTACGTATTTCTTTAGATAAATAGATAATACAATCAAGGCAACAGTACAAAAAGAATCCAAGCCAAACGCTTTGTCCCTGCCTGTTCTTGCCGACGTTGTTCATACCGTCGTTCCAATCGCCGCCTTTTATAAGCGGCAAACCTAAGTTCCCAAATTCCCATGCGCAGTCTATGCTTTTTACAAGGTGATCAAATAAAGTATCGTCAGATTCCCTATTATCCAGATATCCAACCTTATGGGAGAGAATTGATACGTCTCCTGTATTTACCACATATTTGTAGGTAACGTAAACAAGCCAAAGCATATCATCGCTGTATTTACTGTCTATGCCAAATTCCTTAACATCACGATAGGCCGTGTGCCACCAATGCAATACGTTCCCGTTAGAATACTGACAGGCAGCATGAAGTATAATCTGTTTTCGAGATATGGCGCTGTCTAAATAATTAACGCACAATGTATCTTGAAGCTGATCCCTATAGCCGTAAGCCCCTCCGGATTGATACATAGAACTCCTTGTGAAAAGTCTGCACGAGACTGTCTGATATGCAAGCCAGCCGTTCATTAATACGTCAAGTTCTCTGTCCTCTGATTTGATTTTGATTTTCCCCAACAATTCCTTCCATTTATTACGTACTGTTTCTAATTCCGATAAGCAGTATGAATAGTCCCTAAACGTGTCGATTATCTTATCTTTACGCATTTCTGCTTCACTACCTATCATGTATACTGCATTCAGTCGCTGCCCTTGTTTAATTTTCACGTGATGTGTGTCAAAAGATTCTGAAACGAAAGTGTATTCATCCCGAATTATCCTGGCATGATAATCCAAATCTATATAAGCGTCAGATTTATCTGCGTATACATCGACTAACGTAAGTTTTACAGGGCAATTCTGAGGAACGAATACTGTTACCTTAGTCACCAGTCCAAATACCTCCTTATAGAAAACAGAATATCCAAATCCGTGACGTACCTCATCATTTTCGCAAATAAGGCGGCAACTTGCCGTATTCTTCTCGTCAGCTAAGCTTAAGGTAATCCATTCATTTGGATCTGTAGTGGTACATTTCCCGGTCCATGGTGTGAGGCGGTTTTCCCGGCTGTTGTAATGCCAGACAAAGCCGTCTCCTTTTTCCGTTGTGATAAATCCAAAAGGATATCCGGAAACGCAGGAAATAACGTTACTCCATGCAAGCGGAGTCGTCTTCGCACCGTCGATTACGTATTCATTGTTTGCAGTATCAAATCCCCCGTATCCGTTATAGAAAACCAGATTGTTTGTATCCATATATCCCCCGTTATAATTGATAATAGATGTCAGAATTCAGCTGAAGCTCGTCAGGGCAGGCGCCGTTTTGCGGCGTAATTACGTATATTTCGCCGTGATAGCTACTGCCTACAGACAATGCTCTTGCAACCAGCGTATCTGCAAGATCCCGTATAGGCGCCATATATCCGCTCTCGTCACAACACACAAGTGCCATATCCACGATAAAGCCTCTTGAACTGTAAAAGCACCACATTCTCATTATTCTTTTTAATTCCTCTTCTTTTTCCGAATGGCAAAGCACCACACAGATAAGCGGATTGTTGCCGGAAATACCGAATTTCCATAGTTTTCGCCTATCTTTTCCAAATATTTGCCTATCTATCAAAGATTCACCGATTCCCAGCTTCAATAGGTGTATAAAGAAATAATTGATATCTCCGCAAGCAAGATTCAAATGATCTTTTTCTATGCTGCACCTCGTTCTTGATAAATCGAAAGCTCTGTATATATTAGACAACTCTTTATATTTTCTTCCGATATTTTGTACGTCCTCTATATTATCTCCCGAGCCGATAAAGAAACCTATCTCACCGTCAGCAGGCATTTTCAGTGAAAAGGCTAAGCACGGATTAAGAACGGCACCGACGTTTCCTTCAAGCGGCTTTGATTTCATCGCAGTAAGTGATGAATACTTATCATCTGTTCTTTTATAAGCACAAAGCAGGTCCGTATCATATTCCGGGTGCAGCCCCGACGTAAAGCCGGCACACAGAAACAACGGCTTTACTCCCTCTCTACCGTTATTTTTCGTTGCTATTATTACGGGTGTATCGTATATTTCTTCCTTTTGAGTAACAACAAACATGTCACAGAAAGCAGGGTGCGCCATATAATCCTCATCAGTTGCCATTTTCAGATTGGTGAAAATGGAAATAACAGTATTTTTCTTTGCTTTTATATGGTAAACAAGACTGTTGTCCTCTGCGCTTACGCAACAATCAATAATCATCGTTCCGTAATGAGTCTCGCCTTGGAGCTGAACTTTTTCAGGATAAACGTAAAGATTTTTTATATCATTTGTTCCGCCTATCGCCGTAATACATATTTTATCTGTCAGCGTTATTCCGCGACTTACAGTTTTTACAATAGCATTATTATAAAACATCGCAGTAAACTCACCATTAGAATACAATCCCACAGATTTTTTGCATATCTCCGGCACGTCACACCTTGCAGGTAAGTTTGGATATTCCACGTTTTTCTCCGGAGGTTTTACAATAATTTTATTATTATTTTTTTCTGCCAACAAATATTCAGCGGATTTTATACACGGACTGCTCATAAAGCAACTTCTTACATAATCATCCCATATATAATTGCATATAGCAGTAAGCTCCATGCCAAGATGATGTGCCATGAAGGAAGAAACCACGTTTATTTTATCCTCTGAATAATCAATCGCTTCATAATAACCATATTCGCCGAAGCCCCCGTCTCTTTCTATTCTATCCAGATTGTTAAGAACAAGTTGCGGTCTTATACCGATGGCCATCAATGAAGAATATGCACTGATTACAAGACTGTCTTCTGTATCTGCACACAAGGCACATCGGCGAACACCATGGGCTTTATATTTAAAATTCATAGAAACGTCCTGCCTGTAGAAGCCGGATTCTGATACGCCCCATGGAATTTTCCACTTTTTTCCGTGATTTATTTGAGCTTTGAGCATGGACTGATATATGGATCCCCACATATTTACATAATCCGTTTTAAAAAACAAATCCGGAAGTAAATATTCAAAAGAAGTCCCCGACCAGGATAACAGTAATGTCGGATCATCTCCCGAGAATCTTCTTGCAGCATTTGTATAGCAATCTAAAGGAACCTGCCCAAGTGATATTGCGATATACATCGTAAGCCTTGATTCAGAAGCAAGAATATCGTAAAAAGATTGAGACAATTTATTTTCCGTTATGTTGAACCCTGTGGAGAATGATTTTTTCCTTGCATCATATAAAAATGTAAAATCCGTTTGGTATATTATTGAATCTAAACGTTTTTGCAACGCTGCAAGTCTATTTTCCTCAGACGGTTTCTCACAAACAAGTAATGAAAGAGCCTGCCTTACGCTGATACAGCACGCTATAAAGTTACCGCTATCTACCGTTGATATAAAAAGCGGTGCCAATGGGCAAAGAGTTACCGTATCAACCCAGTTGTATAAATGCCCCTTATATTTTTGAAGTTTTTCTATGGTATGCAACGTATTATCCAGGCGGTTTAGAGCATCTTCTTTCATAATAAATTCAAAGCGCAGACTGATTATTATTGCAAGCATATAAAATCCGATATTCGTAGGAGACGTTCTTCTGGCAATTTTCTCCTCTGTTATAAATTGCACGTTATCGGGAGGCAGATAGTTATTGGATTTATCTGCATATTTATCATAATATTTCCAGATGCGGTATGCAGTATCTGTAAGTTTTTTCTTATCCTGTACGTTTATTATATTATTTCTTTTTTCCTTGCCCGGTCTTGATAACATCCAAGCAACCCACGGCGAGGCAATCCAGAGCGCAGATAATACACCGCCAAAGAAGCGAAAAACCAATACCGCAGCAACAAGATTTGCTAACATTTCACTGTAATAGGTAAAAAGGCCGGGGCGGGAATTATTCTCTCCGTCAGCACTTGTAACCCACTCTAACATGTGTAAATGGCTTACGTTTGTCCTCCAAATTGCTCTTATGATGGCATCCAAAAACAAAATAGCTTTATGAGGCAGGAAAAGAACTTGAAATATCATTTCTCGCAGGCTAAAGCAAGCTGCAGCTGACAATATCATAATAGCTACCCATAGATATTTATAAGCCGGCATAAAAAGCAAGCCAAAAATAAGCATAAATAATACAGCCGGCAGAAAAAGGCCTGAAAGCAGATTAGCTATCATCTTAAAGCGCGATATATTGTTGATTGGATTTTTTATATATCGTCCTGTTTTTGATTTAAAGCGCTTTCCAAGATATGGCAGAAGCTGCCAATCTCCTCTGACCCACCTGTGGGTTCGCATGCTTTGGCTCAGATACGAGCCCGGATATTCGTCATACAGCCTTATATCAGATGAAAAAGCGCATCTTAGGAAAGAGCCTTCTATCAGGTCGTGGCTAAGTATGCTATTATCAGGGAAAAGATCTTCTAATACGTGCAAGTAAATCTCCGGGCTAAACATCCCTTTACCTGTATATATCCCTTCTTTGAATATATCAGAATAGAAGTCAGAATATTTTGAACCGTATATGTCAAAACCGTGACTATCTGACATTATTCTCGTGAAAAGAGACTGCGTCTTCTTACTCAGCGGCGTTACGGACGGTTGGAGCAATCCGTAGCCTTCCGTTACAAAAGGAACATTATTTACCATTTTCACCTGTGCTGCGTTCATAGGATGCATCATTATCTGTGCCATTTGCAACACCATTCCTCTGGGAACGACAGTACCTGCATCTATTGTAAGAACAAAGTTTACGTCAGGAAGGCTTCCGTGTCTGATTTCCTTGCAAAGGTCAATAAGCGCACCCCTTTTCCTTTCGTATCCCATCCATTTCTTGTCTTTCTCGTAATACGTCCGTTCTCTTATGATGTAATAAAAAAGCGTTCTGTCTACAGAATATTGTTCGTTAAGTTCGTTTATTTTTCTTTTACAAGCCTGATGTATAATCTCATCGCCCGGAGCCTGGGCCCCTTTCGCTTCCGGAAGATCGCCCAATAATGTATAACAGATATTCGGATCATTATTTGCAAAATAAAGCTGTTCTAATTCAGAAATAAGCTGATACACTCTTTTTTCAGAGGACAACAGGCAGGGTACAACAATCATAACGCTGCAATTACCCGGCAGTTTTCCGTTAAATTCCAAGGCAGGCAACGTAAGTGGCCTGCTCTTGTACATTTTTCTTTTCTGTGCAATACGTAATGCCATATTGAAAGCGATAAGCATAATACTCAGCATAATAACTACAGCTGCCACGGTAATTGCAATTCTAAGCAGCACAGATATCGCATTCCCTTTTGACCAAACAGATATGATTTTTTTTATAATGAGTATATCAGGGCAGAGACTGATTACAAAAACAGTGAAAAACAAAAAGGCGAAAAAAGTTTTTCCTGCGTTTTTTGACGGCTTTAATAAATAATATCCTACGTGCCTTTTTACAATATTATCCGTATCTGATGCCATTTGGGCTTTTTCTAAAGTTTCCATTGCCACAGTTTCCGGATTTTTCCCTGTTTTTTTACTAATTTTATCAATTATTGTTACGTATTCATCAGCGGAAGCATCTGTCATTTTACTATAGAGTCCAGCCGGATCTTTACGCAGAATCTGCTTTACAACACTAATCTCACACGTTATATTTTGCCAGTCCATATCAGGAAGCGCCCGCAGACTGTTTATCAAATTACCTGCGAGCACTCCGTTAGAAATGGCATTTTTGTGTTCAATAGATATTATTTCATCTATTGATGTGTTTCTGCCCGCTAATTTGCGTGTAAGTATTTTTCTCATTCCCGCCGTATCTTTACTTTTTTGCGCACATAATTTTAAAACAGTCTGAGCAAACACCGGCGTTACGTCTCCTACAGCTTTAAGCCACACCTCCACACTTCTGTCTTCCATATTCCCTATATAGTTTAAATATCTGCCAAAAAGATTCTCTGCTTTTTCAGTCTCGTCTCTTACGCTTTCTATATATTCACATACTTTAGCTAATCTTCCAAGCAATGCAAAGCGGAGAATTTCCTGAACGCAGTTTATCTCTTTTGTAGTCAGCGGATTTGTCTTATTCAAATGCCTGAAATACTCTATAATCTTTTTATCTTCAATCATTCCATTGCTTTTTTTTACAATTTCCGTCATGTGGTGAAATAAATTATTGACGTGTGTTTTTTTTAACTTTTCAGGAAGCTGCTTATATGATGCACGACATTTATCCATATTCTCACAGATTACGTAATAGTTATCGTATATCCACTCTTCAGCCGGTAAAAATTGTTTATTTAGCTCATTTTTTATGATTCTTTCATAGGTTTTATCGATAATTTCCCCATATTCCTGAAAATTCATTTAAAAACCCCTTCCTATCAATTGCATTACCATCAGCATTTATGATATTATTAACATATATTGTGAAAAATATGTAATTAGGGGCTGGGAGCATGGCTTTTTCTCGTAACCAAATTAATAAAATCAGATTTGATGATCCTGTTACATTTCTGACAAAAGCACAAAAAAAATACCTGGATAAAAGCTGGGCAGGTTTCTTTGCGGAAAACATCTTTCCTAAGATTCACGAGACGCCTTATCAAGTCCTGTATTCCCCTACGTCAGGCAGATACAATACTCCGATAAATCAAATGGTAAGCCTGCTTATTATCAAAGACTTGACCGGTCTCAGTTATGCAAATCTTGTTAACGAGGTAGCCCTTGATCTTAGATATAAATATGCTCTTTGTTGCACAGATAAGGTGGATTCTCCGGCAGGTGCGTCTACGCTGTCAAACCTTCGCACGCGAATCAAAAATTACAAAAAAAAGACAGGCATAGATCTCTATCAATCTACCCTGTCTGATATTAAACCTCAGCTTGATGAATTAATTGCCAAATATCATTTCCGTCAGATATGAAAAATTTTTAAAGCGGGCTGTGCAGCTTCTATTTTTCAACAGTGTTATCCAACAGAAGTGTAGCAGCTATAATCGCTGCTACGCTATTTTCTTAAGCCTCATTTACGTAAATGTAGTTGAATCTCATATTCGGCGCGCAGTCGCCCTTATCCATAAATTCCATGATATCACCATCATCGACGGAATTATCTGCCCATTTAAATTCAAAGGAAGAATCTACTTTTATCAGTTTGCGGTTTACTTTAATTTGCATGATATTGCCTGTTACGTTATAATCCGCTTCTCCTACTTTAATTGACGTCCATCCTCCGATAAAAGCTTCAACGTCTGCCTTACCGTTTTTACGGGCTCGATTGATGACATAATCATACCCGTGCCAGCCATTATCATATCTTCGGTCAGAGTTGATAAAGAGGTTCATCCAATTTGTTCCTTCTTCTTTTGTAATATCCTCAGCGCAACGTGCGTAGAAATACACATATTCCTCATCCATAGCAACTTTCATCGACACCAGGTCATTACGTCCGGTGTTGTTAATATAATGAAAGTTTCCAACGTATGAATATGCATCTCTGGACTTTGTGTCACCATGATAATCAAAATACTCAGGCATCACAGTTGCCCATTGCGAAACGTCACCGTTGATATCAATGGTATTAAATTCTCTTGCCACCGGAACATTGCGGGTACCCTTGTATTTTCTGATATTCGATACCATTTGATAATAGTAATTATCATTGTACAAACCCTTTACAGGCTCAATATCGCGGGAATATTCGCCGTTAAGATTATCAACGAAATAATTGCACCTCTTAGGATCACTCGCCTCAACCTTGTACGTATTGGCAATGGTCTGTCCCTGGGCCGGATTACCTCCGTTAGGCAGAGTATTATCCCATCTGCCTGCCCACCATTCATTCCAACCTGTTATCATAATAAGAGGGGGATCTACCCGGCGGGCATATTCAAACTGCTCTTCAAAAGCAAGGCCGAGAGGAGAAGTCTTATTGACCAAAGAGAAGCCGTAATCTCTTTCCGTTTCATTATCAGGTTGCTTGCCGTTACAGTAACTTCTGCCGGCATTTGTTCCGTAGCTGCCGTTTACCCAGAAGCCGCACATAACGATCATTTGCTCTATATCTCCTTCAGGAGATTTTCCCGGCTTCTGCGGATACATATCTGCCCACGGCCAAGCACCGCATCCGTCTGTATCTGTATACCAGCTTCCGTTTGTATTGGCCCAGCTGCTTCTGAAAGTAAAATAGTCTTTTATTTCCTGAGGAAGCGTTTGAACAAAAGCAGGAGGTGCAACAATAAGCGGTTTTCCGTCCCAATGGAACCACAAATCTGTGAAAAGACCTTTAGAATAAAAAGCTTCCCACACTGCAGATATGGACTTTTGCGCCAATACAGTATTATCGCCACTTAGAAAAACAACGTCCGGTGTTTTATAACCCTCTTTACGAATCTCTTCCCACACGCGTAAAATAGTTTCGCAAACAGGTTTATAAATCAAGCCATTTGTAACGTCAAAAAATATAAAATCTATTCCGGCATCACACAGCATATAAGCATGTCTGCGTATAACCCATTCATCATCTGACCGATAATATCCAAAATACGGTTCCGCCCAATAATGACCAAAGCCTCTTCTTCCCGAGACCATTACTCGTTCGAATTCCTCAATACCGCCTACCGCATATGCAAGAGAATGATCCATAAGCTCACCGCCGGCACCTTGATGCCACATAAAGTAAAAAATACCTACTTTTTTATCCTTATTCTTCGCGTTTACGTTAAGAGGCAGTGCTCTGTTTAAATCATCTGTAGCCGCCCACGTATCTTGGTATAAATCAACAAAATCGCTCATAATTTATACTCCCCTTTCTATTTTATTAATCAAACATTCCGGGCGAGAATCGAACTCGCACCAGCAGAGTCGGAGTCTGCTATCGTATCCATTAGACTACCGGAACAAATGCACTTTTTTAAAAGTTTAAAAAAGTGCGAATAATAACTTATCTTCTGCCGTTTCTGGCCATGTACTTATTTGCGGCAGGTGAAGAAGCCGCAAGTGCCTTTAAAAGTCTCTCGTCAGGATCGAAAACAAACATATACTGACCCTTACTTTCAAAATTACACGTAAAATAATAGCTGTCCTCTTTAATATCGGATTCTCCGCAAAATTCTACTTTAGTACTGCTTTTCTCAACACTTCTTATGTCAGCATCATTTACTCTGCCAAATCCCGTAAAATCAGATACGTTAACGTTGACAACAGCTTTTCTGATCTTTTGTCTTAAAATCTTATCGATATTAAGAGTACCTGCATTATATGAGTACTCAAATTCGCAGTGATTTTGACTTGTATTATACTTATATGCAAAAGCGTAACTTGCAAAAAGTAAAAACGGCAACGGCACAAAGGCAATCACACCGGCAAACTTAAAAATCAAAGCAAATATACCGATTCCCACAGCAAAAATTGCCAGATCCACAAAAAACGTCATAGGATTCTTCTTTTTTTTGACGAAAATTTCAATGGTATTAAGACCCACGAACATTCACCTCTAACACGATTATTTTTCTATAATTATAGCAGGTTTTTTCAAAATTCCAAGAGAATCCAAAACATAATCATACGTCCACCTGTTGCCTGTTGTTCTCCATTGCGGCGGATCAATCCATACTCTGGTAGGCTGATTTCTATGAATAGCAGAAAAGGCATTGTATCTGTGTCCGAACAAGGCAAGTCTGACTGTGTGTTTGCCTTTTGTGACTCCGCCGATTTTCAACCTGTAAGGAGGATAGCAAATAACGCCTTTATCTTCTCCGTCAAAGTAAACCTTTATTATAGCAGCGTTATAATCAGAAAGGCTCATTTGAATATTGCAATCCTCATCAACCTCTATATCAATGTAATAATCAATATTTCCGCCGTAGAAAGGCATTTTTTGATTAACTACAGAGCCAAATTCAATCATTTCCGGGCGCTGTACTATAGTCTTAATTCTGTCTTTTAACTCAACGCCGAAGTCACCAAGCAAATACATCCATTCCGTATACGTAGCAATGCCAAACGGCTGTATAACTTCTATTGTATTTTTACCGACTTCAAGTGGCGGCAATTGAACCTTGCAAATACATTCATCCGTATAATATCCGTCGATTTTTACAGATACACTGTTGCCATTTAAAATCACACTGCTGTCTTGTGCATTTTCCATAGCAATCCACGTTTTCTGACCCGGAATTGTATTATAAACGGTAAAAAGTAATCTGACCTTGTGTTCTGCCGGTATCTTTCCCGTAACCCAAGGCTGCTTAATCTGTCCTCCGGCCAAGGGATATCCAAGGCGTGTTCTTAAAATGTTATCCAGTCTGAGGATTTCCTCTTCTTCCTGTGTATAATCCTCTTCATCCAAGGCATATTTTGCCATATCAAGAAGCACACAGTTATCATCAGACAGGCTGTATTTCATTTTATCTTCCAAAGCAAGCTCTTTTATATCATCAAGGCGCAAAAGTAAGCTGTCATATTCATAAAGCTTAACATCCACAAGTGTGTACTCACCGTCAATAATATAATCAATTTTCTTTATATCGCCTGTTACGGTATCGTATAATACGGGTGAGAATTTCCCTTTAATCCGTACAGTAAGATTCTTTGACTTAACAGTACCGCGGGCAGAAGGATATTTACCGCGAGCAAGGAAAAGCCATTTATTTTTATTATCAATACGAACACGGCTTATATACTCGTCTGTCAGGTTGCCGTTTTCATAGACACCAACAAATCTGTCTTGCTCTAAACATTCCAGCACTTCTTTACGGGCAAACGGAACCTTTTCGCCGTTATTGTATAAATCGTCAATCAGATTATTGCAATCCGGCAAAGCATCAATATATTCAGGTTTCTTTCCGAGGAAGACAATCCTGCCTCCTTTATCTGCAAAAGATTTCAAAGCTTTAACGGTAGTACTTCTCAACGTTTCGTTTTCAGGAACGATAACTGTATTGTATGCCATCTCGCCAACTGTGAAAACAGGTTCTTCGCTTTCCCTGTATATTTTAGAAAGATGAGCTTCTGAAACAAAATCAAAATCAATTTGAGACAGAAGGAGCCATGACGTAATATCAGAAAAATTCTTTTCTAATACGTCCCTTTTTATTTGAGTCTCTTTTGCACTTCCCCAATGGAGCCAAAAGCTCTCTATCGGGTGAATCACGCATACGTTTACCATGGATTTACCACGAGTAAGGCACGTATTGATTCTGGCAAAATGATCCTCAACGTATGAATACTGCGTATACCACGGAGACTGATATCCGATAGAAGCCGGATAGTCCCTTTTTGCCTCTCCGTTCATAGACAACATAGACAAATGAGGCACTCGTACCGATATGCCAAGTGCTGCCTGCCAATCTCCTTGGAATTTATAAGTACGAAAATCTTCATTCCAGTTAGATACACCATATAGTTCAGACAAAGCGGCTTCTCTTCCGAATTGATTCACAGCTGAACCTACTTGCTTTGCTGTAGACAGCTCAATCAGGTTGCACAGCAAATCCATTCCGGGAATTGTAAATGAACGGTAAGAGCGCATTGCCTCTCCGGTGGAATGAGTCTGGCTTGTAAGTGTAGGCTCTTCCATTACGTGTCCGGTAAGGGATATTCCGTTATCTTCGCACCATTTTCCGATATTGTCTGCAAATGCCTCTGCAAAGCGCTCTGCCACATGGTCGTGATATCTGTATCGGTTAACTGAGATTTCCCCCTCCGGAAGCTCCCATATCAATTCAGGAATATAATCTTTAATATCACAGCCGTATAACTGCATATAAGTATCATCCAGGTCATACGTCCACGGAAGCTTGGCATCATCTGTAGAAGTAGCGCTTTGAAGCATAGATTTCATTTCAAATTGAGGCTCATCTGTGAAAATAGCAGGAATAATCTTGTCAAACTCGTCTCCTACGAATTTCTTATATTTCTCATGAGTCACCTCTATGAATCTGTCGATAGCTGCTTTGCTGAGGGTATCAACGTACGTAGATCCGTTATACCACGTTAAGAATGGTTTTGCACAGCAATATGCAAAACGAGCCAAAGCACCCTTTTCCCGGGCTGCATTCTTAAGTTCTTCTAAATCATTACCGTCCGTATTGATTTTCTTATAGCTTTTCATCGTGCCGTCTTCAGACAGATAAATTTCAAAAGCAGCAAGCAAATACGTGTCACCCTTATCATACGCTGTCTTCTTATCAAGTACAGGAAGAATCTTGTCGGTTACAAGCATGAATCTTCCTCTGAAACGCGGCTCTCTTGTAACAGTACCGCCGGCAGAGCCTGACGGCCATCTGTCTTCATCATACAGCCAGGCAAGCATATTATCAGCCTTTGCTTTATCCACACAAAAACGTACCATATCCATATATTCGTCGCCAAGATACTCTGTAGCAAGACCGGTTCTTGTGTGCATATGAAAGCCGCCTAAACCCATTTCCTTAAAACAATCTATTTGGCGAGCTAACTGGTCCTTATTAAGCTCGTTGTTCCAAGCCCAGAAAGGTGTGCCTCTGTATTCGCACGTAGGATTACGGAATAAATTATCATCCAATGTTTCTGACAGGTTTTTCTTGTATAACATTCTATCACCCCGTATATATCAATCAAAGAATTTAATTTTCGAAACTTTGAGCACGCCTTCTATAGATCTTAATTTTTCAAACGTTTCTTCTGAAATATCCTGGTCTACACTTACTAAAGCCTCTGCCTTTGTCTTTATTTGGCTACGGCTCCACTGAACAGCGTCAATATTAACCTTGTCATTACCAAGAACTGTTCCGATCTTACCGATCATGCCGGGAACGTCTTCATTCTGAATCGCAATAACGTGTGTAGTAGGCTCGAAATCAACCTTATATCCGTAAAAATCAATAAGTCTTATCTCAGATTTTGCAAATACAGTGCCTGATACGGATATCGTCTTCTCATCGGATATAAACGTCACCATAATAGCGTCATGATATTTATCTATGGTTTCCTCAAACTTTTCACAACACTTTATGCCTGCTTGTTCAAGCATAGCTTCTGCATTTACGTAATTGACACGGGTTGCACAAACAGGTTCTAATAAACCTTTGATAACTGACAATGTATATATGCCGCAAGCTGCCTTATCTTTAGCAATATCGCCATAGTACGTAATTTCCAGCTTCTCTAAAGTAGGATTCTCAGTCTGATAGTAAATTCGTCCTAATGCTTCAGACAGCCTGATATACGGCTTCATTTCGTTAAAGTCTTTGCCGGCAACAGACGGCATATTAACAGCCTGAACAACCTGTCCTTCAAGGGCCATTCCCACAAGTTTTGTAACAACCATACCTACGTTATAATTTGCTTCTTTTGTAGATGCGCCCAGGTGAGGTGTCACAATACAATTAGGAAGCGTTAACAATTTATTCTGATAATTCTGTTCGCCGGGAGCCTTGTTATAGTTTGGTTCCGGATTCAACACGTCCAGTGCGCAAGCGGCAACCTTACCTGATACAAGAGCGTCATACAGGGCGTCTTCATTAATAAGCCCACCTCTTGCTGCGTTTACAATACGAACGCCGTCTTTACATTTTGCAAGTTCTTTTTCACCGATTATATTTATTGTTTCTTTATTCTTAGGAGTATGTATCGTAATAAGGTCTGAATCAGCAAGAAGCTCATCTAAAGTGTGACAACGTCTTACTCCCATGCGTTCGAATTTTTCGTCTGTCACATATGGATCGTATGCGATTATGTTCATATTAGATCCTCTAAGCTTGTTTGCAACGATAGATCCTATTCGGCCGAGGCCTATAATACCGGCGGTCTTTCCGTCTAATTCGCTACCTATGAATTTGCCGCGTCTGAAGTCGTCGTTTCTGCCGGCCGATACAGCCTGAACGATGTTTCTGAAAATTGCATATGCATGGCCTACAGCCAATTCGGCAGCAGCCATGCTGTTGCTCTCCGGTGTGTTTACAACGATGATACCTTTATCTGTTGCTGTTTGAAGATCGATATTGTCAACACCGTTACCGGCTCTGCCTACGACCTTGAGCTTAGTGCCCTTTTCCATCAGCTGTTTATTTACTTGCGTAACACTTCTTACAATAATTGCGTCGTAATCCTGTATAATATCAAGTAATTCTTCATATGCTATTCCGAATCTGACGTCAACGTCGAATCCGTCTTTTTTTAATTGTTCTATGCCCTCCAAGGCAATACTCTCAGTCACTATAATTCTCATTGAATAACCCCCACTTAATCTTCATCTTCTAAATTATTTTCTGCTGTTTCTTGTAAGTACAAGAATTCTGAGCAAGTTAGCTACAGATACAGCAAGTGCTGCAACGTAAGTCATAGCAGCAGCTCTGAGCACCTTACGCGCTCCTTTTAATTCTTCATCTGTCATCGAATTACTATTCTTCAGTACTGATATTGCCCTTGACGACGCGTTGAACTCAACAGGTAACGTAATCAGCTGAAATATAGCTCCAAAGCTAAAAAAGACAACTCCTAACGTTGTAAGATACGGTAAGCTTAGTATAATGCCAAGCAAAATCACAAACCACGATATGTTCGTACCTATATTAGCAACAGGAACAAATGCTTTCCTCATTCTGTAAGGTAAATAACTGAATTCTTCCTGCACTGCGTGGCCAGCCTCATGACACGCAACTCCTAAAGCCGCAACCGAGCTACCGTGATAAACGTCACGAGATAACCTTATTACGCCACCCTTAGGATCGTAATGATCCGTAAGTTCACCTTCCGTTACTTCAACTCTAACGTCGGTTATTCCGTTCTCAAGCAGAACCTGTCTGCACATTTGCGCGCCGGTAACACCTGAGTAACACCTAATGTCAGAATACTTTTTGAAAGTAGCTTTCATGGACGCTGAAACGATAAGTGAAATGATAACCACAGGTAATACGATTAAAATATACGTCGTATATGATTCATACCAATATGGAACATACATCAATAAATTCGTCACTATATGCCTTCTTCCATTAAAAATAGTAATCCAAATGATTATACCATAGTTTTAACCATTGACAAGAAAAGAATTCCTGATGTATGATAACTGATATTAGTTATTTATTGGTATGTCGTTTTTTAAAGTATTTTATAAGGGAAATCATGGTGTTGTTATGACAAAAGTAAACTACAAGTATATACGTTTTTGGTTTTGCTTTGTATTGGTTGCATGTTTGTTTTTTATACTTACAGCCTGCAATTTTGACGGTATTGTAGATCCTGTCGTAAGTGACGATCCTATAACACCTCCCGTTGCTGTGCAAAGTCCTACAGCAGAGCTTGATACTGCCTCTCCGGATACGCAAACAATCGAACCTACAAAGGCGACAACACCCGTTGCAACGCAGACTCCCTCGTTAACGCCGACACCTACGTCTACTCCTGTTCCAACGAAAGCCCCCACAAGTGTGCCGACTTCATCTCCAACACCCACACTCAAACCTACAAAAGCCCCGACACCGACACCGACACC
>JAFWZX010000017.1 GCA_017517275.1 Clostridia bacterium
CAAGAAATTCCTCCAGCTTCATATTCCTGAATAACTTTTCTCTTGAATGTCTCATCAAATCTTCTTCTAGACATAGAAATGCTCCTTATATAGTAGATTTTTAATTATTTAATCTGTCTACTATATAGGGAGCATATCATTCTACCGGGTTTATTGGGTTTATCCCATTTCTGTATGCATATGACTTAAATTTTACCTACTTACACTTTTCCACACCAGTCCACCTCCGTTGTAGACTTTAATTTGTCTACAACGGAGGTATATTTTACATATTTACTTTTGTCTTTTCCTAAGTGAAATTATAAACATTATTACAAATCCATATACGAAGACAATAATTCAATAATCTCCGTATCTCCGTTTTCGATGGCGTAATCATAGGCGGTTTTCCAATTCTCATCTCTAGCCATCACATCTGCTCCATATTCGAGAAGAAGACGAATCGTATTTATATCATCAGATCGCTCGACTGCATATATCAGCGCAGTCGAGCCATAATACACACTATTAATATTGCAATATTTTTCTTGTAGAAGATATTCAATAATTGTAGTTCGATCACTTACAATACTCTCTCTAAAAACACGAGCCCAATCAACTTTACTTTTGTCAATTCTTTCAATAGCATAGAAAAAAGACAAATAAATTTCGTTTTCATCTGGATTAGTATAAGTTGACGCAATTATATCTTCTAAAATAGCGAAATATTCACCAGAGTGACTTGTTCTATATTCCAACGAAGCACCATTTTCTATCAAATATACAGCTATCTCATACCAGTTTTCAGAGTGTTTGTCATATGCGTATGACAATGCTGTCCAACCATCATTGTTATTAACATCCGCGCCCCTTTCTACCAGTAATTTAACAATTTCAATATTTCCATTACGACAGGCTACGGAAAGAGGATATTTTGTATTGAGATCAAAAAGGATGTTTCCTATTCTATTCATATACGATGGATATGTATTCACACATTCCGGTCTCTTATCTAGAATTCTATTAATTTCTTCTATATTTTCTTCCTTTATTGCTAAAACTAACTGTTGTGCGTAATATGTATTTGTTTGTCTTAATAGTAATACTGTTCCGATTATTAACAAAGCAATCGAGAGGATTATACCAGTAATAATAACAACGAATATTTTTTTCATATTAGCCTCCATTAAATAAATCTTTTACCCATTTTACAGGATAGTTTATTATTGGACCCGGATCTTCATCATTATTTCCAAAGATTATCCATGGTGCAACATCAAGTACTCCATGGCAAATGCTACCCCAAACACCTTCAGGATGCGAGAAGTTATATGTTCCAACGTCACGTGGATCTGTCACAAGGTTTCCATCTGAGTCGTATATTTCTTATTATAGATTGCTTCTGCTCCTTGGGTTCCCGAAGTAAATCTATGATACTTGTTATACTTATGATTGTTTTTCTTGAAAATTAAATATTTTAGGAAATTCCTCTTTCATATTTGAATAAATAGATGAACGGAATCCCGATCGTACTCCCATATACATAATGTTTTCTCTACAGGAAAAAGCTACCGGTAAGAAACTATGGCGTAAAGAATCCCGAACAAGTATTTCTTCATGTGTCATATCATAGAATTTATAAAATTCATCAGAAAACGCATCAATACACAGCACAAAATACACAGCGGTTCGAAATCTGTATTCATATTCCTCTTTTAATTTACCTTCTACTATTTTACATATTTCATGGCCTATGTCTTCACGGAACTCTTTTAAATGTATCAAAACATAAATGTTTTGATATTCCAATAAACTAAATTTTTTTATGTAAAAATGCACAGGTTCTTTTGTTCCAGTCTCTGTAATTTCCTTACAATAGTCATCCTTTGCAAAAACATTTCGTTCCATATAATGTTGAATATCTTCAAAAGATGTAAAAGGTGAATAATATTTTTTGGTTTCAAAATCAATTTTAAAACACTCATCTTGGTAATCAATCGAATTTCCTATCTTAATCATAAAGAAAGCTATAATCGGCATAATTACCAGAAAGATGATAGCTGCAAACAAAAGAGCAATCCAACCATTTGATATCATCACATCTAAAATCCCTGCACCAAAGATACCTATTGCAAAAAGAATTGCTTCCACTAAAAACAGTCGGAAAACCAGTTTATGTTTTTGTTGATTAGTCATAATAATTATCCTCCTCTTTCTTTTAAATATATTATTTCAATTATAAGGTTGGGAAAACTTCAACATACGGAAGTTGCAATTTATCCTTACCAAACGGTATTATACGATCTTGAATATATTCATTTATTATACAATGAGAGCTTTCCATACCTGCTTCCATAGTTGTCTTAATACCATATTTAGAATACGTTTTAAAAGAAGTAACTCCTTTCAATGAATCTGGTACATCGATTCCTATTTTATCTCCTATTGGTTTAAATATTTTTCCTAATAAAAAACTTTTAGTTGCAGATGCTCCGCCTTCATAAACAACGGTATAGAAAGATTGTCTAATATTATCTTCTGTGATTTCTTTATGTGTTTCATTTCCGTTAAATTTTGCAACACCTGGAATATATGAACATATTTCATTTACTACATATGTAGCTCCTGTACCTGCATATGTTGATGCCACAGAAGGACCTCCAGCCGCACTAATTGCGCCAGATACACCTCCACCTACAACAGCTCCAATAAGATCTGAGCTCCATTTTTTCCCACTCTTTACATTGGTTATAATCTGTGATGCGCCACTCACCAACGAGCCAATTATAGCTCCTATAAGGATATGCCAACCCTCACCCTGCATATCAGCACGCATCACAGGATTATTTCCACAATAGATAAACAAGTTATTTCCTGTAATATCATTATTTAGTTGGCTATCACAATTTATAAACCGTCCTACCTCCGGATCATAATACCTGCTCTGCAAGTAATATAATCCCGTCTCGATATCGTAATAATATCCCCTGTAGCGTATCGGATTCCTGTGTCCTATATGGTTCGTATCTGTTATCAATGTACCGTTTGCATCTGTCACGCTGAGCACTTTGCCCCACGTGTCATAGGTGTATTTTACCACAACGTCATAATTCTCATCAAGCAGCGCTATTACGTCTCCTTGCAAGTTCATTACGTAGCGGTAAAAAGTTCTTGACGTTGACGTTTCATACGTAAAGCCTATTAAGCTTCCGTTTGCATCATAGCAGTAGATGATTTCATATCCATCCATCTCACAGTACTCTGATTGAAGTACGTTATCAAGCCAGAAGTATTTAATAGCTCTTACTCCGGCTGCATACATATTCTTTTCGCTTCTAAGGCCGTTTTCGTTGTATAAGAATGCTACGTATGCCCAATAGCTGTCCTCCGGCCATGATATGCTCTCAACCTTATTTCCTTCACTCCAATAAATATAATCGGACACTCCCGGATAATTTGTAGGATTACCTATTGCATCCCTTGTAATCGCTTCGCCGTCTATAGACGTCATCATGTCTTTCCATACAGAGTCATATCCGTACGTTATCGTATCTATCGGTGTCAGATTCGTCACATTGATCGCTGTGGTATACGAATACACCTTCTTTTCTAACATATTGCCGCCATCATCATAGCTATATGTAATCGTATATCCGCTTCCATTGTTCAGATATTTATTGTTTTCTCTGATTAATTGATCGAATTCATCGTAATAATATGTTATCTTCAGTACGTTATTCTCTTTAACGTCTTCTATGTTTCCGTCCTCGTAATACGTATATGATAGGGTTGGAAGAAGCTTAGTTGAAGTACTTCCGTTTGTCCTGTAATACTCAATTTCTTTGATTTCTGAAGTTTCATTCATGCCATATCTGGCTGAATCATACATTATGAAATAACTGTTATAATCATACTCTACCCTATATCCTTTTGAAGAATTGTCATTTGTAGTTGTCTGAGATACCACTCTGCCAAGCTTATCTCCTTGGTTTACTACAGTAGTCACATCGTACGAATCAGAAGTAATAGTAGCCTTGTTCTGCATCTGACCGTCTATTGCTTCGTACACAAATTTTGTATGAGATGACTTGCCGCCTGATAAATAACTGTATTCCGATTTATTGTCTTTTGAATAATATCTCTGCCATATGCTGTTTCCAAGACTGTCTATTACGGTCTTAATCCTACCTTCACTGTCATAGGAATAAGATGTTGTGATTCCGTTTGCTTTAGTAGCAACAAGATCTCCTCTGTCATCATACGACCATATATACGTTGCATTACTTTCTGACGGAGCACTTTGGTTATAGGTTACGAACAAGAGTCTTCCGTAATCGTCATACACGTAATTCTCGTACTGTCCGTTTCCATACGTCATTTTCGACACCTGACCGAAAGCTCCGTTATATTCATAATCGGCCAACGTATATTTAGAAGTTGTATTTCCTACCTGAATCTTAGTTACGTCACGATTATTGTTATACTCAAAGTAGTAATCAAAGCTATTATGTCCAATTTGTGATAGTCTTCCGTTTGTATACTCGTATTCAACTACTTTTTCATCATTATAGATTTCGCTATGCTGTGTTACTTTTGTTAAATGCCCTGCCGGATTATACGTATATTCCGTTACAACGTATTCAGGACTAGTCTCTAAGATTAACTCGTCAAGGTCATTGTATTCATAAGTCGTAGTCTGAGCATTTTTATCTGTAACTGACGTACATACATTCTGCTCGTTAGAATACGTATATTCCACATACGATATTTCACTTGATGCTTGATTTATTGCCGCTTGTTGTGTCGATTCTGATAACAAATTACCTTTGTCGTCATAAATATAATTTGTTTCTATGTAAAGGTCATCGCTGTCATCTGCAAACACACAAGTCGATTTGATAGTATCAAGATTGTTACGATTGTTATACTTGTTATACTCATAGATTGTAGTTGTTACGTTTCCTTGAGTATCCGTTGATATTTCTTCCGCTACATATCCGTTGCCGCTATCGTATTCATACGCAAGCGAGCTTCCGTCATTATTCTTTTTATGTATAACACGTCCGTACAGATCATAAGTATATTTTGCTCCGTCTGACGTTTCATCAAATAAGTTGACTATTTCAAAAGACAATCCACGGAAATACGCTCCCCTATCATTTTCACAGAACATATATGCAACAGTTATCCGGTCACAGTCTATCGGAACAGATATTATTTCATTTGCATATTGCCAATCGGTTATTTTGTAATCAAATAGAATCTCTTCCTCTTCTGATGCACCTGTTGTAGTATTCTTAAACGTAACACGTATACCAAAAAGGCCGTTTGAGTAGGCATTTGCTTTGCCCCAGCCGCCTACTGATATTTGTGTATCTGCCTCAAGGGTCAGATTGATGTTCTGATAAATCAAATTCTCACCATACGTTGTGCCGGTTACGTATGCCGCCTTGTATCCGTCAATCATTACTGTACCTGCAACAGGTCCCGCTGTTGACCAATCAGATAATCCGTTTGCAAACATGCTGTTTTCTACAAAGTTATATTCATTGGCACTTGCGCCTGTTTCAAGCTGAATCAAATCAAAAACTCCGTAAAAGTTGCTGCCATATACTCCAATCAATGCCTCATAACCAAAACTTCCTTCAGGGAAAGTGAACGTGTAAGCAATTCTCTCATATCCACCTGAACAGTTCGGTTCGCTGTAAACAGTCCGTAGATTAGCATTTGAATCAATATATTTAAAGCCTATTACAATACCGTCTCCATCCGAATTAAATGTATGAGTTGCAAGGACAGCAGAGATTGTATACGTTTCCCCTGCAACAGCATTTATCGGATGTGATGCAAACGCGTAGTCTATTGCAGATGTACGATTGATCACACGAAGGCCGTAATCACCTAATTCCGGGTTTTGTGCATGTAGCGGAATAGATATAACATTTACAGTAGCATTTGAAGAATTATATGCGGTCCACTGCGTGTCAGTCTTCCGGAAATCACCGTTTGGAATCAGATTCTCAACTGCAACCTTGCCTGTTGTATTTCTTTCAAGGACGTCAAATTGAGCCAGATCGCCTGATGCATACTGTCCATATGCAAAATACCCATCTTTGTCAACTATGCCGATTGTTCTTCCGGCATTATCGAAGTATATCGTCTCGTAATAATCATTTGCGCCGGCTGAAGATGAATCTGAATACGTTACTTTTGTTGTAGCTCCGTATGTAAAGGTTAACACGTTATCATATATCGTGGTTGACTCAGGGCTTGTATAGTATGTTCTTGCTTTTGATACTTTGCCTGCTGAAAACGTTAGCTGCAACGTGTTATATATACTGGAGGTGTTATAAAATCTTACCCTGTACAATCCGTTTGTTGTACTGTAATTAAATGCAGTATACGTTGCATCTGAATACGTTATTGTAGTTAAAGCTCCGGATGAGTTATATGAGAAAGTAAGTGCTCTTGACGGCATATTTAACGGATATATATTTAATAAATATCCTGAGCTGTTATATGTAAAGATGATTTCCCTCCCTGCTCCATCCTCTATTCTTGATATCTTTCCCGGGGATGAATACGTATATGTCTGAAATGAATTTGTATTATAGTCATATACCTGACATATATATCCGTCGGCGTTAAACGCAATATCAGATCCATCAGGATACGTAATAGTCCTTGTAGTTGAGTTGTATTCAACCAACGGATCGTTTTCATTAATGTAAATATTTGAAACATCCGGGTCTCTGTAATAATATGTCTTATTACCTGTGCTGTCCGTATGTAGGTAATAATAGTTATTCTCTTCTATCTCGGGAGAATAGATTGTCACCGCTTTCATTGTTTGAAGCACGTTAAGTGTCCAACCTGTGCCGTAGTAATTTGCGTGGCTATTAAAATTCTTATTATATACGTGGCTTATTGATACAGGAAGCAAATTACCGTTTGTTGATATATCCGGGTGAACGTATATTGCCTCCCCGGTCAGATCTTTTATATATGCTATGCCGGCTCTGTCATCTGCGCTGATTGTATGTGTGCTCCATTTATTGTTAAGTCCTTCTGCAATAGCAAATGACGTTGTGATGTAGATATCATCGTAATAGTCCAGACTGCCAGTTAACGTCATATTAACGTTACTAAATTGAGTATCAAGCATTATTCCGTAATTTGCCTGGCCTTGATACCAACCGGTAACAAGTGACGTTATATCTAATGATACATTTGTACCGCTAAAAGTAATATTAGCATTGTACACCCCCTTATCTAACATCACTCCCTTAGTAGGCTCTATTCCATCTTGAATATCATTACTATCCCAAGAGCTTGTTACAGGGTATGCAGAGATAGTAATATATCCTGTACTGACATCACTCATACTTCTTGGCATATAGAGATAAAATGACAGCTTAGAATCTAAAATCTTTGCATTGCTCGGAATCTGCGGAAGCGCGTACGTAAAGTATGCGTGCGCATCATCTTCAAAGAGTAAATAGTCATATCCGTAATCTCCATCCCAGCTACAAGCATTATCAAATCCATTGTAGATATAGTCCTCTATAGTAGGGTCGATTTTTACAGGGAAGCATCGTGCTTCGTCATTTATCCAATCGCTGTCTGCCGTTACAAAGACGATATATTCGCCTTCCTTTTGCTGTGTCAGGTTTAGCGTTACAAGGTCGCTTCTGTTTCCGTTATTATCTGTCATTACAGGTGCAGATATATACAAAGAGGGCTCTGCGTCTCCTTTTTGATAGATGTTTATGACACCGTTTTCTAATTTTACTTCAGCGGCTTTCTTATCAATATTTAAGATAAACGCATACTCATATGTGTCTGATTTACTGTTTACTATGATGTTTTCTTTTATTCGGTAGGCTTCGACTGTATATTCAAGATCTGCATTTTCATATACGTCTCCGTAAAAGGCATAATTATCAGATACTTCAATATTGCTTTTATCTATTTTGCTGCTGAGTTTCTTTGCTTTGCCGTTTTCTATATATGCAGGAGTCAAAGATGCTGATATTTCACCTGTATCGTACGTAACTAATTTATTACCGTTAGTCTTAGCTTCAAACGTAACTGTATACGGCATGTCAGTTGTTGTATACGTGTTAAGCTTGTCGTCTGTATACGTAAGAGTGTTATCAATTTCCTTCCATATATTGTTATGCTGATAGTGTACAGGACGCGGGTACATTACACTTTGGTATGTGCCGTCGCTCATACGGAAGGTTTTGACATTAATGCTTCTATATTCTGTTGCTTCGTTTAGAATTTTAGCAGGAGAAGTTGTGTCTATGTCTTCTGATTCTGTCACTTCTCCATCAATAACAGGAAGATTATTAATATTTGAATCAACATCTTCTGTTAAGACTGAATCTGTTTCTTGTGAGATGCTGTCTACTATGTATTCGATAGCGTTCGCGGGTACGAAGTTGATTGCAAATGTCAATACTAAGACTATTGCAATGAGGTTAAGTAAAAATCGTTTTCTCATAATTAAATCCTCCTATTTTTATTTTGTTTTCATTTATACGCTTTAACTTATCATATTGTTACGACTACTTATTTGACTTTGTTTTATGCTTATATATTTTAAAGTACAACAAAAACAAGATAATCTCTAAAACTCATATTATACGCTTAATAAATAACCAACGCCCGTATTATTGTATCGCTAATATTTTCCTTGTGATATATTATTCCATATATGTAATATTGTGTCAATATATATATTCAAAAAAATGGACTTTTTATATCTGCATATATACTCGATAACGCAAACTAAAGCAATAAAAAATGAACTTTTCAACATAAAATTGAAAAGTTCATAAAATTTCGGTTTTGGATTTTTGCAATTTTTAGTACTTATGAGATTATTTTCTACTCTTTTTCAGAATATAAATAATTCAATCGTCCGTACGGAGCACTGTCACCGTCAATATAGAAAGTATTGATAGTATATTTGCCCTCATCATCAGGCTGATAATTATCGGCCCATTTGAATTGAATATCTATAATATCGTCTTTTCCAATACCTAAATTTTCTCGCTTGACAGCCAGCATCAACTTACAGCCGTCTACTTTCATCTTTGCGGTTGCAACCTGTTCCCAAACCCAACTGTTTGACGCATATGAATCAGCAGCGCTGATATTTTTAGACAGAACAGCAGAAGAAGGATCAATGGTTTTTTCAAGATTAATTGCGTAATCATATCCGTACCAATTACTTTTAACGTTTCTTCCTGTATTTATAAATAAAGTCATCCAATTATTATCTTTATATGATGTAATCGGTTTTGCCGTTTCAGCATAAAAATATAAATACTCGTCATTTTTACAGACCTTAAATGCAATAAAATCATTTCGCCCAGTATTATTCACATAAATGTCTGTACCAAATCCCGGAGCGTTACGCGATACCGTATCATCACTGTAATCTGTATAACATGCAGTAATCTTATCTGATTCCCATTGTGAAAAGTCTCCGCAAACGTCAATATCTACGTTGTCGCCTACGTACACACGTGCCGCTGCGCCTTTATACTTTCTGATATATTCACAAAGCTGCATGTAATAGTTATCGCCAAAAACATGCGCTGCAGGCTCTACGTCTCTACTTCCGTTATACGTAGCACAATCCACAAAGAAAATCGGTTCTTCTTTGATCCAGTTACTGGGTTGGCGTTGAGCGACCCATTCATTCCAACCTGTAACAAATACCATTTCAGGATCTTCTTGAAGTGCATATTCCCACTGCTCTGCAAAATTATATCCCCATAAAATAGCATCTTTCGATTTATCGTTTGACCCATTATGCCAGCTGCGGGTACGGTCGTTGCCATTATACCAAGCCACACTGCTAAACCTACAAGTATCAGAGTGTTGAGCTACAGAAACGTTCATAACCTCCTTGCGGCCATTCCTTCCGTATACAGAATCTTTTGTAAGCAATCTGTTGAACTCCATCCACGGAAATCCGTTATCTGTACGACCGGCATTCGGCCACGTTGATTCTTTAAGCGTAAAAAACTCAAGAACTCTCGGAGAAGCTTCGGCCTCCACGCCGATAATCATCGGCTTACCGTCGTGAACGTACCACAGTTCATCAATACGCGGATATTGTTTGCGCAATTCCTGATTAAAATAAATATTATCATATATTGAATCCATAGTCCGACCGGAAGCGGAATTTGTATAAAATGATAATTTAGGTACAGAAATCCCCTTTTCCAGATATTCATACCACACCTTGAGAAGCTGTTCAAAACGTTTTTGATACGTACAAGCGTTAGTAGTATCAAAAACAAGGAAATCGATACCGGCATCTACAAACATCTGAACATGCTTGCGGATAACCCATTCATCACAAGAACGGTAATATCCAAAAATCGGTTTTCCCCAAAAATGATGTTCATGTACGTTGCCGCCGCCTGCCGCCAGCCATGCCTCTTCCGATTGAATCGCTTCGGGATGCGCCTCTACAATCGCACTGTTATCGTAAGGGCCGTTTGTTCCGTGTTCACCAATCCATTGAAAATAGAAAATACCTACGTCTCGTTTATGACTGTTATCACGTTGTATTCCATGTGTAATTTTTCTTCCCAAATCATCTGTTCCAACAAATGCACCGTTAACAGATGAATAGATACCATTATATTTTTTCATTGCATACACCTCTTTTATTGCTGGGTAAATCGTATCATATCTTAGGCAGAAAAACAAGTTTATCACTGCATAATATAGAATTTATCGGTGTAATTTAACGACTCATTTTTTTTAGACTGTCTGATTTTATTTCGTCTTTTAGTCTCTTTGTCCATTCTGACCAATCCGAATTTTTTTGTCCGTAAACCAGGTTTTCTTCGTATTCAAGAGGTAACCAAGTAGAAAGCTCAGCTTCATTATGGGAAATTAACGCTTCCAAATTATCAAGAGCTTTAAAAAGCTTTACCTCAGGTGTTTGATTATCATTCATTTCACGGAATAACTCTTTGATTTCTGAATAATAAGGTTCAGGAAGCCGGGACAATATTTTCTCAACAGCTACATTCTCTTCAGCTTCATTTTGCTCTGTTTTTACAAAAGAAGGAATATCGCCTGTAATTGCTTCACCAAAATCGTGAATCAAACACATCTTTATAACTTTATTTATATCTAAATCAGGATACTCATCTGCGCAAAGCATAGCCATAACAGCAAGACGCCATGAATGTTCTGCAACACTCTCTTGTCTTCCGGAAGATGTCCATGAATGGCGTGTATTACATTTTAGTTTTTCAATTAAATTCAAAAAGTCAATATATTTACGTTGTTGCATACAATCCTCTTATTTCATTACAATTATTATATATTATATCACAAAAATATAAATAAAAAACCGAGCACTCAAATACATCTGTGTGCTCGGTTAAAACATAACATCGAGATGACAGGGCTCGAACCTGCGGCATCCAGTTCCCAAAACTGGCGCGCTACCAACTGCGCTACATCTCGCGACCTCACAAATATTACACTATGCTCTTGTTTTTGTCAAACACTAATTTTGAGATTTCATCTGTTTTTGTAAGTCGTTTACGTAAAAAAACGCTGAATCACTTCAGCGTTTTTTTTATTTAAGTAATTTGCATATTGTTTAATCAGTTTATAGAAACACCTGCTTCAACTGTAGCATTTTGAAGAATCTCAGCTTCTGTAAGTGCTCTGTCGTAGAAACGAATTGACTGAATGTATGCAGCAAATGATTTTGTTGACTGGCTATGTCCTACGAACATAAGAAGATTTACACCCATACCTGTTGCGGGAACCTCTTCTGAAATAAGAACACCGTCAGAATACATTCTGCAAAATCCCTCTTCAAGATTAAATGCAATTGTGATAGTGTGACCGCTTACCAGGTTAATGCCATCAGCTTTCTTAGGTCTTGCGTTTCCGCTGCCATTTTTAAACTCAATATCGCCTGTTGAGTTTCTGATAAACAAAGCAAACTGGTCGTTACCGGCATTTGTAGAACCGTGATTATTAATCAATGTTGCAAAATTAGCTCCTAAAACCTCAAGATCTGAAAGTTTCAACTCTACAGTGTAGTTATTTAAATTAATCATCTCAACGATTGATTCGGGGAAAGCAACTTCTTTTGCGTTGGTGTATAAGCCTTTGCCTTCTTCAAAGAACAATCCTTCACCATCATTTTCCAGATATTCAATATGATGCTCATTGCCGCTTAGATCATCCCAGAAATCTGTATCGTTAAAACCTGTTAAAGTATTAAACGTACCTTCATACAGAGCAAATAAACCGTCAGTGACATAATTAATCTTGTATGTTATAGGCTCTTGAGTAGGCTCAGGTGTAGGTGCCTCAGTGGGAGCCTGAGTCGGAGCCTGGGTGGGAGCCTGAGTGGGAGCCTGAGTCGGAGCTGCAGTAGGTTTTGCAGTCTCATCCTCACCGCATCCGACCAAAGCCATTGCTGATACAAGCATTAATGAAGCAAGTACAAGAATCAGAATTTTTTTCATAATTATACCTCCATTTTTCTATTTAATATGTATTACATATTATATAAATTACGCCGGCGTGATATCTTCTTTTGTGAGTTTATCAAAATTCACCGGAAATTCCATTGATTGAGTGCCATATCTACCTGTAATAAAGTGATATTCTACATCTAAATCAACCATCCACTGACGAACTGTAAGCGTCTGCAAATTGCCGTTTTTATTATTGAAAACCCAATCCGGCGACGGCCACAAGCACATCTTAGGCTCAATCTTTGCATATACCCTCTGAGCAACGCCTCCTTGTCCGTGATGAGCCATCTGCACAATATCACTCTTGAGAGTCTTAGCAGCAAGAGACAATAAACGTGATCCTTCGGACACTGCAGCGTCTCCCAAGAACAAAACTGTTTGGCCCTCAATAGTCAATCTGAAAATAAGAGACGTATCGTTTATGTTTGATTCACCTTCCTTGTCGGAAACGGTACAAAGAATCTCAACCTTAATTCCGTCAATATCAAAAACGTCTTTCGTAAAAACATTTTTACCGTTAATAGCATCAAAAGCGCCTATTCCAAAGAAACGGTCATATGATTGCTTTACATCATCTCGGATATAAGCAAAACGACCTCCCTCGCTCTTTTTCATAAAAGCTTCTGACGGAACATTAATATATACGTTATTAATCTTTATGTCTTTTTCCAAATCCTTACCTATCAGAGTGAATTCTGTTACGTGGTCATCGTGAAGGTGTGATAAAAACCAAGCCTCTATCTCAGGTACTTGTTGACCGGTGAGTTCCTGCAAATAGCCGTAAAGATACCCTGAATTATTGTCTGAAGTAGCAACGCCACCCCCATCTATTACAATAAATTTATTATTTTTTGTTTTAATAACGTAACAGTTCATGAGAGTCGTACGATCGGGGCTTACTTGATATAATACCGGTGCCCCCGGCAATTGCTCCGTAATCGGTGACGAGGTAGGCTCTTGTGTACCTTGCGGCGTGTTTTGCGGTATATTCGCAGACTCTGCGCAAGCACACAAAGACACGATTAATAACAAACTAAAAAATAAAACTATGTATTTTCTTACATTTATCATTAATCATTCTCCGATACAATTCTTCCTGTCTGTTTATAAATAATTCTGTGAATTACTTCCTTATTAGACTTTGTTATAGCAAAATGAATAATAGCAAAAACAGCGGCAACATTTCCGAATAGGATCGCTACAACAATGCAACCTGCGTTATTATATACTTTGTACGATTGTTCTAAATCGTCATATACAGTATTCATCAAATCATGTCGAGACCTGTAAAAAATGCCGTTAATAATATTAATCGGAATAAAAATAAACAAAAGGCAAAACAGGAAGTACATTATATAAAATACAAAAAGCATTCCGCGAACACCGTCTAATAAACTCAATAACAGTATAAGCAAAGCTAACAATGAAGCAAAAAAAATTGTTGAAATCATAATATAAATCTTACTAATTTTCCAGGCCAGCCGTTCCCACTTAGTTAATCTATAGCACGTATCGAGTATATCTTTTTCTTTCAAAGCTTCCTGATCTTCAGTATATTGCTGATTATACATTCCTGCTTCCGTGCTGTATCCGCAATTAATGCAAAAATTATCGTTATCATTTAGAATCTGCCCGCAAAAAACACAATACTTCATATTACAGCCTCCTTGTTCTGCTCAGTATATCATAGGCTATTTCTTTGCACAATCTATTATTCTACTTGTTATACTTATAAATGTATTTTATTCGTCTTCACAAAAAACATCTTTTTAAAGTTTATCAGTTATTGACAACCTGCAAAAGATCACGCGGATCATTAGCTGTAATCAAAGAAGCGCCACGTTCTATGCAAATGTTGACGTCATTAATGTTATCAGCACAGTACATATGAATAGGAAGGCCTTTTTCACGGTAAAAAGCACAAAGTTCCGACTTTACCAAATGTATATTAAGACCAATCTCATCATAGCTGTCATAACCACAGAACTCCTGCATTTGAAAATCAGGATAACCCATTGTACGGGCGTTGTATTTATCCTTCAGATATTTGATAATACGTCCGTTAAAGGCATAAAACCAACATTTTTCAAATACTCCGTACTGTTTAAGAAGCCGGCAAGTTATATCCACGTTTTCCTCGGTGTATTCTTTAATCTCAACCCCAAACAGGATATCGGGTCTTTTGGCAGCCGCAAGCTTAAGTAACTCTTCTAATGTCGGGACCTGAACTTTCCCTTTAAATTCATCACCAAACTTTGATTTATAGCAAGGATCAAGTGTCTTAATCTCATACAAAGTCATCTCACGCAAATGCCCCTCAACGCCACAAGTACGAAACGGGTTTCCGTCATGCATAAGAACAGGCACTTTATCTTTAGATAACCACACGTCAAACTCAACGGCATCCACACCTAATTCAAAAGCTTTTTCAAAAGACAGCAACGTATTTTCAGGATACAAGGCGCAAAAGCCTCTATGTCCCTCTGTAAAAATCGTATTCATATTATCTCCTCATCATTTCTTTTTCTTTACTATTATAGCGAAAGCAAGTGCGACTATAATATGTGTCGAGGCAGCACCGATACTACCGCCGCAACCTTTCTTTTCTGCCGGTTTGCTATTATCTCCTGTTTGTGCAGTAGCACCTGTGAAACGGAAAGTAAATCTTCCGCCTGGAGCCACGTCACCATATTGATAAAAGTCCATGATATCTCCACTGTCGTCAGTTGCATCATCTGCTCTTGTATTATCAGCCCACTTGAAGTTAAAATCAAGTGTCTTCTCCAAGCCTAAAGTTGCGCGAGGAACTGCAATTTGCAGGCGTTTACCATTAACGCTAAGCTTTGCGATTCCGCATTGTTCGAAATTCCATCCGTCAGTAGAGCGCTCAATAACAGCTTCGTTCCCATTTGGAGATGCACGGTTGATTATATATTCAAAGCCCTCCCAATTAGGACTGATGCCTGTTGTGTCTGTATCAATAAGTAAACGCATCCAAGCAGGATCAGATGGGTCGCTAAGATCGTTCAGTGTCTCAACCATAAAGTAAATGTTTTCTGCATCATAAGCAACCTTAGAAGTAACAATATCGTTTCTCATCGTATTTGAAACGTATTTCTTTGAACCCCAGCCAACTGAATTACGTTCTTTTGTACTGCCTACGTAATGGTCATAACTGAGCAAAACATCTGCCCATTGGTCATCTGCAGAATTAATATCAATGGATTTATTAACGTTTTTATCATCTGTTGCCAATGAAGGACTGTCAACGCCTTTGAATTTTCTTACGTTACTTACTAATTGATAATAGTAGTAATCTTTTAATATACCGCGGCTGGGTTCAATATCACGGCTGAATTCTGCATTATATTGATCCGGGAAAGCATTCTTCGTTCCCTGCCATTCACTGTGACGACCCGCAATCCATTCATTCCAGCCTGTAATAAAAATAAAGTCAGGATCTACTTGCAGTGCATAATCCCATTGCTGTTGGAAATTAAGACCGTAAAAATATGCATTCTCCGTATTTTTATCAATCACAACATCTTCATTCTTATATTTAAATGTATATGAATAGTCACCTTTGGCATAGCCTCGTCCAAAGACACCGCCACGGTAGTCGTTCATAGCAACAAGTCCGTGCTCACTGGCATTTTGAGCTACGTTAACCGTCATCTGTTCTACAGATCCGTCCTCTCTGACACCATATTTTGTTTGTGGATAAACAGAACACCATCCCCATACTTTCTGAGAAATATTTGTATCTTTTGCAAAATAAGTAGGTTCATTCTGTCTAAACGTGAAAAACTCAGAGATTTCTTTATCCTTGTTGTTCGACAAATCAAGACAATTCTTATGCGCCATGATAAGCGGCTTATCATCCCAATAGAACCACAAATCCTGGTATTTTCCTTTTGAATAAATCTGACTGTATAGCATTTTAAGCTCTGTTCTTGAGTTGTCATTCGGTGCGAAATTTAGCATAAAAGCAACCTGAGGAACGTCAACACCTTCTGCTTTTGCCTCAGAGAATACTTTGAAAATCACATTGTATCCCTCCGGCCATGTGAACGTACCATTTGTACAGTCAAAAATTATCACGTCTACACCTGCATCCGCAAGCATCTCTGCATGTTTTCTTACAACGTATTTATCAGAATTCACATAATATCCAAATAATGGCTCATCCCAAAAGTACGGTGTTCCCGACGACGTATGCAACCATGCCTTATGATTCCAATCATTACGAGCCTCCGGATATTGGTTGATTATTTCTGTAACGTTATATGCTTTCTTTCCCGAGGACTGAGATAAATGCCATGTCCAATAGAACATACCCACAAATTTATCTTCATCCTTGTCGCCTACTTCTTCATAGCCGGCAACCGTTCTTCCCAAGCCGTCTACGGCAGCCCATGAACCGGGATTAATATTCGCCGCAGATACGCTGTAGCCCCCTAAATAACAAGACAGCAACATAATTGCAGATAAAAATAATAAAAAAAGCTTCTTACACATGACACGTCCTCCTCTTTATACTGAGGTTGATTGTATCATAAAAAAAAAGAAAATTAAATATTCTTTATTGATAAAAACGAGATAATCTCCAAAATCATAATACTCGCTAAATAACCAACAGAATGAATATTTTAACTAAACTGTGAATTATATAGTGTACTGTAAAATCCACCTTTTGACATCAACTCATCATGAGTGCCAAATTCAGTTATAACACCGTTTTGCAGAACGATTATCTTATCACAGTTCTGAATTGTCGATAATCGATGAGCAATAATAAAGCAAGTACGACCTCTCATGAGTTCATTCATTGCCTCTTGAATTTGAATTTCAGTACGTGAATCCACGTTTGAAGTTGCCTCATCAAGTATAAGCATAGGAGAATCTGAAATCATCGCACGAGCAATCGTAATCAGCTGTTTTTGTCCCTTAGATATATTTATACCGTCATCTGATATTACCGTATTGTAACCATCAGGGAGACTTTCTATAAAATTATGTATCTTAGCAGCTTTCGCAGCTAAAATAACCTCCTCTTCCGACGCGCCTTCTCTTCCGTATGCGATATTATCGTAAATAGTTCCATAAAAAAGCCAAGTATCCTGCAATACCATTGTATACGCACTACGCAATGATTTGCGTGTAAAACAGGATGCATCATCACCGTCAATTGTAATAACACCTGAATCAGGATCATAAAACCTCATAAGCAGACTTATTATCGTGGTCTTGCCTGCACCTGTAGGACCGACGATTGCAATCGTTTTTCCGGGATCCGCCACCATGGAGATTCCCTTTAGAATTCTTTTTGTCGGAGTATATCCAAAAACAACATCGCTAAACTCAACGCATCCTTTTGTAAGTTTTAAATCAACAGCACCCTCTATATCTTCCTTCTCCGGATTCTCATCCAGTATTTTAAATACTCTGTCAGCCGCAGAAAATGCAGATTGAAACTCATGAAGTATATTTGCAAACTCATTAATAGGACCGGCAAACTTTCTTGAATACTGAACAAACTGTGCAATTCCGCCCAACGTTATAAAAAACATTCCACCAACCTTTACCGCTCCGCTCTGAGACAGCATATACAAAATACCTCCCAATATCATAACTAATGATATTGATAGGTTATTTATAAAATTGACTGACGGTCCTAAAGTTGCCCCATAATAATCTGCATTATAATAAGCATCCATTGCATCCTCGTTTCGTGTGTCAAAGCGCCCGCCTATTTCATTTTCACGTTCATACGCCTGAATAGTACGGCATCCTGACAGCATTTCTTCAGCATAACCGTTTAGTTCACCTAATTTTTTAGCTCTCAGCTTAAATAATGGCTTTACTTTCTTTGATCTGTATCTGGTAAAAAGTATGGCAGCCGGCACAGTTATTACAAAGATCAGGATCATCGGTTTAGAAATATTCCACATAAAAATCAAAGATCCAAGTACTGTATATAAACTTGTCATAACTTGTACAAGATCGTGAGACAAAGTACTGTTTATTGTATCTATATCATAAGAAATGTGACTTATTATGTCTCCTGTAGGGTGATTATCAAAATACCCGATTGGCAGAGTAGTCAGCTTCTCAAATACTTGCTTTCGCATTGTATAAACTATTTTTTGACTCATATACATCATTATAACTGCTAATAAATACGACATAATCGCAGAAAGCACGTAACATATCAGCATTTTTATAACGTTTCCACTCACCGAATCAAAATCCACACCGGTAGCCAGTGTGATGGCATCAATAGCCTGACCTGAGTACTTAGGGCCAAGCAAAGACAGCTGATTTGCCAGCAAAGTTAATAAGACTGCCGGTATAAATAAGTACCAATGCTTAAATACATAGCCGCATAATCTGAACAGAATACCCTTGACGGATTTGCGCTCTTCATTGGACTTTATGTTTTGCTCTTTATCAGTCAATGAAAGCACCTCCCATCTGTGAGTCACTGATTTCCTTATACGGCTGGCAGTACTCTAATAAATAATCGTGGGTTCCCGCCCCAATTATCTCTCCTTCATCAATTACAATAATAACGTCACTGTCTTTGACAGAGCTTACTCTTTGAGCAATAGTAACAAGAGTCATATCTTCCAGATTCTCTGCCAATGCTATTCTTAACATTGCATCTGTTCTATAATCCAATGCAGATGAACTATCGTCTAAAATAAGAATGTCCGGTCTTGCAGCAAGGGCTCTTGACATCAGTACACGTTGCTTCTGTCCGCCTGAAATATTTGTTCCGTGGGGAGATAACATATGATTGTAGCCCTCGGGAAAGGCATTGATAAAATCATCAGCCTGCGCAATACGGGCAGCCTTTACTACCTGTTCAAACGATACGTCCCTTCCAAATTTTATATTCTCTTCAATAGTGTCTGCATATAGGAAATCATTTTGCTGACACGAACCAAACATTTTATAAAGACGCGGCTTGTCTATAGTACGGATATTTTCACCGTTAATATAAATATTCCCACTGTCTGTATCGTAAAAGCGCAGAAGCAACTTTACAATCGTAGATTTTCCGGACCCTGTAGCACCTATAATTCCTACGCTACCGCCTTTCTTTACAGAGAAACTTATATTACTTAAGTTATTTTTCTTGCCCTTATATGAAAAAGAAACATTATCAAACATGATATGAGCATCCGTGCTTATATCGGGATATTGTTCCTTGCTTTTTACAGAAATAGGATCTTCGCACTGCAAAATCTCACTAATTCTGCCGGCTGAAGCAGCACTCTTTGTATACATAACAAACATTCTTGTTACAGACATCATTGCCATAGATATAAGTGTAAAATATTGCATAAAAGCAATTACAGTCTCCGGATCTGATAGATTTTTGGATACTCTGGATGCACTCAAAGCAATTACGGCTACAATTCCCACGTTCATCAGCAAAGTCATTATCGGATTAACAGTACCCATAATCATTCCTGCGTGAATCTCATCGCGTATTAGATTTTTATTAACCCGGTCATAACGTTTGTGTTCATAGTCCGTCCTGGACAAAGCTTTGATTACTCTTATCCCCTGCAGGTCTTCTCTTACAACGCGTATCATCCCGTCAACTGATTTTTGAACTTTAGCATATAAAGGAACTCCTTTGCGTGAAATAAAAAAAACGGTTACGAAAATAAATGGCAAAAGAGCTATCATTGCCAAAGAAAGATATGCGTCCATAAATAATGTGATTGCCAATCCTCCGATTAACATAATTGGCGCCCTGACTCCTAACCTTTGCATCATGTTTGTGAAATGATGTACGTTATATGTATCTGTAGTAATTCTTGATTCTAATGACGGTATGGTAAAATCATCTGTTTGAACGGCGGATAATCTAAGTGTTTTTATAAAAAGATCTTGTCTGACGCTTTGAGCAAAATTTTTTGAGACTTTTGCTGCCATTCTGTTGGCTACGATATTGCAGACACAGGCCATTGCTGAAAAAAATATCATGATTCCTCCCCAGAGAATTATCTCATATATATTTTCGTTTAATACGACCTTTTTTAAAATGTGTGTCAAAATGTAAGGCAACATAAGCTCAGCCAACGTGCCTGCAACTTTAATTGCAAAGCCGATTGCCATTCTTCCAAAAAACGGTTTTAAATATTTCTTGAACAGGCCCACAAAGCACCTCTTATATAAACAACTTATTTACTTTCAGGGAACATATCCTTTTTTTATACAGATAAGACCAATTACGTTCGATTATATACGATTCGATTAAATGTCTCAAGTTTTTTCTTGATACACCTTTACTTTTATGATAGCATTACAGAAATATATTATGAGAGGTGAAAATTATGAAACATATAGGTTTACAACTCTATTCAGTACGAGAAGACATGGCTCAAGACGTATACGCAACGCTGAAGAAAACAGCAGAATTAGGATATACAGGTGTAGAATTTGCCGGATATTTCAATGTTCCCGCTCAGCAAATGAAGGCATGGTTAGATGAACTCGGCCTTATTGCATACAGCACTCATACGAATATAATGGCAAACGTTGAAGAGACTGCTTCATATTTGAACGAACTTGGCTGCAGCAATGCTGTTCTCCCCGGTGGACCGTCCTTTGAGACAGAGAGCGAAGTATTAGAACTTGCAAAGAATATGAGCGAATTAAGCGAGAAATATAAAGCACGAGGCATCAAAATCGGTTTCCATAACCACGCAAGAGAATTTAAAAAGAACGGTGATAAAGGTTGGATGTTAGACGTGCTCTACGACAACACTGACCCTGATTCAGTTGGTATGCAATTAGACGTATGTTGGGCTACCGTAGGCGGGCAGGATCCGGTTGAATATTTAAAAAAATACAAAGATCGTGTAACAATGGTACATATGAAGGAAGTATTATCAGTAAGTCCGTATGAAGGCACTGCTATCGGAGACGGAATTGTTGACTTCAAGGCTATATATGATGCTTTGGGAGACGATATTATCTATATTGTAGAGCAGGAATCAATAAAAACCATGGAGACTTGGGAAGGTCTTGCAAAGAGTCAAAAATATCTTGCGTCATTATAAAATCAATTTATGCTACTGATATAAAAAATCCCGGGAATATATTCAAACCCGGGATTTTATTTTTTATTACTAAATTAAATTGCCTTTAAAAAAGCGGCGATTTTCTCAGCCAGAATCTTATGCCCCTCATCATTAGGATGAAGTCCGTCAGGAACATATTTTTCCCTGAGAACGGCCACTTTAGGTTGAATACCATACGTCGAATACAAATCAAGAACAGGCAAAGAATAATATTCAGCAATCTCTCTTATCACATCCACATAATGCTTCAATGATCTGAAAACCTTACCGCCTTTTTCCTGTTTATACTGTTCTTCATCACATCGGTGAAGCGGAGTAATAAAGATGATTTTTGAACCGGGATAACGGTTAATTAATTTCTCACATAACGCATGCATAGCCCCACAGAAAGTAAACTGTGTCCTGTCTGAAACATCTCCGAGCGGTGCATCTCCGTGTCCATAATCGTTAGTACCGCCAAAAACAATAACGACGTCACAATCTAAATCCATTTCATCTACCCGGCTTACAAAATCCTTATCATACATAGGATCATTCGAGGGTGATGTCTGTATTGCGAAACGCGTTCCGCAAATACCATAGTTACGTGATATAACACCATACTTATCTTCAAGTACATCAGAAAAGCGACATTTTTCCCCGGATGTACCGTAGCCTTCCGTTATGCTGTCTCCAATAAAATTAATTTTAAGACCTTTTAAATCCATTATTTCACCTCATTAATGTATTCTATACCTTCCACAGTAACAACAACATCAGTATCCGATTCATGTTCAAACGGTGGATAATTATCAAAATCTGAATCGCCATAAAAATCATTAAATTTATCTTTGTTGCCAATCATATTTGAAATAAATATAGTAATAAACGGTAGCGATGATATAGCATAATAGATAATATCGTATTGTTCCTGAAGCGACTGTGTTAATCCTCCCTCTTTAAACGCAAAGAAAAACGGTATAGGAGATACTAAAATCAACTTAAGTATATGTAATACTACAGCCACGTTTGATATTCTTCTGCTGCATTCAGGTTTGATTTTATTAAAGTAAAAGAAAGCACTAAGCCATCCCAGCAAGCAAAAAATTGCGGCAGTAAATGTGGGAATAGTGCTCAAAAACATTCGGAAAACGCCAACTCCTAATATGTCTATAATGAATTTGGACAAATTTGGGTCATCCAAGGTTAACTCATATAAGAAATTATAGAGCTCCGCCCTATTAAATGAAACAACTAACCACGTCGTAGACATACATCCGGCAATTTGCAAAAATGACGTGACAATGCCAAAAATTCTCGACTGCTTGTTTTTAATCGCCAATACTATGATTACAGAAAAGAAAAATGCAGCAAAAACAGCAGAAATACAACAAGACCTGAACACATAGTCTGTGTTTAGGTCTGTCTGTACATTATTAAAGAATTCTACAATCTTCTCTATCATAAGTATCGAGTTGTTTTTATTAGTTATTGCCGACTTCTTCAGTTGCTTCTACCGCAGGAGCTGCTTCTACTGCAGGAGCTGCTTCTACTGCAGGAGCTGCTTCTACAACAGGTGCTGATTCCTCAACAGGGTTTGCTTCTACAACAGGAGCCACCTCAACAACAGGCGCTTCAACATTAGCAACGATAACCTCTTTCTTCTTACCAATAAGAGCACCTATGAATAATAGAATATACGGAAGAGCGCATGCTCCGAAGAACAAATAATCACGTGAAGCCTGAGCTTCCTGAGTAGTCTCAGAGAAAGATATAGCGATAGGGCTAATTAAAACAAATCTAAGAATGTGTAATATCAAAGCCGGTATGCTAAATCCCTTCATAATCTCAGACTTAATCTTTGTAATATATATCAAACCAAATATCCATGCTACTAAAACAAGAATCGATCCAATAATCATAGGAACCTGTCCGGAGAGCATCTCTACCAGTTTAGACGCCATAGCATCCTTAAGAGCTTCTTCCGCTTCTTCTTGTGTTGATCCTGTTCCCTTTATGACAGCAAAAAACTCCGAGCTGTGGAATCCTACAACGTTCATCGTTGCACCGATAGCACCAAATAATTGTAAAATACCCGTTGCAATACCAAATCCGCGAGCTTTCTTCTGCTTAATTGCCATTACTAAAAACAGAGCAAAAAATACCACACCAAATATTGCCGCAAGTATATAAGCGCTCTTAATGTACTCAGCACTCAAGTCTGCTTGAATGCGATCAAAAAAATCCTGGAGTTTATCCATTGTTTTACCCCTCTCAAAAAATAATTAACTATTGTATTAAAACACACCATTTAATTAAAATCAACAATATTATTAATAATTTTTGCATCTATAATAAAATTGTGCCATTATTTGACTCCATGCATACATATTATGAATGGAGTTAAATTACATTTTCAAGCTTTACCTTGTCCAGCAATGACACCTGTAACTCCGCCATGCACCACGCCGTCTACGTCGCCGTTAACGTTGCCATTTACGGTACCAAGCACAGCCCCGGTAATATTACCATCGACGTTGCCATATATATCGCCTTCAATAATACCTGTAATATCTCCGTTGATATCTCCGTATACGTCTCCTTTTATTACACCTGTTACGTTTCCGTCAATCAAAGAACGAATGTCACCGCAAATCAATCCGGAAATATTTCCAAATATCACATTGCTCTTTACACTGCCGCTTATCTGTCCGTTTACGGAGCCATCAATGTGATCCAGATAAACGTCACCTCCAACCAAACCGTTTATGTCCCCTAAGAGTGCAGATCCGTTAATATCACCTTTGACAGATCCATTCAGATTACCGTCTAACCTGCCGTGAAAGTCTCCTTCTACCGTACCGTTTAAATCACCAAGAAGATTTCTTGTGAAACAGCCGCCGATCTTTCCATTTAAATCGGAATCCATAACACCGTCAAAATCCCCTGAAATAACTCCGTTAAAGAATCCTGCTAACGTTCCGTAGAAGTCACCATTTATTTCTCCATCAAGATTCCCCTGCAAACCGGCAGATACGCATCTTACGTCGCCTGTGACCTTGACGTTATCAATAATATTTCCGTATATATCTCCAAAAATATTTCCGTTAATATCCTTCGCAATATTTCCTCTAATGGTATTGTATATATTATCATCGATAATCTTATCAGCAAACACAGTATTGTATTCAGGTTGATGTTTCCTCTTTTCGTCTCTAAGGCGCCTGTCGCTTTCTCTCTTTTTACGGTCATAAGAACGCTTTTTCCTATCACTTTCTCTTTTTTTTCGATCTTGATTTCTACGTGAAAACCATGCTTCACGTTCAGACTTGTCAAAAGAAAAAAATCTTATTCCGTATTTATCATACTCAGGAGTCCAATCGTGGACAGATTTCTTGTTTAATCTGACCTCATATGCCGGACGCCTGTCAATATTCCCCAACATTTTAAGATCAATCTTCAGACACTCAAAATGATCGGCAAGCTCCTTCTCTAAGGCACTCAAACATTCCTTAATAACAAAAACGTCATGCTCAACGGCGGAAATACGATTTTCCAATTCATCATAATCCTCACAGTCGCCATCTTCATCCCGAAGACACTCGCATTCGTCACGAATATCTTCGCACTCATCTCTAAGTTCTTCGCACTCTTCTTTGATATTGTCCAATTGTGAAAATTTCTCAAGTTCAGATAACTTCTCAAGTTTGGAAAAATCAGGAAGTAAACTAATCGTTTTTTCTATATGCGCAAGTCTTGTATCTAAATCTTCTTTATTACAAGCAAGCTCCTCTTCCTGCGCAAATTTTAATAAAAGTTCTGCTTCTTGCGCCGTTATTTTTCCAGAATCAATCATTGCTATGATGTCACTTTGCATATTATTCATACTACTCCTCCAATTCTTTGAGCATACAGGCAGCCTCTTGCGCTGTTATCTCTTTACGTTCAAGCATTTTAAATATACCGGCCTTTGTGTAAGGTCCTTCAGAAGCAGAATCGTTAAGTCCAAGAGCTGAAAGTAAATTCTCAGTATAGCCTCTTACAGTCGGATATGATATACCAAGTTCCTTCTCGATTTCCTTAATATTACCTCTGCATTTGAGGAATACAATAAGATAGTCACTCATTTCTTTAGATAAAGAGCAAAAACGACAGCCGGAAAAAATACCTGAAATCTCAGTACCGCATCTGTCACAGGTCATCTTTGTAATCTTTAACTCACTATCACACACAGGACACTTGTCAGGCTTCCTATACATATAAAACACCTCCACAAAAAACAAATAAATGGCACCATAAACATTTGTTATGTGCATCATAATACCATTTACGTATATACCCGTCAACCCTCAAAGCCGTAGAAACTTAATTTTTTTAAGTCAATACTTGATTTTTTTTATTTCACAATTAATTTTTTTAATAAACAAAACTTTTATAGGTTGATCACAGTAATCCTTAGGTACGTCAAAGGTGTATCTGCTCTATGAAAAAGTAAGTCATTCAGCTATTGAAAATGAGTAATTAATCTGTTATTCTTCATACAAAGAGAGGCTGAGATTTATGAAGGATTTTAAAGACAGTATTGTAAACCATTATAATACAGACGTTGTTATTGTCGGAGGAGGACCTGCCGGCATTTGTGCAGCATGTGCAGCAGCAGATTCAGGAGTTAAAGTCATGCTTATTGAACAGTACGGTTTTGTAGGCGGAATGGCAACAGCAGGTCTGGTCGCGCCTTTTATGACTTGTTACGACAGCAGCGGCGGTACCAAACTTATAAGAGGTCTTTTTGAAGAATTAGTAAACAGGATGATAGCAGAAGGAGCGGCGCTTCCTCCCGAAGAAATCGGAGCCCCCTCCTCTTTTACTTCATATATAACAAACGGACATATACACGTAACTCCTTTTGATGCAGAAGCATTAAAGAGGATTGCAGAGCAAATGTTAATCGAACGAGGTGTTAAATTACTTTATTACACAACTTACGTTTCTTCCACTGTCAGATATAATAAGATCGATGAGATTTTAATTCACAACAAAAGTGGTTTTGCCTCAGTTTCAGCTAAAGTTTTCATTGATTGTACAGGAGATGCTGACGTAGCAGCACGGTCCGGAGCAAAGTTCACAGTAGGAAACGGCAATGGTAAAATGCAGCCTGCCTCGCTGTTTTTCCGTATAGGAAACGTAGATTTATCAAAAATCGAGAAAGATATCGAAGAACACAAAAACGATTTTTACAGAAAAGACGGAGTAAATTACAGATCCTTCCATTGGCACGTTTCCAGAGCACGCGCGGCAGGCGATTGGAATCTCGCAAGAGTTTCCATAGGTTTATTCAGAGGCGTTAAGGAAGACGAATGGAGCGTTAATACATCCAGGATTATGGATATAGACGGGACAGATGCAGAGAGCCTTACCCGCGGTTCTATAGAAGGCCGTCTCCAGGTCGACCAGATTTTCCGTTTCCTTGTAAAATACGTTCCGGGCTGTGAAAATGCAAAACTACTGTGCAGCGGTTCTCATCTGGGTATCAGAGAAACAAGACATATAGTAGGGCTCAGCACCTTAACGGCAGACAACGTTCTGGAAGGGAAAATACCCGAAGACTCTATTATGGTAGCTGCAAATTCTATTGACATCCACGGTAAATTCGGTCCCCTATCAAATCAATACGTCACGCTTCCCGAAGGCAAGTATTACGGTGTTTCATTCGGAACGATGGTTCCAAAAGATTTTGACAATCTTCTTGTTGCAGGAAGATGTATAAGTGCCGAATCGGACGCTGCCGGTGCTATACGTGTAATGCCACCGTGTATGGCATTAGGACAGGCAGCGGGAGTTGCTGCAGCTCTTATGACTGAGCAGTCAATCAAAGCAAAAGATTTGTCCGTTTCACAACTACAAGCTGTATTAAGAGAACAAAATGTATATTTAGAAGGTGTATAAATGAAAAAAATCAATCACAAATCTGATATTTGTATTATCGGCGGAGGTCTTAGCGGTGTATGTGCAGCACTCGAAGCGGCGCGTGGAGGCAGTCAGGTTATCTTGATTCAGGACAGACCTGTTCTTGGCGGTAATTCCTCAAGTGAGATTAGAATGTGGGTCAGAGGCGCAGGTAATTCTTTTCGCGAATCCGGAATTATTATGGAACTTGATCTTGACAACATTTATTATAATCCTCATATGAACGCCCACCAATGGGATGCTGTTTTATATAGTAAGCTAAGAACGCAACCCAATCTGATCACGATAATGAATTGTTCAGTTTGTGATGCTCATTCGGAACAAAATGTAATAAAAAGTGTTACAGGATGGCAATTGACAACGTATACGTGGCATACAGTAGAGGCATCTGTCTTTATCGATTGTTCCGGAGACAGTATTCTCGCAGATCTTACGCAGGCAGAATATATGTTAGGACGAGAGGATAAAACAACGTTCGCAGAGAGCATAGCACGTGACGTTGCAGACGGCAAACATATGGGCATGTCATGTTTGCTTCAGGCAAGACAAACAGATCATCCAGTAGAGTTTATTGCACCTGTGTGGGCCGAAAAATATGATGATAAGCAATTAGAAGGTAAAAATCACAATTGTGCCTACTCTAATAATAACTTTTGGTGGATAGAAGTCGGAGGCAATACTAAAGACGGTATTGAAGACACGGAAGAATGTCGCGATAAACTTCTTTCTATTGTGTATGGTATATGGGATCATTTCAAAAATTCCGGGCATCATCCCGAAGCTTTGAATTACGAGTTAGAATGGGTCGGTTTTCTTCCCGGAAAACGCGAAAGCCGCCGTTATAAAGGAGCCTACGTTCTTACAGCAAACGATTTAACCGAAGGAACCCCCTTTGAAGACACAATTGCATACGGCGGATGGACGATGGATGATCATAACGTAGAAGGATTCGATTCATACGGATACACATCTACGCATTATCCCGTAAAAGTCCCCTATCCTATTGCATATCGCTGTCTATACTCTGCAAATATCAGCAATCTTATGTTTGCAGGCAGAAATATAAGCGCCTCTCATATGGCAATGAGCTCTACCCGCGTCATGGCAACGTGCAGCCTTATGGGGCAAGCTGCCGGTAGTGCTGCAAATCTATGTGTAAAATATAACGTTTTTCCTGCTGATATATACAATAATTACATAGGCGAACTTCAAAGAAATCTTATGAATAACGGCAGTTATCTCCCCGGTTTTATTAGAGAGATGGACCGGATTATGTCACGCGTTACTTCAAATCTTACAGACGAGGAGTTTGCCCGCCTTACAAACGGTATTGACAGGCCTCTTCCCGAAATGACAAACCACGTTGAATTAAGTGAAAATCAACCTATTATTTACAATATAAATGAGCCTATAGAAAACGGCTATGCATTACGTATCTTTTTTGATCCTGATTATACTCGAAGCAGTATCAATCCGGACAATTATAAGAATAATCCTTTTTCACAAAAATCTCATCGCAGATTAAACTTCAAGCCTCTTAATATGCCGGAAAATCTTGCAAAGAGTTATACAGTCAAAGCGACTCTACACGATAATTCTCAACAAATTTTGAAAGCCGTTAACAATAATCACAGCTATCTTACCATGATTGACTTACCCGCCGGCACAAAGAGTGTAGAACTTACCATCAATGATACATACGGTGCAAATGCTCGTTTATTTTCATGTGATATAATTAAGAAAGTCTGAATTATGAGTCTTACCTGTTTTAGTACCCCGAAGCTTTTTATGTCATACGAAAACCCGACAGGCTGTTATCCCCAAGGTTTTGCTATATATCAGAAATACGGCTTTATGCTATTTCACACAGGAATGTGTTGCGTCTATAATTTAGAAACACGCATGTCAAAGCCTATTGCCGTATTTAAATTAAGTTCATATAACGCAGGCAGCCCTGATAAGAGATTTGCAAATCATGCAAACCAGGCAATGTTCTTAGGTACAGAGCCTGCTCCTGATTCTGATTTCCCTTATTTAATGGTAAACATTGGAAACAGCGGTGAAAAAACTAACGACGGATATATCGTTCGCGCGAGCATTGAGAGGATCAATCGTGATTTTAGTTGTACGGCTGTCCATACGTTTATTTTTACAGAGAGGGACAAAGCTGATTATTCTTTTGATACGATTGGTTGGGGCTGGCCGGCATTTAGCATGGATGTTGAAAATAGATTGATTTATATTTTATCTGCACGCCACCGTACCACGCGAGAAGAGTTTAATAAATACGGCGAGAATAGTTATATTATCACAAAAATTGCCATACCTGATAACATTACCGGTACACAAACCATCTTATCCCATAAGGATATTGTTGATAGATTCGAGTG
>JAFWZX010000018.1 GCA_017517275.1 Clostridia bacterium
CGATAATACCTATCATAAACAAAATCTGTCCGTAAAACGAACTGTTTTCATCTAATATCTTGTCATAGAAAAATCTGGATGAAAAATATGGAGCGATAACACCTATTGCGCTGACTAATATCAGTGCAAAAAGAACCAGCAACATTTCCTTTATATACTTACGAATAAAGATCCACATTCTTCTTACAAGCTTGCCCTTGTCCATACACTTGGGGCAAATCTTTCTATTGGAATCCGGATAACGAGAATGACATTTCGGGCAGAAATTGTCCTTTTTAAAATCCCCCTCGTCTTTTTCTATTTTACCGTCTTTTTGATACATATTAAGATACTTTACAAAGAGACGTACGTCGGCTTTGCAAGCATTTGTAAATATAGCAAGACAAACAGATTCATCGCCCTTCTTTGCGATCAATCTGCCGGTAGATATAAGTTCTTCTACAGAAAAATCTTTATATTGAGAAAGCTCATAGCTTTCTGTATTTTTGTGGCAGTACGTCAGCTTAAGTCTGTTTCTTTTAATACTAAACCCGGTTTGTCCCTCTATTGCGTTCAATCCTTCAACTATAAACAATGAATCTTTTGTGATAAAGAGATATGTATCAGACTTAATCAGCTCTTTATCCATGTCAATACGTGTGAAAAGCAAAATGTCTTCCGGTGTGATCTTTGAGTTATCAAGAACACTGTTAAGAGTGGAAGAATACTGTGTGATCTCCAGCATTATAGACCTCCTTGTCTATAAAACATACAAAATGCAGTATAGGAATCACCCTTACTGCACATTCATTATTAAGTTCCGTTGGGTTAAGTTTTCACGATTATAACATATGTATCACATAAATACAATAAATATATTGATATAGTCTTTTGCATTCAAGCACCGCTGTGTTATACTTACTTATGAAAAAACAAGGAGATAATTTATGAAAGTTGCTGCCATTATATGCGAATACAATCCTTTTCACAACGGACACGAATATCTTATCCAGTCTGCTAAAGAACAAACAAAAGCAGACTATATAATTGCAATAATGAGCGGTAATTTCGTACAAAGAGGAGAACCTGCCATTATCGATAAATGGGCCAGAGCCAAGTCTTGTCTTCGTGCCGGAGTAGATATGGTTGTGGAGCTTCCTTGTTTTGCCTCGTTTGCGCCTGCAAATCTGTATGCATACTACGGTGTCAAGACCGCCTGCCAGCTTGGGGTTGTAGACTATCTTGTTTTTGGAAGTGAAAAGGGTCTTACGGCCAATGAACTTCGTAAGTTGGCAGAGGAAGCAGACGGAAACAACGCCGGCTTTACTGAAAAACTAAGAGAAAATCTGGCATCCGGTATGTCATACGCCGCCAGCATTAGCAAATCCTACGGTTTTGAACCCGGCCCGAACGATATTCTGGGAATAGAATACCTACGAGCTTTGACAAAACTAAACAGCAATATCGTTCCATTCCCCATATTGCGTACACAAAGCAAGAACGTCACGTCAGCCTCATCGTTGCGTGTAAAAATCTCTTCCGGGGAAATAAACCACTGTAGAAATTTCATGTCTGAGAATTCATTTAACATTCTAAAAGAAGAAATACAGTCAGGCAAAGCTCCTGTTCTTATAAGAAACTACGAGAATGCAATTATTGCCTCTTTGCGTTCAAAAACGACGGAAGATATCAGAAATCTTCCTTTTGTATCAGAAGGGCTTGAGTATGCTATATATAAAAACGCTCTTGCACACGGAACTTTAGAGGGGCTTATCAGTGCTTCAACGTGTGCAAGATACACGTCTTCTCGTATAAGGCGTATTTGTCTTGCCTCTTTATTGGGAATCAAGGCACAGGACCTGAATCACAGTCCCGGTTTCATAAAAATAATCGGTTTTCGTAAAAATGCAGGTTCTTTAATTGACGCTATTACAAGTAAAAGTGTCATTCCCGTTGACATTTCCCTTTCTAAGCTTGCAACGTCAGATAAATATTTTGCAGGACTGGCCGCAAGATGTACTGACGTATATACGTTAGGATATCCACAGGCGTCAAAACGTCTGGGTGACAAAGAATATACGCATAGCGGCGTATTTGAAATATAACGTCTGCTATTTATTCCTCTTTCCTCATTCCAAATATAAGTCTCAGTAGTCCTCCCATAATACGCGGAGGTTTTATTACAACAACCTTCATCCGACACCTCATACAAATCTCGTTCAATATATTATATGTAGGCTTTCATTTTTTGCTAAAATAAAGCATATATATTTTCATAAACGATAATAACGGTGACTGAATCTGTGAAAAGAAAATCCTCTTTAATATTTAAAATACTTATACTTGTCCTGATTCTTATAATACTGTACATGATCTTCCAATACGCAACGACGATGCGCGATACAGGTAAAAATATGGTAAATGCTTCCGGAGGCTTTTACAGTACGATTCCGGAAATAAAAGATACCGTTATGACTTTGCGCCAGTTTGAAGACAGTGAAATAAAATACCATCTGGACATAGAAGGTACTAACACAAATAGCGGTATATATGGTTTTGTGCAAATTATTACGTCCGTTCACAGTCTGGATAAGTATCTGGAGCTTTCCCGAGAGTTTATGAATTCAAACGTATTCAATTTAAATGAAAAAAACGTACTTTTCGGTGAAATATCAGGAAGGCAGTGGACTTATCGCACCGGAAAAGCCTTTACAAAGCAGGAGTTCTATCCAATCAATCAAACAGATATTTTGATTTTTTCCTTGAGTACTACAAATGAAATAAAAAACAACACCGCAGGCGGTGTTGCTTTTGAAGAATTGTTTAATAATATTGTAAACGGCTTTAAGTAATATTACGTATTATTCCAATCACACAGATCACGAATTCCGCAAGATTGACATAAAGGATTGCGGGCTTTGCAGCAAACTCTGCCATGATGTACAAATCTGTGGCATAAGCCCAAGCTTATGCCTCCGGTATCCTTTTCAGGAGGAAAAACCTTCCTCAAATCTTGTTCGATCTTCACAGGGTCATCACTCTCTGTAAGGCCAATTCTGCGGCATAGTCTACCTGTGTGAGTGTCAACTATGTAAGCCGGCTTCCCAAAAGCTTCCCCTAACACTAGGTTTGCCGTCTTGCGGCCTGTACCCGGAAGCGCAACTAAGGCTTCCATCGTATCCGGCACTTCTCCTGCATACTTTTCACATAGCATTATACTGCAGTTTTTAATATTTCTTGCCTTGTTTTTATAAATACCCACAGGAGCAATGAGCTTTTCGATCTCTTCTACGTCTGCTTCTGCAAAATCCTGCGGTCGCGGGAATCTTTTGAACAATGCCGGAGTTACTATATTTACTCTTGCATCTGTACTTTGGGCAGATAATTGCGTGCAAATAAGCAGTTCGAAAGTATTTTTGAACGATAGCGTACAATGTGCCTCAGGATATAATTCTTCAAGCCTTTCAATCAGCTTTAGAATTCTTTGTCTGTTATACTCGATCTTGTTCATTTTTACTTGGGCTTTACATATTATCTCTGTGCTGCATCCAGAGTAACCTGAACTATAATCTTCTTGTTATCATCGATTCTGTAGATTTCAATAAGGATAGTTTCACCCGGTGAATAAGACAGCAGCGCTGCACGAAGATCGATAAAAGTCTCTATTCTTTTAGAGTTAATTTCAGTAATAATATCATTCTTGGCAATACCGGCCTTGTCTGCGCAAGAACCTTCTGTAACTTCAGTAACAGCAGCGCCAAGAGGCCATCCGTTACTTTGAGCTATAGCCATGGTGTATGTTGTATCAATGGTTACACCTAATACCGGTTTGTTGTAGTATCCGTATTTTCTGATAGATTCTACAATTTTTTTAACAGTATTTGAGCTGATTGCAAAGCCCATACCCTCGTAATTTATATCAGACAGCTTCATGGCGCATATTCCTACCAGTTCTCCTCTGCTGTTAAGAAGAGCCCCGCCGCTGTTACCGGGGTTGATTGCAGCGGTTGTCTGTATAAGATCGTAAACCATCTCTGTATTTGACACCGCAATTGCTCTGTTTGTTCCGCTTACGATACCTTCACTTACTGAATTCATAAAGTCAAGACCGCCGGGGCACCCTATGGCAACTACAGGCTCGCCGATAGTTATCTCATTAGAATTTGCAACAGTAATCGGCTGCACGCCTTTTATATTGAACTTAAGGACTGCTATATCACTGGCAACGTCATATCCTACGAGAGTGACATCCTTTGTGAATTGTGTAAGTTTTGTATCAAAGTATGCGTAAATATTAAATGATGAATTAAGTTTGCCGGTATTTTTATTTACAGCAGCTTCTATAACATGATAGTTTGTTACAATAGTTCCGTCACTGCTGTACACAATACCTGAGCCTTGTGAATACGTTGTCTCAGTCTGATTCCATTTGCCGCCATCTACCTTTGTAACTTCAATACCGACAACCGAATTCACTACCTTGGCATATACGGCAGCTGCAATCGAATCTGACTCCACCGTGATATTTACGTTGTCACCCGGATTAACGGTAGTGCCGCCGATATCGGTAGACGTACCGGGAGTGCCTGTAATCGTACTGTTTTGCTGTATAATTGTTACATCGCTAAAAATTTGAGATAAAAAGCTCTCATCTTTTGACGGGAAAAAGGCAAGTGCACAGAATATCAGGATAAATACCATCGTTGCAGCCCCTACTGATATCAGTATCGTCGGGAAAGAACCAAGTCCTTTCCTTTGATTCAAAGCAGCAGCCTTGGCAGCTTCTTCTTTCTTCTGCCGCTCTAATGCTTCTCTCTTTGCCTTTTGATATTGTTTATACTCTTCTTGAAGGCGATTAATTTCATTTAGATAATCTTCTTCTTTCCTTTCTGCAACAACTTCGTCCTGATTTTTTACAGGATTCTGTATAACGTCTGCCTCTGCACTGCTCTCTTGTACTACCGGTTTCTCTTCAACAACCGGTATATTTACAGTGTTCTGCTCTTGATTTTCTTTCTTTTCGTCTTCAAACATGTGCTTAACTATCCTTTCTTTGTAAAGTAAAAGTAAACTTAGTTCCTTCGTTTATCTTACTGACTACTTTTATAGTCTGTCCGTGAGCTTCAATAATACTCTTTGTTATTGCCAATCCCAGGCCTGTTCCCTTTTTATCAAGGCCACGTGATTTATCCGCCTTATAGAACCTTTCAAAAATAAAAGGTAACTCTTCTGACGCAATTCCGATGCCGTTGTCTGCTACGCTAACCAGCACGTTATTGTCGTTTCTCTTGACAGATAATACTATCTTACCACCATTTGACGTAAACTTAACCGCATTTTGTATAAGATTGATAAGTACCCTCTCTATAGAGGCTCTGTCTGTAGCAACATAGCAACTGTCACAAGAGAAATGATACATGATATTTATGTCTTTTTCTTTGATAATCGGTTCCAATTTTGTCACAACTCCGCGTATAATCTGGATTATATCGTGTGACTGTATATCCAACTGCACTGCACCGCTTTGAAGTCTTGTCATATCCAGCAGATCGTTTACAAGACCGTTCATACGAATAATCTCTTCCTTGATGACATTCAGATAATGTGCTTGCCTGGTCGGAGGAATAACCCCGTCTATCATTCCGTCCACAAACCCCCTTATAGTAGTCATAGGAGTCCTTAATTCATGTGAAACAGCGGCGATGAAATCGCTTCTTACCTTATCCAACTTTGCCAATTCGTCTGTAAGATTGTTATAGCTGTCGATAAGCGCTCCAATCTCATCGTTTGTCGTCTTCTCTATTTTACTCTTATAATTGCCTTTTGCCAAATTTTTTGTTAAATATTCAACTTCTCTTATAGGCCTTGTCATTCTGCGTGTAACCCACAGAATAATAATAAGTTCCACTGCGATAGCAACAATTGTGGACAATATAAAATAGCGGAGCATCGTAGATCTTGCCTGAGCTACTTCCTCCATAGATGCGCAAAACGTTATCTTCCCGTACTGGGCAGGTATATACGTATCAGGATACGTAAAATATATTATTTTCGATACGGTAAAAACCGAAACATCATATCCGCTGTATAATCCGTAAAAATCTCCCAATGACTCAGAAAAGCCGTTTTCGTCTACTTTTACTTCATCGCTGTCACCCATATAATACTGTTTCTTTTCACGGAAATAATATGCGGCCTTGCCCTCGGCATCTCTAACAATCATTTTAGAATATACTGTTTTAGGTAAATATTCTGCAGCATCAAGAGTGTCTACGTTAGGTAAATATGGATATGAAAATAACAGCTCACCGTCTACACCTGATAGATAAATGTGTGAGTCGAGCTGTTTATAATAAAACTCCATTCGTTCCTTGAATCGTTGTAATTTATTTTCACAATCTTCTTTTGCACTTTCAGAGGACCATTCGCCTGATTCTGTTATGCCGTTATTCACAGCAACCATATACTGTATCAGCAAAACTTCAAGATCGTCAATGGCAGCGCACATATCTTCACGTCTGGAATCAATGGTATACTTTTCAATAAAATTGTACATAAGAACACATGATAAAACTGAGGTTAATACAATGATTGTTGTGAACAATACTGAAAATTTACCAAAAATTGACGTTTTCATTTTACTTCAAATTTGTATCCTATTCCCCATACAGTCTTAATCTGCCAATTGTGCTTACCGTCTTCAATCTTCTCGCGCAGGCGCTTGATGTGTACGTCTACAGTTCTTGAATCACCAAAAAAATCATATCCCCAAATAAACTCTAACAGTTGGTCTCTCGTATAAACCTTGTTGGGATTTGAAGAAAGGAAGAACAGAAGTTCTAATTCTTTGGGAGGCATTGCAACTTCATTACCGTTAACTTTAACGGTATAAGTTGTCTTATTTACGAGCAGATTAGGGAAAACAACCTCATCTTGAGCCAATTCATCATTCTTAGATGTACGTCTTAAAATAGCTTTAACACGTGCAACAAGTTCTTTGGAATCAAAAGGCTTTACCATATAGTCGTCTGCGCCAAGTTCAAGAGCAAGGACCTTATCGAAAACTTCACCCTTTGCCGAAAGCATAATAACAGGAGCCTGGCTGATTTTCCTGATCTCGCGACATACTTGCCATCCGTCTGCACCCGGCATCATAATATCAAGGACTACCATATCAGGTGTGCTATTCTTAAAAATATCAATAGCGGCAAGTCCATCGTTTGCGGTAGTAACGGCAAATCCTTCGTTCTCAAAATACATTCTGATTAAATCGCATATATTCTCATCATCATCAACAACAAGTATTTTTTGTTTCACGAATTGTGACAAGTAAATCAGCTCCTTGCAGATAATATATAAAGTAGCAAATCGGAGAGTATTTATATAACACTTGACTTTTGTTGCAATATGTTTTATAAAAGCCCTCGATAGGCTATTTGTTTTGCATTATATCATAGAACAAAAAAGATGTAAAACGGAAAGATGGTAGATATATGAATCTCGGTATTATAGGTTTGCCAAATGTTGGTAAAAGTACATTATTCAATGCCTTGACCAAGGCAGGCGCACAAAGTGCTAATTATCCCTTTTGTACAATCGAACCCAATGTGGGAATCGTGAGCGTTCCGGACAGTCGTCTTGATTATCTGTCCAATATGTATTCTCCTGAAAAATACACTCCGGCGACGATAGAATTCCTGGATATCGCAGGTTTGGTAAAAGGTGCCAGCAAGGGCGAGGGATTGGGAAATAAGTTCTTGTCACACATCCGTGAGGTTGACGCGTTAATTCACGTTGTACGTTGCTTTGACAATGATGATATTATAAGAGTAGAAGGGTCAACGTCCCCCACAAGCGATACAGAAGTTATTAATTGTGAGCTTATTTTCTCCGACATAGAGATGATCGAACGACGCATTGACAGAGTAGGCAAAGCCAGCAAAAACGGAGATAAGAAACTCCTTGCAGAGATTGAACTGCTTAAAAGAATCAAGGAACACTTAGAAGCATTCAAACCCGCCCGCAGCATGGAGCTTACCGAAGAAGAACGTGACTACGTAAACTCTCTCTTCCTTTTGACTACAAAGCCTGTAATATATGCTGCAAACATCAGCGAAGATGACGTATCGGATCCGTATTCTTGTGAATATGTGAAAGAGCTTGCTGACATTGCTGCCGGTGAAAATGCAGGCGTAATCGTTGTCTGCAGTAAGCTTGAAGAAGATATAAGCAATATGGGCGAAGAAGAGAGTCGAGAGTTTCTAAGTGAGTTAGGCATTGAGGAATCAGGCCTTACACAGCTTATTAAAGCAAGCTACTCCCTGCTCGGCCTTATAAGCTTCCTTACGGCAGGTCCTAAAGAGGTTCGCGCATGGACAATTAAGAAAGGCACTAAAGCACCCGGCGCAGCAGGCAAGATTCACTCTGATTTTGAACGAGGATTTATCCGAGCAGAGATTGTTGCCTTTGACGATTTGGTTGCATGCGGTTCATATAATGCTGCCCGGGAAAAAGGGTTAGTTCGTTCAGAAGGTAAAGAATACGTTATGAACGACGGCGACATAACACTATTTAGATTTAACGTATAAATAATATGAGGTGATGACTATGGAACACAAAATGGCTGTTATAGGATACGGCGGAATGGGTTCATTCCATGTAACAAGAATATTTGATATAATTCCTTCTATTAAGGTAGTAGGTATATGGGACGTTCAGGAAGAACGCCGTAATTTAGCAAAAAGTTTCGGTCTTATCGGATATGAATCGTTAGACGAGTGTCTGGCAGACCCGCAGACAGATTTGATACTTGTTGCTACTCCCAATAATTACCATAAAGATCTTTCTATCCGTGCCCTGCGCGCAGGTAAGAACGTTGTTTGCGAGAAGCCCGTTGCTATGAACGCTGCCGAACTGATGGAAATTATGGACGTTGCTAAAGAAACAGGCAAGGTTTTCACAGTACACCAAAACAGACGTTGGGATAAGGATTTTGTTATCGTTAAGAAAGTTATAGAAGATAAAACAATCGGTACGCCGTACGTTTTCGAGAGCAGAGTTCAAGGTTCTAAAAGAGTCCTTTCCGGTTGGAGAGGCGTTAAGAAAAACGGAGGCGGCATGCTCCTTGACTGGGGAGTACATATGCTTGACCAGCTTATGTGGATGATTAAATCCCCTGTTGTTTCTGTTCGTGCAGAACTCTTTGAAGTTTATTCTAACGACGTTGACGACAACTGCAGACTTCACATTCAATTTGAAAATGGAATAGTTGCCATGGTGCAGGTTGATACAAACTGTTTTATAAACCAGGCAAGATGGCACGTTATGTGTACAGACGGCACGCTAATTATTAACGATTGGAGTTGTAACGGCAGAATGGTTCGCTTGCTTGACAATAAAGAACTTGAATGGACAAGCGAGATTGTCTACACAGAAGCAGGTCCTACACGTACTATGGCCCCACGCCCGCGTGAAACCACTGAAGAGATTGAGCTGCCTGTAGTTAATCCTTCATGGTCTGATTTTTATAACAACATTTGTGCTGTTATAGATAGTAAGACAAACGGAAGCAACGACGTAGAGCTTATTGTTAAACCGGAAGAAGCTTTACGTGTTATGAAGGTTATTGACTTGTTATTTGAATCAGCTAAGACAGGGCAAAGCATCAAATGTAATATCTGATCACAGCGATATTTTGCTTGGTATTATGCTTTTAATGTATTTTATATAATCATCATATTCTGATATGTTTTTTTCTAAAAGAAGCGCATCTTGTTGCGCTTCTTTTAATATGTCCGTGTCGCTGTAAAGATTTGCGATTTTAAACGGTGGCAAGCCGCTTTGCTGTGTCCCGAAGAAATCCCCCGGGCCGCGTAGCTCTAAATCTTTCTCGGAGATTTCAAAGCCGTCATTAGATTGCTCCATTATTTTCATTCTCGGTCCGTCGGACGCTCGTGTCACAAGCACGCAATACGATTGATCTGCTCCTCTGCCTACCCTGCCTCTTAGCTGATGAAGCTGAGCCAAACCGAATCTTTCCGCATTCTCAATTATCATTATAGTCGCCTTCGGCACGTCAACACCAACTTCTATAACCGTGGTTGAGAAAAGAACAGACGTCTTTCCGTTTACAAAATCTTCCATTACTGAGGCCTTGTCTTTAGCAGACATCTTGCCATGCACCAGACCAGTTGAAATTTTTTTCTCCACAAACGGGCTATTGGCATCAGTTGTCATTTTCTTGTAATTTTCCTCTACACTGAGCATATCACTTTCCCCCTGCTCTATTAAAGGATGAACTATATATACCTGTGCATTCTTACGTGTAATTTGATCTGTTGCCCATTTATAAATATTCTCTCTTGCATCCGACTGTCTTACAAGTGTTATAACCGGTTTGCGCTGTGAAGGTTTACCTTTAAGTGTTGATATATCCAGGTCGCCGTAGAGCACCAGCGCCAGAGTCCTTGGAATCGGTGTTGCTGACATTACAAGTACGTCCGGGCTGATATTATCATCAGAGTTTTGAAGAATTTCCCGCTGCTTTACGCCGAAACGATGCTGCTCGTCCGTTATTACGATTCCCGGTCGGCGAAAAGTAACGCCGGCCTGGATAAGAGCGTGTGTGCCGATTATAATATGCGAAAAACCCTGTTTTATTTCCTCAAGCGCTTGCCTTTTCTCTTTAAGCGGCAGTGACCCTGTAAGCAGAGTAATTTTGATCTTATCACCGCCCGGCATAGTAATATTATCCAGCATCTTATTTATATTACTATAATGCTGTCTTGCAAGAATCTCCGTGGGAGCCATAAACACTGCCGTATATCCGCATAAAATTGCCTTTAGCATTGCAAGTACGGCAACAACAGTTTTGCCTGAGCCCACGTCTCCTAAAACCAGTCTGTTCATCGCCTTCGTGCTATTCATATCGATTATTATGTCCTGCCACACTTTTCTTTGCCCTGCAGTTAGTTCAAATGGCAGACTGCGAATAAACTTATCAATAATTCCATTATCACTATTTGCAAATGAAATCGCTCCGTCAGCAGCTTTTTTATCAGTTTTAATAAGCATCAGCATAAGCTGAATTATAAAAAGTTCTTCGTATACAAGTCTCTTTCTGGCCGCACAAATATCCGCTTCATTTTTTGGAAAATGAATATTTATCAGTGCTGTTTTCCTTGAAGGGAAACGACGCTTCTCAATGATATCCGAAGGAAGATTTTCCTTAGGAGCCTTTGTTATGGCAAAAGCATTTTTTATAAATTTCCGCATCATATTCTGGGATAGGCCGGCAGAAAGAGGATATATCGGTTTTATTTCGAAGAAATCTCTGTCATTATCAGGATTAATTGTGAAAGCGGGATTGTTCATTTCAAGTGAATACACCCCTTGTGTCACGTTGCCAAATACAGCTATTTTCTGGTTTGGATAAAGTTTTTTTACATTATACACTTGATTAAACATAGTAATAACCACGCTACCGGTCATATCACTAAGTCTCATACTTGTTATTGTTAGATTCGACCGGATATATTTGCTTTTTACATCGCTAATTGTGCCAATTAAAGTAATTGCAGTTTGAGCTGTAATATCTGCTCCCGTTATTTCACAAATTCTTTTGACGTTAGCACGAAATTCATAGCCTCTTGGATAAAGCGTAATCAAATCTTCGACACACCGAACTCCCAAAGCTTCAAGTTGCTTTGCTCTGGTCTGCTGTATTCCGGATATGGCAGTAAGCGGTGTGGTCATAACGTCAAAATTATAGCACGCTTTTCAAGAAGACTGCAAGTAATGATCAGGCATGTACCGTGTCAATATTATGCATTACTTTATCAAAAACGTTGAACACTGTCACAAAAACAAACTCAGGTAAAAAAGCAGCGTTCCAACGATAAGTTCGTCAGCCTGCTGCTTTTTGTAGTCTGCTATAATATTTTCACGAAGCAATTAGATCTTGTAGCCCATGTCTGCTGCATCTTTTGTGCAAGCCGGGAAATCCATTCCTGTGCCGTCTTCTCTCGGGAAAGGCGTACGATCGTCGTTTTCGATAAGCTTACGTTCCTCTTCATTGCGGAAATCCGGAATATAGTAAGTTGCGCCATCATTAAGAATACTGAGCCACGAGTAAATAGCTGTAGCTGTCATAGCTGCACCCTTGTATACGTCGAAGAATATAGGCGCGTCATTCTTTATAGCTTCAACCATATTGTGAATCATAAAGAAGTCGCCGCCGCCGTGACCACTGTCTTCAGAAAGTTTTATGAGGTCTGTTTTCTCAGGTTCATATACCTGATACTGCTTGTAGCCCTCCGGAACTTCCCAATGGTTAAATGTCAGCATGACCTTATTATTTTCAACACCGCGACCCATCTCAGCTGCTCCACGCTCACCCATAATACGGTAACCGCTGGGAGAAGCTGTCTGGTTACAACCACAGAAACGGCAAATAGCTCCGTTATCCATTACACAATGGATGTCTGTAATAGCATCTGCATTATGTCTGAAAGGAGCAACATCCTTAAGTGCCGGACTATAAACTGCACGTGCATTTACTTTTACCGGCATAGCATTTGCCATATACATCAAAGGTCCCATAGAGTGGGTAATATAATAAGTACGAGGATACCAAGCTCTCCAGTGGTTAACGCCTGGAGTCAAATATTTAAGTTCCTCTGTGCTGGATGGGTGATTATATTCACCATCTGCATAGAGAATCTTACCCAGCAAACCTTCGTGGCTAAGACGAGCCATCTCAAGACGAGTATTTGTAAACGGATAGTTCTCAGCTATCATGTATTTACAACCGGACTTCTCAACCGCGCGGCAAAGATCAACACACTCTTTTAACGTTGCGCCGGCAATACACTCACTGATAACATGCTTGCCCTTTTCAAGAGCTTTGATTGCATACTTTGCATGTTCATTAAAGTTGTTGCACAAAAATACAACGTCCATATCTCCTTCTATAAATTCATCAAAATCCTCATAAAAAGAAACACGGTCAAGCACACCGGCTTTTTCACAGATGTTCTTTACGTCGTTACGGCGAACTTCACTTTTATCGCAAACTGCCGTAACAACTGCACCTTCATATTTATTGATAATTCCTACGAAACATGCGCCTCTCCATAATCCAAACACGCCAAATTTTACTTCATTCATTTTCTTAGCCTCCTTATGTGTTTTATATATATTAAAAAGTTAAATTCCTATGTTATAGCCCTGTTTCTTCGCATCCATAGTAGAACAAGGAAGGGTAATACCGCTGCCGTCTTCTTTTGGAAACGGTGTAAGATCGTCATCTTCAACCTTCTTACGTTCTTCTTCGTTAGAAAAATCGGGAATATGATACGTTTTGCCATCATTAATAACACTGCGCCATCCGTATATAGCCGTTGCACTCATCGCAGCTCCCTTATATACGTCAAAGAAATACGGGGTGTCATGCAAAAGGGCTTCGATCATATTATAGATGATATAATAATCACCGCCGCCATGACCAAAGTTCTCGGCTTTGCGCATTACTTCTGTTTTAACCGGGTTATACGTTTGAGTTCTGCTCATGCCTTCCGGAATCTGCCAATGATTGTAATGAGCATATACCTGTCCGGGCGGAACAAGCCTACCGCACTCAGCTGAGCCTCTCTCTCCTACCACTCTGTAGCCGCTTGGAGTAGGCAGATCGCTGCTTCCTGAGAAACGGAACAAGGCACCGTTGTCCATCATACAGAACATCATGCCCATTGAGTCGTAATTCGGTCTGAAATCCTCAAATTGCTGAAGCTGAGGACTGTGAACCGCTCTGGCATTAACTGTTACCGGCATTGAATTCGTCATATACATCAAAGGTCCCATGGAATGTGTTACGTAATACGTACGCGGCATCCATGCTCTCCAATGATACTGATACGGCGTCAAATATCTTAATTCGCTCTCATCAGAGGGGTGATTATACTCACCTTCTGCGTATTGGATTATTCCTAGGTAACCTTCACGGCATAAACGAGCCATCTCAAGCTTGGAGTTTGTAAAAGGATAATTCTCTGCAATCATATATTTGCAGCCGGTTTCCTCTACAACTCTGCATAGTTCTACGCATTCTTTGATAGTAGAACCTGTCGTACATTCACTGATAACGTGAATACCTTTTTTCAAAGCGCGAATAGCATACGGAGCATGCATGTGAAAATTGTTACATAGCACAACGACATCTAAGCCACTGTCTATAAATGAATCAAAGTCGCTAAAACATTTTACCCCGGTAACGCCGGCTTTCTCACAAATGCTTATAGCTTGTTTGCAACGATCCTCAAGCCTGTCGCATACGGACACCAAAACAGCGCTATCTTTGAAAGTGTTAATCACTTGAACAAACGCTTCACCTCTCCACAATCCAAAAACACCAAATCTAATCTTATCCATAGGTCGGGACCTCTCTTTACTTTGTCTTGAGTTGCCCGCATTATATCATAATAAACTGCAAAATCAACAAATAAATGAGATATATTTTCCGTCTTCTTCTCAGAACATTGATAATGCCCGGGTACTGATATATAATAAATCCGAGGTGACAATATGGCTACATGTTTACATGATATATCTATGCGTTTTCCGGGTGGAAAGAAGAAATGTCTGACACTCAGTTATGATGACGGCCATACGCAGGACGTACGGCTGTGCGAGCTTATGAAAAAATGGAATATTGCCGGTACTTTCAATATAAATACAGGCATGTATCCTCCTGAAGATACTATCCTCTCGTCGGATTATAAAGGCAGATTAACAAGAAGCAAATATAAAGAGGTGTACCTTTCTGCTCCCCTTTTCGAAATTGCTACTCATTGTTATACACATCCTTTTATCAACAAGCTTTCATTAGGTCAGGTAGCTTACGAAATAATGGAAGACAGGAAAAATATCGAGGCTGATTTCGGCGGTATTTGTCGCGGGCATGCATACCCGTACGGAGTATACTCCAAAGACATAATAGATTTGTTTAAAACCTGCGGCATTGCTTATGCCAGAACGACAAAGGCAACTTTATCTTTTAACATTCCGGATAACTGGCTTGAGCTCAATCCCACGTGTCATCATGCGCATCCGGATTTAATGAAGCTCGCAGATACGTTTGTAAATGATTCACCGGTCAAAGATCCGTGGTTGTTCTATTTGTGGGGCCATTCCTTTGAATTCGACAACAATAATAACTGGTATATTATTGAGAATTTCTTCGAGAAAGTCGCAAATAAAGAAGATATATGGTACGCCACAAACATACAGGTGTGCGATTATACAAATGCGTATAAATCATTGCAGTTCTCCGCTGACGGAAGAACAATTCACAATCCTACAAGTATAGAGATATTCCTTCGTTGCGATAATAAAATTGATCTCCGGATAGCTCCCGGAGATACAATCGCGGTGGATTAATTTATACGTTACGTTTCATAGTAAATCTGCAATATCGAAAATAAGTTTTTCCGTTTTATCCCAGCCGAGACACGGATCTGTGATTGATTTGCCGTATACTTCGTCTGCACTTATAGCCTGGCAACCGTCTTCAAGATAGCTTTCGATGATAAAGCCTCTGAAAAGTTTATTCACCGCTTGGTCGTGACGACAAGAATGGAGAACCTCTTTACAGATTCTTGGCTGTTCATAGTATTTTTTACCGGAGTTTGAATGATTAGTGTCTACAATAAACGCAGGATTTTCAACTCCGGTTTTTTCATACATTTCACAGAGAAATTCCAAATCTTCATAGTGGTAATTTGGAATATTCTGACCGTGTTTATTCACAGAACCGCGTAAAATGGCATGTGTCAGAGGATTACCTGACGTTTCAACGTCCCATCCGCGATATATGAATTCATGACTGTGATGTGCCGCTTTGATGGCGTTCATCATAACAGACAAATCACCACTGGTAGGATTTTTCATACCCACAGGCACGGTAATGCCACTGGAAACAAGTCTATGTTCTTGATTTTCCACACTTCTTGCCCCTACGGCAACGTATGACATAAGATCCGATAAATACCAATAGTTAGCAGGATACAGCATTTCGTCCGCGGTGGACATTCCAAGTTCTGTCAAAATTCTCGTATGCAGTGCTCGAATAGCCAATACGCCCTTAAACGGATTCGGCTTCTCGTTTGGGTCTGGCTGATGAAGCATTCCTTTATATCCGTCACCGGTTGTGCGCGGCTTGTTGGTATACACTCTGGGAATGAGAATAAGCTTGTCTGTCACTTGCTCTTGAACCTTTTTAAGTCTACTGCAATATTCAAAAACAGCATCTCCTCTGTCAGCAGAGCAAGGCCCGATTATAAGTATTTTCTTTTGAGATTTTCCCGTGAAAACATCAGCAATTTCCTTATCCAATCTGGCCTTTACCTTGGCAGCCTTATCAGATACGGGATACATTTGCTTTACTTCTTTTGGAATAGGAAGTTGTCGTTTGAATTCCATTGACATAATATACAGCCTTCTTTCTTCTTTTACACAGATGCTCTTAGGTACTCAATTGCCTCAACGTAACCGTCAAAGCCGCGACCTGCGATTGTTTTGCAGGCATACAGCGATACGTATGAAAATTTACGAAAATCCTCTCTTGTGTTTATATCTGAAATGTGTACCTCAACAGTAGGTATGTTTACAGATTTGAGTGCATCGAGAATCGCAACACTTGTATGAGTATAAGCAGCAGGATTTATTACAATCCCGTCAAACACGTTAAAAGCACTTTGAATTTTGTCAACAATCGCGCCCTCGTGATTTGATTGGTATATTTCAAATTCTATACCTTCGCAAGCTTTTTCAATCATTCTACATAATTCACTGTATGTATTTTTTCCGTATATTGCAGGCTCTCTGATGCCCAGCATATTTAAATTCGGTCCGTTTATAATCAACAATTTCATAATTTCGCCGCCTTAATAACATTATTTGCAGATATATCAACATCATTAGTACCCTGAGCAATTGCAGATGAGAATTTCATATATAAAGGATATCTTCTGTTGTACATCTCTTCAAGAGCTCCTTTTTTCGAAAGAGGCCTTCCTTCACAGCATAAATCTTTTATATCACGCTGCATATAAATAATCTGACCGTTTTGGTATAAAGGATAATAATTTTCCTCTCTTGTTACAACACCGCCGCCGGTAGAAATTACAAGCCAGGACTTTTTACCGATTTCTGATACAACCTGCTGTTCAATAACACGAAAACCTTCCTCACCGTATTTTTCAAAAAGCACAGGAATCTTCTCACCGGCAAAAACTTCAATCTCATGGTCGAGATCAACAAAATCTCTGCCGAGAAGCTCCGCTACGCGTTTTCCCACCGTGGTTTTGCCGCAGCCCGGCATACCTACCAATACTATATTCTGGGAATTCACTGCAATTCTTTCTTCAATATATTCAATCTCTGAATCGTCAATTTTTGTATTAAGGAAGAATTCACAAGCTTTTTTCGCTTGAGCTACCAGCATAAGCAATCCATTCGCAACACGAATCCCCAACTGCTCTGCCTGGAAAAGTAACCTTGTTCGTTTAGGGTTGAAAATCATATCAAATACCCATTGCAAAGAAGTAAATATTGTTAAATCCACAGGTGATATGCCATTATTAGGATACATTCCCACAGGCGTTGTATTTATAATAATATCAGCATCTTTATGCTTTGATATATTCTCATAATTATTTTCACCTCTCCTGGAAATAGTAATTACCTCTCCGGCGCCCAAGTCTCTCATAGCTGTTTGCGCTGTAACGGAAGCTCCGCCGGAGCCTAAAATCAGCACTTTCTTATTTTTTATGTCTACACCGCTTTTATTTACCGTATAAACAATCCCGAAATAGTCAGTGTTGTACCCATATAACTTGCCGCCTTTGCGCACGACCGTGTTTACGGCGCCGATTCTGGTAGCTTCAGGTGAAATATAGTCCAGATATTGCATAACTGTTTTTTTGTACGGAATTGTAACGTTAAAAGCATCTACGTCACTGTTTTTAACAAAATTTTCCACCTGGTCTTCCGGTATTTCATATAGTTTGTACTCATAATCAGCCAGATAGCTATGTATTTGCGGTGAAAAGCTATGGCTTAATTTTTCGCCGATAAGACCTGTTTTTATATTTGTTGCGTGAATCATAATAGTGTCTCCTTACCATCAGCCTACGTTTTCCGAGTAGCTTCCCAAAAAACGAAAATCTTCGCATATTTTCTCAAGTTCAGAGATTACAGTGTAATACTTAGGAGAGTAAATTGATACGTCTATATCAAAGTAAAACATGAATTCAAAATCTCTGTCCGGAATCGGTCTTGATTCGAGTTTTGTCAGATTAATTCCATGGGCAAAGAAATGAGACAGTAAATTGAATAAGGCACCCGGCGTATTGGCAGTAACTGCCATAATTGTGGTCTTGTCTGCTCCGGGATAAATCTCAGGGTCTTTTGATATACAAATAAAGCGGGTGTAATTATTTCCCATATCCTGAACAGAGGCGGCTATATTTTTGAGACCGTATAAAAGAGCACAATCTCTTGACGATAGCGCGGCAATTTCCTTTTTACCTGATTCCGCCACCATTTTCGCTGCAACGGCAGTATTGGCACATACGTGAACCTTAATATCCGGATGATTTTTAAGAAAACCTGCGCACTGGTTAATAGCCTGTTCGTGCGAATATATATCTGTAATATCTTCTATGGCAGTACCGGGAAGAACTAATAGATTGTGATCTACTTTGAGTCGATAAGACTTCACTATATGGAATTTGTGCGTTAAAATTAAATCGAAAATCTTAGTCACAGATCCTGCCGTGCTGTTTTCTATCGGCAACACTCCGTAACGACATTCACCCTTCTCTACCGCATCAAACACGTCGGCAAAGGAGCGATAATATGATATTTCAGGAAGGTCAAAAATTTTTTGTGTTGCAATCTGTGAATACGCGCCTTCTATTCCCTGACAGGCAACTTTAGCTGTCTCGGGAAATAACTTGGGAGTTGCTTCAATTGTTTCCTTAATTGATTGACACAAGGGACTTTGCCCGTTTATCAGACCCTGCTGATAAGATCTTGATAAACTAAACATATTTGTATAAAGCACCTTTGCATACCCTCCGAACTCCTCTCCGGCAAGTGCGGAGATCTTTGTCAGGAGTTGTCTTTCTCTGTTGCTGTCAAGAACAGGCAGACCTCTTTGCCTTTTATACTCTGCCACACCGGCGGCTACCTCCATGCGTTTACAAAAAAGATCCACAAGCTGTCTGTCAATCTCGTCGATTTTTCCTCTGAGTTCCTCTATTGAAATATCCTTTTGTTCCTCTTTTACTTCCATTTTTTCTCCCTTTTAATCCAGAATTATATCACACAATGCAATGGCCGCCGCAGCTTCTACTACAGGTACGGCTCTTGGCACGATGCAAGGATCATGTCTGCCTTTTATTGTCAATTTTACGTTCTCCTTATTTTTCAGAGATATTGTGTCCTGCTGTTTTGCAATAGACGGAGTAGGTTTAAAGGCGGCTTTGAATAATACAGGCATTCCGTTTGTCATGCCGCCAATAACACCGCCGCAGTTGTTGGTTTTCGTCTTTACATTCTCACCGTCATAATAAAAGGCATCATTGTTTTCACTGCCTTTTAGCCGAGCGCAGTCAATTCCGTTTCCAAACTCCACTGCTTTTACTGCAGGAATTGAATATAACGCGGAGGCAATACGGCCTTCTATACCTGCAAACATATGCTCTCCTAATCCCACAGGTAAATTGATTACGGCACATTCGACTATGCCGCCTACAGAATCACCTTCAAGTCTTGCCGATTCTATAACTTCTTTCATTCTCTCTGCAACACTGTCTGAAATAGTCGGAAAATCCTTTTCTGCTATTTTATGTGCCATGTCTGCGTCAACATTTACCGAATTAAAAGCGTCATCCCGACAGTCTGCAATCGAATAAATATGAGCGAAGATTTTAATTCCCTTCTCCTCTAAATACTGCTTGCACAAGTATCCGGCAACACACATCAGAGCAGTCAACCTGCCTGAAAAATGACCACCTCCACGTAAATCAACGTTGCCTGAGTATTTCATCAAAGCCGCATAGTCTGCGTGAGACGGTCTTGGTGTATCATAGATAAATGAATAATCTGAAGAATGTTGATTACTGTTGAAAATTGCAACCTCAATCGGTTCACCGTTTGTAGTATGCGTGTTCTCATCAACGCCTAACAGGAAAACAGGTTCATCCTTCTCTTTACGTTGAGTAGACCATTTATTGGTACCGGGAGCGCGTCTTTGCATGAATGCATATAGCGCCTTAGTATCGATGACCATTCCTTTGGGAAAGCCTTCTAATCTCATCGTGATTTTCTCATCATGAGATCCGCCGTCTATATACAACTTCAAATTATTTCCATAAGGCACAGACATTACTTTTCCTCCTCTTTGTTTGTTAGTGTATGGTAATCCTCCCAGAAGAGCGGGTAGGATTTATTAACAGCCTCGGCTCCGCTTATTTCCGTTTTCTTCAGGCAGCAGGTAGCGGCAATTGCCGCGCTCATAGCAATTCTGTGATCATTGTGAGAAGAGATTCTTACTACCTCGTCCGGCCCACCGGTAAGATTGCCGCAAACCATACGGCAGCAGCCTGCGTTACAAACTGTTTTTCCTGTACCGTTTATAATAAGTCCGTCTTCCGTTTCCTGACAATCTGCGCCAAAACCTGTTAACATATGGCAAATAGCTGCAAGTCTGTCACTTTCTTTAATCCGCAATCTGCCGGCAGCATATATTACGGTCTGCCCCACAGCAACCGCTGCTGCAATAGATAAAATCGGTACCAAATCAGGTATCTGAGAAGCATCTATCCTCGTACCGAAAACAGTAGACGGCCACGCTGTTACAGTATTCTCCTCTATGTCAATCTTAGCCCCGGCTTCTCTTAAAACGTTAATTATCGCTTTATCACCCTGCTTACTGTTAATGTCAATATCTGTAATTTTCACCGGATATTTGCCAATCACTCCCGCGGTAATAAAAAAAGCTGCGTTCGACCAATCTCCTTTTGCGTCTATTGTCTTTGGTGATAATAAAGGAGCTGTCATAGGTACTTCGTATACGTCTTTAGTTTTCACAACATTGCAGCCAAACTCTGAAAGAGCCGCCGTCGTCATTTCTATATATGGCAGGCTATGAATCTGTCCTGTTACAGTCACTGTACCTCCGCACGCAGAAAGCATAAAAAGAAGGCCGCTTATAAACTGTGAAGACACGTCTCCGGCAATAGAAAAAGTTCCGCCGTGAACTTTGCCTGAAACGTATAAAATATTCCCCTCCTGAGTTATTACAGCTCCGTTTTGCTCCAAAACTTCCTTCAAAGGCGACAAAGGGCGGTTGGACAGACGACCTTCCATAATAAATCTGCATTTTATCCCAAGTCCGCAAACAATAGGAAGCAGGAAACGTAACGTGGATCCTGATTCACCGGGAAGCAACGTGATTTCTTCTTCGGGTACTCGGCAAATAGGCTTTACGTGAAAATATCCGTTCTCATACGTTATGTCAGCCCCTAACGCCGATAAACATTTTTGAGTGGCTTCTATGTCCGCATTTATCTCACTGCAAGCAATCGACGTATCAGTATTTGCAAGGCTCGCACAGATAAGAAGTCTGTGAACTTCTGATTTCGATGCAATTGCTTTTACTTCCCCTTTAAGTGACGGAGCATGTAACGTTATTGTCATTCTGTCCACACTCCCTTTATCAATTCATTGAGTTGGAAAATAGATATTTTTTGAAGAGTACTTTTACCTACGCCGGTAGGAAGCACTACCGTAATATAATCACCTTTCCTTTTCTTGTCATTAAGGGCTGCATCGCATAATTCCTGTGCAGTAATATCCGTCCATAACGGCAAATTGTTTTTAACAAGCAGTTCTTCCAGTATTTGCAAAGCGTCTTCTGTGCATAGGCCGGCCTTTATTGCAGCTTTGGTAATTAACACCATGCCCACGGCAACAGCCCGCCCGTGTGGGATTTTATAATCTGATGCGCGCTCGATTCCGTGAGCCAGCGTGTGTCCGAAATTAAGAAATTGTCTTACGCCAAGATCCTTCTCGTCTTCGTTTACTATGTCACGTTTCGCACAAACACAGATTTCTATTACGTCTGCATCGTCGTAAGTTCCTTTTAATATTTGCAGAAGTTCAGGTTTGTTTATCATACCGTATTTTATAACTTCTGCCATTCCGTCACTGTATATTTCACGAGGCAACGTTTGTAACGTATCCGGGTCGCAAATTACTGCACTTGGTTGGTAAAAACTTCCTGCTAAATTTTTGCCTCCTTTAAGATCGATTGCCGTTTTGCCTCCCACCGAGGAGTCTACCATCGCAAGCAAAGATGTTGGAATTTGTATGTACTGTATGCTTCTTAAAAAAGTTGCTGCAGCGAAACCTGCAAGGTCACCTACGACGCCACCTCCAAGAGCTACAATCATGTCACTTCTTGTAAAATGTTTTTCCGCTAATTCTTCCCATAATCCGGCAAGAGTCGTAACGTTCTTAGAGCTTTCTCCGGCCGGGAAAATATATGTGTTTACGTCAAAGCCTTTATTAGTCAGTGAAGCAACCGCCTTTTCACCGTATAAAGGATACACGTTAGTATCACTGACTAACATAATCCTACAAGGTTTTTTAACCAGCCCTGAGACTATATTGCCACAGTCAGACAACAGCCCTCGTTCTATCATAATATGGTATTTTCTTGAAGCTTCTACAGTTATTATTTTCATTTTATTACTTCCCGTCTACCTGTTCTTTAGCAATTCGCCCCTCTTTGAGAAGTTTTTGCAAGCCGTCTTTGTCATCATTATCCATTGCTGTTTTATATTCGTTAAGGGACGTTATTATTAGGTCTAATTCGTGTATGAGATAATCTTTGTTGTCCATAAATAGCTCCGCCCACATTTTTTCATTAAGCCAGGCAACTCTGGTCATATCCTTGTACGAGCCGGCGGAGAATCCTCCGTGGAACTGTGCCGTTTCACTTTTGACGTAGGCATTCGACACTACGTGAGCAAGCTGGGAAGTAAAGGCAATCATTTTGTCATGTTCCTCGGCTGTTGTTACAGATATCTCACCAAAACCCGCAGGTTTAAGCAGCTTCTTTATCTTTTCCAATAAAAGGATATCGTCATATTTGGGCGGTACGATTACCATAGGTGCTCCTTCAAAAAGATTGGATCGGCTATATTTTATGCCGGAAAATTGCGTTCCTGCCATGGGATGTCCACCTATAAACGTAAACCCGTATTTTTCTGCCAATCCAAAGCCCATCTTACAAATTCTTCTCTTAGTTCCGCACAAATCTATTACTACGCAGCTTTCAGAAAAAAGCTCTGCGTTTTCTTTCAGATATTCTTCGCAAGCTTCAGGATACAGAGCGATAAAAAGTAATTCAATTTTTTTTAGATCGTCTTTGCCCAATCTGTTGTCAATGATACCTGCAAGCATGGCATACCCCAGTGTATTTTCATTTGTATCATAAGCCAACACCGTGTGGCCCTCTTGTTTATACGCCCTTGCCATCGAGCCTCCGATAAGCCCTAATCCTACTACACCTACGTTCATTTTGCTACCGCCTGTCTTACCATATTAATCTTGCTCATCATTCTATCGAACTGCTCTGGTGTAAGAGACTGTGCCCCGTCGCACAAGGCTTTAAGAGGATCGTTGTGAACCTCCGTCATGATTCCGTCTGCGCCGGCTGCAACCGCTGCAAGAGCCATTGATTCTACGTATTTTGACGATCCTACAGCGTGACTCGGATCTACTATAACCGGCAGATGCGTTAATTCCTTTAATACAGGCACGGCTGAAAGGTCTAATGTATTCCTTGTATATGTGTTATCGAAAGTTCTAATACCCCTTTCACAAAGAATAACGTTTTCATTACCACCGGACATAATATACTCAGCAGACATAAGAAGTTCTTTTAGAGTATTGGCAAGGCCTCTTTTGAGCAGGATTGTCTTTTTGAGACGGCCTAACTCTTTTAGCAACTCAAAATTCTGCATATTTCTTGCTCCTACCTGTATTACGTCAATGTCCTCAAACAACTCAATATGAGTTATGCTGAGGATTTCTGTTATTATTGGTAATCCGGTCTCTTTTTTTGCCTCAAGCAAGAGTCGTATGCCTTCTGCACCCAAACCCTGAAAGTCATACGGTGACGTACGTGGCTTGAATGCGCCGCCTCGCAGCATTACGGCGCCGGCCTTTTTAACATCTCCGGCCACACTGATAATCTGTTCTTTTGTTTCCACGGAGCATGGACCTGCAATCACGCCGAAACGGCCGCCGCCAAATGCAACTTTGCCTTCGGCATCAACCTTTACCACACTGTCGTCCGGGTGGAATTTTCTGTTTGCACTCTTAAACGGATCAGATATACGTCTTACCGACTCTACCATCTCCAAACTTTTAACCAGTTCCTCATCGACCTTTGATGTATCTCCTATAAGACCTATTACTGTCTCATAGCTTCCTCTTGATATGTGTACGTCCAGCCCCTGTGATGCAAGCCAGCCTGTAAAATTATTTAACTGAGCCTCTGTTGTGTTTTGTTTTAATATAACTATCATTTGTACGCTTCCTTCTTTCCTTATATAAAAAAAACGTTGCGGTTCTCACTGCAACGTCATTAAATCATTTATTAAATCGTACACAGATGAAAACCCTTATCTCGATAAGAATCTAAAATAATAGTATCCAACTGTAAATCGAATCATCGCCATAAGTTAAAACTCCTTACGCCGGTAAGTATATCACTTACTATTTGTTTGCGCAACGGGGAATTTTGCGCAAAATATTCATTAAAACGTATAATCCCACTAAGGCAACCACCGCAGAGACAAGTATAACGTACATTATTTTCACAGGTACTTTCTCATCGAAAAAGTACAGGTTACAATCCACCGTGTCCTTGAAGGATTCTACCACCTCTGAGGGAAAATTCTTCTGCTTCATCCGGTCAAATACACCTGTCAAAGAATGGTTTCGTATAAGGGAGGTTCCGTACGTTCCCGGCAAAAAGGAAACAACCCGCTGCAGGCCACCTGAGAATTGTGATATCGGCATGTATGCTCCGCAAATAAATCCGTATCCGGCGCTGATTATAGCGCTTACAGCAGATATCTGCCCTTGGGATGACAGGAAATAACAAATAACACTGGATAATGCCGTCCCAAACATTGATAATAAAAACACGTCTAAAAACAGCAACAGAATATCTGTCAGTGACATGTACCAACCGACAAAAGCAACATATACAAGGCACAAACCTGTTGCGACAAAGCAAATCAACAGTGTGGATAATAACGTCGCCAGATAATAGCTGATTGCCAGGTATGACCCGGAAACAGGTGAAATAGTAAGATCTTTGATAGCCCCTGTTACTTTATCTTGCACCATAAGCAAATTAGAACAAAATGCCACACTGACACAGGACACTGACAGAATTGATGAAATAAGCTGTCCTGCTACAAATCCATCAATCATCTTTTCTGCCATTGTAACGCCCTCAGGCAAAGCCGACAGGAAGCTGTCTCTATATACGTTTCCGAGGAACGTTGCGTATAATACAAGTAAAATCGCCGGAGTAACCAGCGCGGTAAAAAACATTCCCTTATCTTTGAAAAATAATTTTACGTTTCTTTTCACTAATATTTGTACTGTTTTCATTGCTGTACACCTCCCGGCAGCTTTTTACCGGTAACGTTTATAAACACGTCGTCCATTTTACCTTTGGTCACCTCATAATCCGTAAAAAGACCCGGATGTTTTATAATCAGCGACGTAGCCGTTGCCGTATCCGGAACTGACAGTCTAAAGGCTCCCGCTATATTCTCATAAGGAATGTCTAATATAGCTATATCCGACTCGTTTTTTCCGTATACTGTAATAAAATCTCCCGTATATTTGTTTTTAAGTTCAATAGGCGTACCTTCTGCAACCAATCTTCCGCCGTCTAATATAACAACGTAATTGCTATCTGCCGCCTCTTCCATATAATGTGTGGTCAAAAACACGGTCATATTCTCGCTGCGGCGCAGTTCACTTATAACGTTCCACAAGAGTTTACGTGTCTGAGGGTCCAGACCTGTAGTTGGCTCATCAAGAATAAGTATTCTTGGTTTGTGTAATAAAGATCTGGCAATGTCAACGCGTCTGCGCTCTCCTCCTGACAACTTACCGACAGCACGAGACAGTACGCCTTCAAAATCAAGTAACAAAGCCAATTCTTTCAATCTTTTTTCAAAATTTTTCCCTGTGATTCCGTATAAGGCCGCTCTACTCTCTAAATTATCTCTTACCGATAAAGCCTTATCCAATACCGAATTCTGGAAAACAACACCAAGCTTTCTTTTGGTTTCGCAGCCGTTTTCCAAAGCATTATATCCGTCAATCATAATGTCACCGCTATCGGCCGGAAGCTGTCCGCACATAATATTAATTGCGGTTGATTTGCCAGCTCCGTTTACTCCTAAGAAAGCAAACAGTTGCCCCTCTCCTACCCAGAAGCTTAAATTATTTACAGCCTTTACATCACCAAAAGTTTTATTAAGGTTATGGATTTCTATTATTTTTTTCACAATTAGACTTTCTCCCCGCTCTTCGTGAGTTTTCATTTCAGCCAGCCTCGGCATATGACGTACATGCAAAGAAGACTCCGTATTATATGTAAAAATCTACTCAAAAGATCTTATTTTGTATCATCATACTTAACAACCTCCTTAAAATCAAGTGCTTTTTCCTTTATTTGCTATTCTATACTCCGAAGAAAGAGATCGTGCCCTTCTTAAGAACGTTGAAGCGGCGCAGGTGTTTAAAAAGAGCGCTGTAAAGGTTTGGGAGTGCAGAAACTGCGGACATTTAGTTATCAGCACAAACGCTCCTAACATATGCCCGGCATGCGCTCATCCTCAGAGCTATTTTGAAATCAACGCAGAAAATTATAATCTAAGTAAAAATACAGTACATGAGACCCGCAAATTGCACCGTTATCGGTTACAACTTGCGGGCAGTAATGTTAATAGAGAGTATCGATATAAAAATATTGACCTTTTACCTGCAAAGAAATAAAATACAAACATCTAAAAAAATTTAGGAGGTTTTTTTTATGAAGCTTGTAAAAAAAGCAGTAGCTGAGTTTATCGGAACTCTTGTTCTAGTATTAGTTGCGTGCGGAGTTGCCTCCGTAACAGGATGTAAATTCCCTCAAGTAGGATACTTAGCAACGGCGCTGGCTTTCGGTCTTGTTATTGTTGCCATGGCATACTCCATCGGAAACGTTTCCGGTTGCCACATCAATCCGGCCGTATCCATCGCCATGCTTATCAGCGGAAGAATGACAATTAAAGAGTTCTTCGCATATGTAATTGCTCAGTTCACCGGTGCTATTGCAGGTGCGGGAATATTAGCTTACTTTGTCGGTTCTACGGATTCATTAGGACAAAACGGTCTTTTCAACGAAGATATTGTAAAATCTCTTGTTGTAGAAGCAGTATTAACCTTTATTTTTGTCCTTGCAATCCTGGGAGTTACTTCTAGAAAGGATAATTCAAACGTTGCAGGTCTGGTGATCGGTCTGTCTTTAGTATTAGTTCACTTAATCGGAATACCTTTTACGGGAACATCAGTTAACCCGGCAAGAAGCCTTGGTCCTGCCCTTTTAGCCGGAGGAGACGCGCTTGCAAACGTATGGGTATTTATAGTAGCACCATTGGTAGGCGGTGTACTTGCAGCCTTTGTTTATAAATTTCTTGACGGTAGGAAATCAGAATAATATTTAGTAGTGGAGTAACATGGATCAGAAAGCGTTTTTTTAACGCAAAGTAGCTCGGTGTGAAAGAGATCTAATATAGACAAACTCACCTCCGTCGGTCTGTGAGATAATCTGCATATAAAGTGTAAATAAACCTCCGGAATTTATAAATACAAAATCCCGGAGGTTTTACTATCTTGTTTTTCGCAGGGTATAAAATTTTATTCCCTCTCCCCGTCTGTTTTTAAGTTCCACAGCTTAATCTCTATACATCCGTGGGCAGGAATAACTATTTCTTTTATATCCTCTTCTCCTGTAACCGTGTACCGATGCCCTTCGTCAACGCGACAAACCTGAATATCCGTTATATCGAATCCTTCGATATACGTCTTGATATGAACACTCTCATCATTTACGTTTGATATAACAATAGCCGCCTTCCGACCTGACACGCCTGCGCCAACAAAAACATGGCTGTCCGAACTTTGAGTTGCAACTGAATTTTTAAGCTTATATAACGTGTTGTACATCATAAAAGCATAATACGTTCTGTAAGGATACCCGCTATCAGGATTTATTAACGTGCGATACGGACTGTAACCCAGACCGCCGTCGTAATAACACATAACGTCTGTACTTGTCCTCTGCATCATAAGCATAAAACCCAGTGTCTTGGCCGAAGCTAAAGGAACGTCGCGATGTCTTACATCCGTATGCAAGTTCCATTCGTTAAGGTGATGCTCCGTATTGACATAGCCATATTTATCCAAAATCCTTCTTACGTAATTAGCATGCTCGCTTATGTTGCAAAAATCCTTACGCGTAGATTTATGACAATTGTCGTAAACGTGCCATGAAAAAAAGTCAATCGGTGCGTTGGTTTCTTTTTGATATTTGAAGAAACCGTGCATAAAGGAAATCGTAAAATCATATATGTACGTATCTTCATGGTCAATGCCGCACAGATCTTTGTCCTGCGCATATTCGTAAACACCGCAATGACCGTAGCCACCCACCTTGATGCTATCTCCGAAACAGCCTTTAAGATGCTTTGCGGCAACAGAATAAAGGCGGAAATAATCCTCCGGTGTACCTTTCCACATAGCAGAAGATTCTTCTACGTAACAGTCATCCGGCTCGTTCCATATTTCCCAATAAGTAATACCGTATCTGTATCCGTCTGCCCAGCCTTCATTGTAATGGCGAATCACATGCTCGCAGATTCTCGCCCATTTTTCAAAATCCTTTGGTGGATAAATACGGTAAGATTTGCGCATGTGCTCATTCTCAATCGTAACACCCAATCTGAAATACGGTTCACATCCGGCATTCATAAGACCCTCTATAATCCTGTCTGTAAAAACAAAGTCATACGATGCCGGGTCATTTTCATCTGCATCAAAATCACGGAACAAATTAGGAATATCCACGTAAAGGCCTCCGCCTAACCATCCACCCACGTCATGAAGGCGGGAATAAGGAATTCCTGCTTCCTTTAAATAATGAAACATCGCATTGCTCAACCCTGTTATAGGCGGTTGACCAATACCGTGCATAGGCTTAAATACTTCGCCGACTTCTTTAAAGTCAACTTTAAGATCTACCTGTTTCTTCCCTTGTGCCATTTTGTGTCCTCCCAGTTAATAGAAAGCTCTCTGCTCTGTCCAAGGCGTATCACCTTTCCTGTCCGCAATGCCCTTAAAACAACCCTCAAGCGGATAATCCAGAAAAACTGTATCGCAATAGAAGTTAATAGGTTAATATAGTTTTATTTTTTTCATGTATGCATCCTCTATTGCTCGGAAATCTGAAGTATGTAAGAATTCACACATATCCGGTTTCTTGCAAATAGCTGACTCAAAGTTATTTTCATTCAGGCTGATAAGAGCAAGAAGACAACCGTAATCGCGGATTGCATTTACGTTTTCGTCACTAAAATCGTTTGTATAGCAGAAGCATCTTTTAGCGCGTTCAGGAAAAGCTTGAACCGTCCTTGCAAAACCTACGCCTAAGTCGATAAAGCGTGCGTCCGGGTCGATTGCCAATATCGTCTCAATACCCTTCATTCCCGAACCGTTAAGAGCATAAACCACCCTGCCTATCATGCCGCATTTCAGCACTGTTTTTGCTACAGGCTCTGCTGCTGCATATCCATTCTTCAAATCAATATTTACATCCAATCCTGTATGATAAGCTAAGTTCAAGACCTGCTCTAAAGTCGGAATCCTCTGAGTTCCCCATACATCGTCTTCCGACAAAATAAGTGAGCATATTTTCTCAGCAGGAGTGTCGGCAACAACATAAGTCACAGCCTCGCCTTTCTCATTAAATCCCTGTGCCGTCGGATTATGGTTTGCGATCAATACGCCGTCGCTTGTAAATCTGGCATCAGTTTCTATCATATCTGCACCCTTAAGGTGTGCATTATAAAATGCCGCAAGACTGTTTTCCTTTAACTTTCCTTCAACAAAGCCTCGATGAGCCGATGAAATCCACATTTTCTTAGTATTCATTATAATTCTCCTTCAATTAATCTCTTAAGATAATAATACTACTTTTGATTCGTAAGAACAAGATTTTTAAACATTTCGCACAAATTTATACTTTCCTCTTCAAATGCGTTATCATCTAAATATCCGGATGGCAGAGTTTCTAAGGAGAGTACACCGTCAAAACCAATATCATTAATTGCCGTCACAAAATCATGCCAATTAATAATACCTTTTGTAGGATAAAGATGTGCATCACAGTCTCCCATGTTATCATGAATATGCAACACCTTGATATAATCCCCTAATCGGCGAACCTCATCTCCTATAGAGAGTCGGTTAAAAACAGCAACGTGACCTGTATCTAAGCAAATTTGAATGTGATCGTCATTGATTTCTCTTACAAAGGCTAAAATTTGCTGCGGAGTAGCTATGGAAAAATAATTCATAGGCATATTTTCAAGACAAATTATAACGCCGTATTGCTTTGCAAAAGAAGTGAGTTCTCGGAAAAAAACAAGATTAAGATCCCAAGTTTCCTTCTCTTTTTGTATCTTGACGTCCTCTATACCATATGGCATCAGAGGGTGAATAACAAGTTTATTGCAACCAAGCAAATTGGATATAATTACTGCCTTTTTCATTTTTTCCAATCGTTCTTTGCGCTCCTGTACAGAATTATCCTGAGGCGGCCATCTCCACGGCCCGTGCGCCTGACAAATCTCTATGCCTGCTGATTCTGCCAAGTTCTTCTCCGCATTTACCCTCTGTATTAACGCTCTGTCGTTTAGGCTGTATAACTCCGTAGTTGTATCAGCAATGTCATAATCAACGGCATTATAGCCGTGTTTTCTTATTACAGAAAATTTATCATTACCATATCTGCCGTACGTATCTCCGTACGGATTTAAACTTATACCTATTTTCATATATTTCTTCCCCTATATACATCTGCGCTATACCGTTACAAATTAATATTGATCTCGTACGTATCTTCAATGAGTACGTAGTTTACATCATGTGCTCGTGCAAGTGACAGCATCTCTTTATTCTCCGATAATACATTCTGCATGGTGCACCATTCATCATCTAAGCGATTTTCAATAATATTTGCATATTTTTTTATATCATCAAAGTGATTTCTGATATACGTTTCACTCATCACAAGACAGTAGTACTCAATATTTTTAAGATATTCGGAGTCAAAATCCTTCCGCCAGTCAAACGGAACATATGCGCCTTCCACAATTAAATTCTGCTTGTTTTCAATAGCTGTCTTAATAATTTCACGAACAATCGGCCACAAATAACAAACCAGCTTGTCGTCATCCATGGGAGTATACGTTGTATTTCCGCTGCGAATCAAGCCCATTTTCAAATGGTCAATTGACAAATACGGATATTTGTATTTTTCCAGTAATTTCTGGGCAAGGGCCGTTTTGCCCGTGTGGGATGCCCCTGTAATTAAAACAATCATTGCAACACCTCCATTAATACTGAATTGTATAGATTCTTCCGTATTCTGTAATTATATCGGTTGTTCACACATTAGATACATTCAAATCGGCCGTATTTTTATACTAACGTCTTATTAAACATATTTACAATAGCCTGCATCATTTCCATATTGACTTCACTGTATAAGGAATGGTCAACTCCGTTACAAAATTCAGTCATTTCCCCGGGGGTAAGCTCTCGGTCGTACTTCTTCTTCAACTGTTTTAAGTCTTTTTCGACCTTTTCCTGATAAGCAACGGCTCGCGTCGAGTGCAAAATGGTATTGTGCCCTGCCTGGGCATCAGTACCAACGTAATATGTTACGTTATTCTGCCGAATCTCCTCTTTATGGGAAATAACAGATTGATAACCAAAGCTGATAACAAAATCTCGATTACCGTGAGCAATATAAACAGGTATATCAGTACTGTTTATACCTTCTACGGCATTGTACTTTGTATAGTCTCTAAACAGCAACGTTTGATATACACTGAGAAATTCTTTTGGAAAATCGATTTTCACAGTATCTGAGAAAGGGGCCATATATTGTTCTCCCTTTTCTGCGAACAAGGTATAGCCGCTGTTAAACGGGGCTACAGCAGCACATCCTCTGATATTTTTGTGAATAGAAAGAACCGACGTCGCCGCATATCCTCCCCAGGAATGCCCAAATAAAAACAGAGGATATTTGGATAACTGCTTGTCGTTTTTGATATATGTTAATGCGTGATCCAAATTTACCAAAGGAGTACACATACCCACGGTAGAATCGCCCTGGGATGCATACGTGCCTTGACAATCGTAGGTAAACACGGCATATCCGCTACGCACAAAGTATTCAATGAACGGAATATAATCATCTGCTCCGGCATGCATGCCGTGGCAAACCACAACCATGCCTTTTGCGTCATAACAAGGATAAAAATAACCTTGAAGTTTCCACCGACCACTGGGGAAAAAAAACGTGGTTCGTAAAAGCCTTTCTTCTACACGACTGTAATCAAACTCACCGAATACCGTGTTAATATCCCGCTTTTCGTATCTTTTGAAGAACGAGTCGTACGCAGCCTTCGCGCCAAGGATTGCTCCCATTTTCAAACCTGTACGCAGTGCGATCATTGCAACCGTTTTTGCATCGTTTATTAAGCGTCCGTCTTGGTCTTTATTCTCCAATTTGTAAACTCCTTTATTCGAAATTTCTTACAACATCTCCGCCGCAGGCAATATCTACTCACTCAGTTTAGCACAGGTCTTACTGTTGTTCAACGGAAAACGAAACAGCCACAGCGCTAAGTTTTGCAAGTCAATATCGATAGCTAAGACTCTGATATGCATATTTTCAATCTTCGCCTTTATACAAGTAACAGTCCCTATCGTGTGAATATATTACTCCTATTGCCTGTAAATAAGAATATATGATGACCGAACCAACAAAAGTCATACCTCTTTTTTGCAAATCCTTTGAAATCACATCCGACAAATCATTTGTGACGTTAACAGTTTCATAAATTGTTTCATCCTTAGTAAAAGTTCTTAAATAGTTATGAAAAGAGCCGTATTCATTGCTTATTTCCTTAAAAATCCTACTATTATTAATACTTGCTCTTATTTTTCGCTTGTTTCTTATGATATCTTTATCGTTTAACAGTTCATTTATTTTGGTTTCATCATAATAAATGACTTTGTTTATGTCAAAATTATCATACGCTTTTCTAAAACTTTCCCTTTTATTAAGGACACATTCCCAAGAAAGCCCTGCTTGAAAAGATTCTAACAGCAACATTTCATATAAATACTTATCATCAAAATTCGGAATACACCATTCGCAGTCATGATATTCAACATACAGATGATTTTTCATGTTGCACCATTTACATCTTTTCTTGTTGTCCATTCTTTGTTCACCTGTCAAACAGAAGTCATCTAAGTAATTATATCATAATTATTTACGCCAATGCTACTTCATGATTTTTTGGCGGTTCATCGAAAAGATATCAAGGTGGAAACTAACCAACAAAATGAAATTTACGGTTGTATTTTAAATAAAAAATCTTCTGCCTGTGTGCGATCTGAAAATATAATAACGTCTTTGTGTGAAAATCTATCCAGAAGTTCCATTACTTTCGGTCTGCTTTGTGAATTGTAGTTTTTTATAAACTCAAGAAATTCAACGTCATCCTCATCAGGTTCTATCCACGGCAAATCACTTCTTGGTTTGCCTTTTCTCTCCTTGATACCGTTAAGGCAAACATCCAATGGATAATCAAGAAAAATAACGGTATCACACGCTTGCATTCTTAACTCCATTGTAGAACCATAATTACCGTCGATGATCCATTCGTCGCTTTGAATTATTTTGAATAATCTATCAAGAAAAACCGGTTTTTCAACAGTTGTTTTGTCTGCGTTCCAGAATATCATATCCAAATGAAACAGCGGAATATTTGTGATTTTGTGCAATGCTTTAGAAAACGTACTCTTGCCGCTTCCGGGACAACCAATTACAATAACTTTCTTCATACCAATTTACCTGCAAACTTAACTTCAATCATCGATTTCTCATCATAGAAGTCGATTCCTTCAACATACAAAATATCAATCTTTTCTCCAGCTTTTATATCTTCATAATCAATTTGAGGAGGAAGTTTATATTCTTCTCCGGAATCGGACGTAACAATTATACGAAGAGGCCTCTTCTTTCGGTATTCAATTGTATAAATCAGAAACTCTTTTTTCTCCTTGCTACTGCAACCGTCCTAAAAGTGGTTGGATAGCATCCGTGGCTCTCTTCAAATTTTCTGCTGAAGTGCTGCGTGGTTTTGAAGCCACATCTCGAGGCAATGTCCTTAATTGGCAGATCTGTAAACTCCAAAAACTTCTTCGCTACAACAAGCCGATGATGCCAAACGTACTCGATGGGTGTCATCTCCAATTCGCTTTTAAATAACTGCGTTAAGGATGAATGACTTAGTGAAGCTGCTTTAACAACATCTTCAAGCGTGACAACATCCCGATAATTGTTTTCTATGTAGATAACCGCTTTCTTAAGATGAGGATTTAAAATCTTATTAGCATTACCTACAGGATCATTTTGTCCGATCAATCCATATGTTCTCTCAAGGAGTAGCATTATTTCCATGAAATAGGATCTGCTTCTGCAAGACCAATACCAATCAGGTTGTTCCTTCAGTTCATTTCCGAGCATAGAGAACAATCTCTTAAGGTTCTCTATATTTTCATCAAACACCGGAAATACATATCTGATCTTATCAGTAAACGGCTTCAATAGAAACATATCATACGTAAGAGCAAGCTGCTCATAGTTGCCACTATGTATTCGAGAAAAAGTCATATTGTTATTCAAAAACGTTGGCTTGAAATATATTGAGTCGCATTTCACGCCACGTTTTTTAAGCAATCTGGGAGTATCTGATTCATCAAAGCATACAAAGCAAGGCCCCATAGCTTCGAAGGACGAATCGCCTACTTGGAACTTTGCAGTACCTTCATAAATTATTGACAAAAGAAAGCACGAATCCTTTATATCAAGATCTTTCAACGTGTCATCTTTCACGCATTGTATCGGAACAATCTTACCCGCATCAAAGCTGCGTCCGAAAGTTTGCGGCCTCATCTTAATCACCTTCCAATTATCGCAAATCTTTACACGCAGATATTTTAACACATTTTGTGATATCCTCCAATAAGCATTCCGTAAAATTTTATTCTCAGATAACGAAAATTTATTTTTAGACAACTCAACGCCACATTAATCATGATTTTTATAAACAACTTTATAGTGAGGCGGAGCGCATGAATTGTCCGCAGAAGCAAAAATCACTTCTCCGTTTTCGGCTGATCGGGCAGCCAAAACAAAACTATTGTCTGTAATTCCATCATATCCATTGTCTATTAATTTTTTTACGTAGTCAGTTAAGTCGATCTCGTACCATCCTGGTTGATCTACTATAATCTCTCCGATTTTTTCAATAATTGGGGCTGTAAAAACATACATTTCTCTGTTATTATTATAACCATATAAAACGCTATATTGGGTGGTTGCTTTATCTATCATATGTTCTTTGGATAAAATATTAGAGATATGCTCGGGAATATTGATTATCTTATTTTGCTCATTGTCAGATTCCTCTAAAGTGGTTCCTATGCTATCATTTCTAGATTCCTCCAATGTGTTTTTTACGCAATCATTGTTATCAACTGATTTATCAAAATAATTGAATAAAATTATTAAAGAAAATGCCAAAAGAAAAACTGTAAAAGATATTGATATCCAATTTTTTTTTGTGATTCATTTTTTAATCCTTCTCATTTAATTCCGTTTTATAACAAGTATCATTACGACTGTGCGTGCTTCACCTTGAGCTGTTTAAAAAATTCGATGGGGAGTGCCCAGCATCTCCCCACCACGGTATCGTAAGCATTGTTAATTGGTTGACCGACGATTTTGCCCCCACATATCTGATGATTGCAACCATGCTACTGGGCGAAAGGGCTATTTGCATTTGGGGAATTTAAACCAATTCAAGAATGTACCAGTTTCCATTCTTCTGTACTGCAGCAATGCCTTCCGAAAACGCCGTTGCTCTTGTGTATTCTATGGGAATTACAATATCACCAAACCTATCCACATACCCATATCGGTTATCTTTTTTTATTACAGCCAAACCATCTTTAAATTTTGTAATAAGTTCATAATCTACTGATATAGCTTTAGGTATAGGTGTTTCCTCTCTCGAAAGAGCTTGTATATGTTTGGATGGTTGTATCGGTTGCCGGTGAAAATAGCCATTCAAATCAATATACCCCTTTTCACCGTGTAGTATTGCTTCTGCTTGGTGATTTTCAAAAGCACCTGCAATGCAATCATATATGAACGGCACTACCGGTTTCCCAGCTCGGTCTATCACCCCCCATTTCCCATCTTTTTTGACGGATGCCACCCCTTCACTATAGCAAAATGTCATGTCGTATATAAAGGGTACAACAGTTCTACCCGTTCTATCGACATACCCGAATTTTCCGTTTTCATTCATTAAAGCCGCCAATCCATCATGAAATGCAGGATAATTTACATAGGAATCTCCCACTTTTCCATAGTAGACCATATCCACCACTATTTTTCCAAATTTGTCAATATACCCAACCTTCCATTCGTTCGTATTATTTCTTACAAATATACACCCTTCTGAATAGTTTCCTAAATAGTCGTATTCACCTTGAATAGGTCTATATTCTATTTTCTTATTCATTATACACCTCCTCAATGTGCCTAAAATTTCATACTTTTCGTCAACACTTATGCAAGACGGACATATATTCTGAAACTATCCATTTGCACATAGTAACTATAATGGATTCCATTATAAGTTACATTACATTCATGTACGCTACTGGCTGGCATATTATAGTGTGCCAAAGCTGAATCAATGCTCGACCATGCATATGTTCCGTATGTATCACCACAACATCCTCGTGCCATCATCGGCATAAGTTCCGATGTAGTTCCCGCAGTTGTGACTGTAGTTTCCTCGGTTGCTACTGTATTTTCTTCTGTGGGTATTGTGATTTTCTCTGCGGCTACAGCAGTAGTTTCATCTGTGGCTACTGCTGTTTCCTCTGTGGCTACTGTAGTGTCCTCTGCCATAGCATTAACATTCATGTAAGTTCCGGCGATGCCGAGAAGAATGCACAGTGTAAGGATTGCTATAATACCTCGTTTGCTAATCTTAAAAATATTTTCCATTTTTGTTTTCCTTTCAGTTTTGTAATTTATTGTATTCTAATATGTTATCCTTTTGGAGACAGTTTCATCTGTTTGAATGGTATCAGCAACACCGTTATCTCAAATTGTCTATTTTTTCACACCATAGAATTTCATCCGGCCAAGGTTCATTATACGAGAATCCCTCCAAGCAGCTTATAAATCCATTCTTTATCCATAAAATATAGTCACTCCCGTGGTCCAAGCCATTTATATTCCATTGGTGTTTACCGAGCTGTACAAGTACAAGAAAAATATAATAGTCGGGTTTATAATGACATTTATTCTATGTGTGTACGGATCATTTGTGTTTATTTTTTAGGATATCTAAATCGGTGCGACGTGCCAACAATGCGAACCGATTTAGATATCGGCGCAGAAAAGTCCGAAACCACAAAGCGTGATGTCCTTATCTTTATTTCATTGTTACAGACATTTTTATTGCAGATATGTCCTCCGTTGTCATAACAAATAATGCCGCTTCTTGATTTTTTTGATCTAACTCACACAGCATTTTTCTAAAAGCAAAAGAAGGAATATCTACACTGTTATCTTGCCACATACATAAAACATATCGTATTCCTGTATCTCCTGCGGCTTTTAGTTTTTCAATCAATTCTTTTTCTTCCGTCATATCCTCGGAACAAGCATTTTTTATGATTTCATTATATTTATTTCCTGTTGCAGAATATAAAACAATTGC
>JAFWZX010000003.1 GCA_017517275.1 Clostridia bacterium
GAGCAGCTGAAAGTTTTAAATGAGCTTAAGATGGTTGTTATGTGTCACATACCAAGAAGTGGCCGTTTTCAGGATAAGGTTAATCTTAATCAGCTTCGTATTATTAACGATAAATATCCTGATCTAAAGCTTATTGTTGCGCACGTAGGCAGAGCTTATGCTATAGAAGATCTGGGAGATCCGTCTTTTACATCATTTGATTATTTAAAAGATTGTAATAATCTATATTACGACATTACTGCAAATACAAACGCAGAAGTTTTTACAAAAATGCTCGAGTATATCAGTCCGGACAGAATTTTCTTTGGTAGTGATCTTCCTATTACATATATGCATATGAGAAGAATCGTAGATGAGAAGGCGTGCTATTGGAATCTTGTTCCACCGGGAATATATGGAGATCTTACAAATGTACCTCACATGCGTGATGTCAGCGCAGAAGAAGGGGAGAAGCTTACGTTCTTTATCTACGAAGAGATTCTGGCTATGAAAAAAGCTGCTGAAAACGCCAAGCTGTCAAAGCAAGATATTGCTAATATTTTCAATGATAATGCTGAGAGAATGATTAAAGAAATAAAGGAGAGATGTCATTATGAGTAATATTAAAATTGGTTTTCTGCCACTTTATCTTCAGCTTTATGAGGATATAAAACCTTGGGCGAAAGAACCAATGTTGCCCCATAAAGAAGAGTGCATCAAAAGACTCAAGGATATGGGAGCTGAAGTAATTGCAGTTGATCTTTGCACAAAAGAAGAACAATTTATGGCGGCTGCAGACCTGTTTATAAAAGAAGACGTAGACGTTATTGTTACTCTTCACATTGCTTATTCACCGTCACTTAAGTCAATTGGCGCTTTTGTGAAAATGAATAAACCGGTTATCGCTCTTGATGCAACACCTACTTATGACTTTAAGAGCTCTATGTTTGTCAAAGACGAGATTTTCCCGAATCATGGTATCCATGGTGTACAGGATATGTGTAATCTCCTTCGTAGAAATAACATTCCGTTCAAAGTTGAAGCAGGTCATATTGACCATTCGGACGTTATTGAACGAGTGTTTGCTGATTGTCAGGCAGCTAAAGCAGCAAAGAATCTTAAAAGTATCCGCGTTGGTCGTGTGGGCGGTTCTTTTGACGGTATGGGTGACTTTTTCAAAACACCTGAAGAATTAAAAGATGAACTTGGCGCCACAGTTGTTCCGATTGATCTTGAACTTTATAATAACCTTTATAGCGCAGTTACGGACGAAGAGATTAATGCGCAAATAGCGTATGACAAAGAGGCTTTTGAATTCTATCCTGACGTAAATGAAGCTGATTATTATATTGCTACAAAAGCAGGCATTGCTCTTGAAAAATGGATTGAAGCTGAGAAACTTGGTGCTTATACCGTAAACTTCCTCGGAACAGGCACAGGCGGCATCCACAAAATGCCTTTCCATTATATTTGCAAGATTATTGCAAAAGGTATTGGTTATGCCGGAGAAGGAGATGTTCTGACAGCCAGCCTTGTGGGCGCACTTCAGGCTGTATATCCGGAAACGTCTTTTACTGAAATGTTCTGTCCGTGCTGGAAGACAGGTGAGGTTTTCCTCAGCCATATGGGTGAAATGAACATTAACTTGTCATCTCGCAAACCTAAACTCAAGAATTGTGGATTTAACTGGACTGATGCCGGTAATACTACACAGCTTACTGCTTGCCTGAAGCAGGGAGAGGCTGTACTTGTTAACCTGGCGCCTTGTGCAGAGGGCAAATATACACTTATTCTTGCTCCTGTTGAAATGAAAGACTTCCGTGATGAGAATGGCGTGTACGATACTGAAATCCGTGGTTGGTTTAAACCGAACAAGCCGATTGAAAGATTCTTAGAAGAATACAGTAATTACGGCGGAACACACCACTGCGCTGTTGTCTACGGTGACAATCTTAAGTCTTTGGAACTTTTTGGTAAGTTTATGGGCTTTGAAGTCGTTGTGATTGAATAATGATAATTATATGGATTAATAACAGTAGGTCACGACAATAATTAGAAGGGATATTTCAACATTTAATAATGAAATATCCTCTTTTATACGGTTCGTCTTTTTGAATTTTGTGATTATTTCAGAGAATTTACTTCAAAACTTGACACTGTTTACCATCAGTGATACAATAACAATGCAATTGTATGATTGAGCTTACGAAAGAGTGGGTTGATTCCCACTCTTTCATTGTTAAATAAGACAATTAGCAACACCAAAAGGAGTGAAATAAATGAGTGTTACAAAAGACGTAACGGCACTTGCTTTGCCTGTAATCGAGGGTCTTGGAATGGACCTGGTTGATACAGAATATATAAAAGAAGGTTCAAAATGGGTTCTTCGCTTATATATAGACAAAGACGGTGGAGTAGGTCTTGACGATTGTCAGCAGGTAAGCGAAGCTTTAGATGAAATGCTCGACCGCGCAGACATAATAAAAACACCATATACGTTTGAAGTATCTTCGCCCGGACTGGACAGACCGCTTAAGACGGATCGGGATTTTCAAAGGTATAAAGGCGAACAGGTCGAGGTGCATTTGTATGCTCCGATAGAAGGCAGTAAAATGTATACAGGCGCTCTTATAGGCAGATTAGACGGCATGATACAGATTACGTGTGACGACAAGGAATTGTCTTTTGCAGAAAAGGACGTAGCAAAGATTAACAGAGCAATAATTTGGGATTGATTTAATTAGGAGGTTGTTTAAAATGAGTGCAGAATTATTATTTGCCTTAAATGAGTTAGAAAAAGAAAAAGGCATTGACAAAGAAGTTATTATTCAAGCTATTGAAGAAGCGTTGAACACATCATACGGTCACGAAGAAGACGATACAAATACACGTGTAGAATTTAACCGTGAGACAGGTGATATTAAAGTTTTTGCTCAAAAAGAAGTTGTTGAGACGGTATGGAACGATGCTACAGAGCTTTCAATTGCTGAAGCAAGAGAAATCGATCCTGAATTTGAGATTGGTGATTTGGCAGAATTTGAGATCACACCAAGAAATTACGGCAGATTAGCTGCACAGAAGGCTAAACAGATTATCATCCAGAAGCTTCGCGAAGAAGAAAGAGCAAAGATATACGGACAATTTATTGACAAAGAGAAGGACGTTGTTACGGGTACTGTTCAAAGAATTGAAATAAAAGAAAACCGTGATGGAACGAAAGAGAAGATTATCCACGTTGATTTAGGCAGAATCGAAGGTATAATGCTTCCGTCGGAGCAGGTTCCCGGTGAAAATTATAAAGTATATGACAGAATTAAGGCATACGTTCTTGAAGTGAAGGATAAAGGCTTTAAGAGCAAAGAACCTGTTGTAATGATATCAAGAAGTCATCCGAATTTTGTGAAAAGACTTCTTGAAATGGAAGTTCCGGAGATTGCAGACGGCACTGTTGAAATTGTTAATATTGCAAGAGAACCGGGTTCCAGAACAAAGATATCAGTGTATTCAAAAGATGAAAACGTTGAACCTGTAGGTGCTTGTGTAGGACAAAAGGGTATGCGAATCCAAGTTATTGTAGATGAACTCAAGGGTGAGCGTATTGATGTTATCAAATGGAGTCCGTATGCAGATGATCTTATTGCCAGCAGCTTAAGTCCCGCTAAGGTTGCACGAGTATTTATTGAAGAATCAGATGCAAGTGCGACAGTAGTAGTAGAGGATAAACAATTATCGCTTGCTATCGGTAAAGAAGGCCAAAACGTTAGACTTGCTGCGAAACTCACAGGCTGGAGAATCGATATTAAAAGCCTTTCACAGATTTGCGCCAATGTTGAAGAAGAACTTTTCAACGATTCTGCCATTGAAAATAATCAATCAAATCAAGAGGAGACATCACCTTATGATGCAGATGGTAACTTTGACCCGGATCTTATCTAATTAATCAGGAAGTGATTTTTGTTGAAAACAAGGAAAGTACCTTTAAGACGCTGTATTGCTTGTTACGAATCAAAAGCAAAACATGAGCTTCTGAGGATTGTAAGGAAAAGCGATGGCAGTGACATAATTCTCGATACAACCGGAAAAGTTAACGGCAGAGGTGCATATATATGCGCCTGTCGCGAGTGTTTTGAGAAAATGGAAAAAGGAAATAAGTTAAGTAAAGAATTCAATACAGAAATTAATCTGAATGTGTACAGTAAATTAAAAGAACAATTTGATTTACTGCAGGATGTAAGGAGAGATAATAAATGAGCGATAAAAAAACAAACAAAAAGAAGAATGATGTCGTTATACTAAAACGAGTTGTTGTTGACTCTAAAACTCCGTCTGTCGCTGATGATGCACAGCAGAACAATCAAAAAAAGACGCAGAAGGTAAGCAACGTAGCTTCTTCAGGACTTCGTAGCGGTTATGAAGTAAGAAAAACTGATGATGTAGCGTATCAGCCATCTGTAAACGATCAAACAGCAGGAGATAGTCGCGAGGCTGCAACACCTGCCGGAACATCTGCTACAAGCGCTCCTACTGTAAGACGTGTAAAAAGAATAGTAAAAGATGCTCCGTCTTCAACAGTTCCTCCGGTAGCACCGATAACATCGGTGGAGCCTACGGCTACAAAAAAACATACTTCGGACGTAAAAACTGACGACGTCAAGACTGATGCTGCCGCTATAACAGCAAAGAAAGTAATAAATGTATCGCAGGAAAATACTGTAAAGCAGACTGAGAAAAAAGAAATATTGACAGAAACACGTGCACAGGCAAAAGAAGAAAAGGACTTAGATTATAGTCAACTTATATACAGAGAAGAGATCGAAGTAACTCTCAAGCCTGTACCTGTTGCTGCTGCGGAAACAAAGTCGAATGCGGTTGTTCCTCAAAAAGGAACAAGTCAGACTTTTGTTCAAAATCAACGCAGACCGCAATCTCTGGTGAATCAAAACACGCAAAGAGACGGACAGGGCAGAGAAAATAGATTTTCACAGAATATAAGTCAAAAATCAAAATTCGGCAATATTGATGCTCCTGTTGTTGCGTCAAACGAGCCAAAGAGAGATTATTCTAACAAGATCTACGAAAAAACTGCTAAGATGGATAAAATTGCTAAAAAGGAAAATCGTGAAAAGCCTGTTTCATCATCAACAGTTAAGGACAAATATCGCAGTGCCAGACAGCTCGTGGGAGAGCAAAAGAGCCTATCTGATATTTATAGTGACGATCATCATACGTCATATGATGATAATATGGATTCGGGATACGGAAGAAGAGGAGGTTCTAAGGGACGCAAAGAGTCTAAAAAAGACAAATATGCCTCTATTCGTGACTTAATGCCTGCACAGACGGCAGTTCTGACAAACGTAAAGATTCCGGATACAATAACTGTAAAAGATTTTGCTGAAACGATTAAAAAATCTGCTGTTGATGTTATAAAGAAACTTATGCTTATGGGGGTAATGGCAACACAAAATCAGGTAATTGATTTTGATACAGCGACGCTGATTGCAGCTGAATACGGCATAACAGCAGAAAAACAAGTTATAGTTACAGATGAGGATATTCTTTTTGAAGACCCGGATGACTTAGATGTTGACGATTCTTACGTTGAAAGACCGCCTGTAGTAGTTGTAATGGGTCACGTAGACCATGGTAAAACGTCATTGCTCGATGCTATTCGTTCTACCAGTGTAACGTCCGGCGAGGCCGGCGGCATCACACAGCACATCGGCGCATATATGGTACGTATCAATGACAGAAAAATCACATTCCTTGACACCCCCGGACACGAAGCTTTTACGTCTATGAGAGCCCGCGGCGCGCAGGTAACAGACGTAGCTATCCTTGTTGTTGCGGCAGATGACGGTGTAAAGCCGCAGACAATTGAAGCGATTAATCATGCGAAGGCTGCCAAAGTATCTATTGTTGTTGCAGTAAACAAAATAGATAAACCAAGTGCCAATATTGACAAGGTTATGACAGAGATGGCAGAACACGAGATTGTACCTGAAGAATGGGGCGGAGATGTACCGTTTGTGCCTGTATCAGCGAAGACTGGTGAAAACATTGAGCTCCTTTTAGAGACTGTATTACTTTGTGCAGACGTGCTTGAACTCAAAGCTAGTCCGGTAAAACAAGCAAAAGGTACTGTCATTGAGGCAAAACTTGATAAAAATATCGGTCCTGTTGCTACTTTGCTTGTACAAAGAGGTACTTTAAAAGCCGGCGATGCCATCATTTCCGGTATGTCATTTGGCCATATCAGAACAATGGTAGACGACAAGGGAAATAATATCAAAAAAGCAACCCCGTCTACGCCGGTAGAGATAACAGGTCTTCAGGAAGTGCCTGTGGCAGGTGAAACTTTCTATGTTATCAAAGACGAGAGAGTTGCAAAGCATCTGGCTGATCAGAGAAAATCACAGATGCGTGAGAGCACGATTCACGCACAGACAAAGATATCATTAGATGATCTCTTTAGCCAGATCCAGGCAGGTGATGTTAAAGAACTCAACATTATTGTTAAGGCAGACGTTGTAGGCAGTGTAGAAGCCGTAAAACAGTCACTTCAAAAGCTTACAACAGACGAAGTAAAGGTTAATATTATACACGGTGCTGTAGGTAGTGTTACGGAATCTGATATCCAGCTTGCCTCTGTATCTAATGCAATCATAATCGGTTTCAACGTAAGACCTGCTGCAAATATCACAGAGAGTGCAAAAGATGCCGGCGTTGATATAAGACTCTACAGTGTTATTTATGATGCTATTGAGGATGTTAAAGCAGCTATGATAGGAATGCTTGATCCGGAATACAAAGAGAACGTAACGGGTCATATTGAAGTAAGACAAACGTTTAAAGTATCAGGTGTCGGTACTATTGCAGGCGGTTACGTACTTGACGGTAAGGTTCTTCGTCACTCTGACGTACGTATCGTTCGAGACGGAATTGTGGTATTCCAAGGCAAGCTTGCTTCATTAAAGAGATTTAAAGATGACGTTAAGGAAGTTGCACAGGGCTTTGAATGTGGTCTTTCCTTTGAAAATTATAATGATATTAAGGAAGGCGACATTGTAGAGGCTTACGTTATGGAAGAGGTTAAGCGACATGGATAGAACTGCACGAATCAGCGGTGAAATGAAGAGGGTTCTTTCAGATATTATTCGTAATGATCTGAAAGATCCCAGAATTCCTTTGATTACTTCAATCACGAATATTAAACTGACAAAAGATCTAAAATATGCAAAAGTATACGTCAGTTTATATGGTACAGATGAGGAAGCTCAAGCCGCTTTAGAATGTTTTGAAAATTCGAAAGGCTTTATTCGTACTATGATCGGAAAGAAAATGACGATACGTTGTTTGCCGGAACTTACCTTTATAAAGGACGACTCTCTGGAGTATGGTGCATATATGACAAAGAGAATTACTGAACTTATAGGTAAAGACAATGGAGGAGAATAATGGAAGCTTGGACTGCCGTTCAAAATATAATTAAAAAGAATAATAGTTTTCTCTTATTCACACATATTTCTGCTGACGGCGATTCCTTAAGCTCCGCGTTTGCATTGGCACTCTTCCTTAAAAAATCAGAAAAGAAAGTTACGGTTATACTTGAGGAAGACCCGCAGAAAGTTCTTCGTTTCATAACGTGTTGTGATGTTGATTTCTACGTTTTTGACGGGAATGCAGAATATGACAGCTATGACGTTTCTATCGCAGTAGACACAGCGACAGAAGAACGGTTAGGAAAAAGAAAGGAACTTTTCTACAGTAGTCCGACTACAGTATGCATCGACCACCATCCTGTAGATAAGACGTATGCGCAAGTAGATGTACGCAATCCTATGTGGGCGGCCTGCTGCGAGGGTATATGGGCTTTGATGCAAATGTACGGTCCTATTTGTGACAAGCAAATAGCTCAGCTTATTTTCACCGGCATTATGACGGATACAGGTTGTTTTGCATATTCAAATACTACTGAAAACACACATAGTATTGCTGCTGCAATTATTTCTCTTTGCGGAGATCAATCCTGGCAGTACCGACAAGTGTTTGAATCTGTGGAGAAATCCGAGTTGGAGCTAAGACGTATTGCATATTCAAAATTGGAATTTTATGGTAATGATTCTGTATGTTATCTTGAGATCACTCAAGAAGAGATTGATAGATGTAAAGCAACAACAGAACAATTAGAAGGTTTTGCAGCTTTCTTGAGAACGATAAACGGAGTGAAAACCGGTATATTTGTAAAGCCCGGCACTACTTGCGGTGCAAAGCGTATCAGCTTTAGATCTGATGGTGATTGTAACGTAAGCGCTGTTGCCAGTGCCGTTGGCGGCGGTGGACACAGATGTGCAGCCGGTGCGACCTATTTGCCTGAAAAAAATAACGTTGCATTTGAGGAATTCAAAGCAAAACTGATAGAGGATATTATATCATGGACGGAATAATTAACGTATACAAGCCTGCCGGAATGTCGTCTTTTAGCTGTGTTAAGCAAGTGGCACGACTTCTCGGTGAGAAGAAAGCTGGCCATGGCGGTACGTTAGATCCGCAAGCGACGGGAATACTGCCGGTCTTTTTAGGTAAAGCAACTAAAATGGCTGATTTTATTCATGAATATGATAAAAGTTACAAAGCAGGTTTTGTTTTAGGAAAAGTATCGGATACTTACGATATATGGGGCGAGTGTGTTACTTCAGCGCAGACACAAGTATTAGAATCCATAGACGAAGAACGCATACGAAGTGTACTTAACTCCTTTGCAGGAGAATGTATTCAGGTTCCGCCGGCTTACAGTGCTGTTAAAATTCAAGGGACACCGGCTTATAAGTTGGCACGGGAAGGAAAAAATGTGGAAATAAAATCTAGAGTCGTAAATATTTTCACAATAGAGCTTGTTTCATATGATAAAGAAACAAAAAGAGGCATATTTGATGTTACGTGCTCTAAGGGGACGTATGTAAGATCAATTTGTCATGATCTGGGGGAAAAGTTAGGTTGCGGTGCATGTATGTGTTTCTTAGAAAGAACTTCCTACGGACCGTTTGATCTTGCAAACAGTTGTACCCCGGAAGAGTGTGATATTCAAAAGCTCTTGCCGTGTGACTTTTTATTACAGAATGTTCCCGTAGCAGAATTAGATGATGAATGCGCTAAGAAGTATGCATCCGGGAATTATAAGAAAATATCCGTACAGGATATATCACAGCCTGTAGGTGAGAATATGCGTTTTTTAAGGCTTTATAACAGGGGTTCTTTATTTGCTTTGGCAAAGACAGAGTACGTTATGGGAGCGGATTACTTAGAACTTACACCTTTTAAGTTTTTTGGCTGATACGGAAGAAAATGGAGATTTTGTAATGAGATATGTTGTTTTAATACCGGCATATAATCCGGGGGAAAAAATGATTGGTTTTTTAAAAGAATTAAAAAGCCGCAATATTGACGTTATTGTAGTTGATGACGGAAGCAAGGCAGAAAGTAAATATTGCTTTGATTACGCAAACAAATGTGGATATCCGGTATTGACTCATCCTGCAAACAAAGGTAAGGGAGCTGCGTTGAAAACAGGTTTTACTTACGTAGTTAGTGAGAAACTGGATTATGACTATGTTATAACTGCAGATTGCGATGGACAACATGCAATAGAATCAATCATTGATGTAGCAAACGAAGGTGAAAAATCAGGTTGTGAGGCGATGATTCTCGGTGGCCGTTTTAGAGACGGCGGTGATAAATTACCTATAAAATCTAATATCGGGAATTCAACTACAAGGGTTATTTTTAAACTTGCAACAGGCCTTAGCATTCATGACACACAGACAGGCTTGAGAGCTATTCCAAAATCACTTTACAGTAAGATGATAACGATAAAAGGCGATCGCTACGAATATGAAATGAATATGCTGTTAAAAATCAATGAGTGGCAAGTGCCGTTTAAAGAGGTATCCATTAAAACTATTTATTTTGATAATAACAAAGGTTCGCATTATTCTCCGTTTAAGGATTCTATTAGGATATTATCGCAGATTCTGATATTTTCGTTATCTTCATTCCTGTCATTTATATTAGATTACGCTTTGTTCATGTTAGTGAATCATTTACTGTTCGACGTTTGTGAGTACCACGTTGCTATTGCGTATTTGACCGGTAGGTTGATAAGCGGAGTAGTCAATTACGTTTTAAACAGTAAGTTCGTTTTCAAGGAATTCAGTATGTCAAGTGTGCTGAAATATACACTCCTGTGTATAATTATAATGGTAATCGGTGCCGGAGGCTCTTATTTACTTGAAGATCTTGCTGGCATACCCGGAGTGCTAAGTAAAGTATTTGTCGATTTACCTCTGTTTTTATTAAGCTATTTTGGACAGAAGAAATACGTATTTAAAAAGAAAGGATAAACAATCTATGACAGGCGTTTATATTTTCACAGGTCATTTTGGCAGTGGTAAGACTGAAACAGCAGTGAATTTTGCTTTGAAATTAAAAAACAGCGAACATGGTGCACATAAGAAAATTGCGCTTATAGATATGGATATAGTAAATCCTTTTTTTAGAAGTTGTGACAGTAAGGATTTTTTGGAAAAAGAAGGAATCAGAGTAGAGGTACCTCTATATGCAAATTCAAACGTTGATGTGCCTGCGCTTACTCCTGTAATGTCTGCTTTGATTGAAGATGAATCATATGACGTTATTATTGACGTTGGCGGAGATGACATCGGAGCAAAGGCGGTAGGTCGCTATTCTGATATTATAAAGCTTAGGAATTACAAACAGTTTTTTGTCGTAAACGTTCGAAGACCATTTACAGTTAATCTTGAAGCTGCAACTAAAATTTTTGATGAAATTGAATATACATCAAAGATCAAGGCAACTGCAATAATTAACAGTGCAAATATGATGGAGGAGACAACTGTAGAAGATTGCCTTGCAGGCTACAGCCTTGCATGTCAGCTGAGTGAACTTAAAAAGATACCGATTGAATATCACGCAGTGACAGATGCTGTTGCAGATGCTCTTATAAAGAAGCACGGAGATATTTTCACAGAGGATAACGTAATTAGGATAAACAGAATGGTTAAAAGGTTGTTCTGAAATGGAAAAAGAAGTATACGGAAAAATTGACTCTTTAAAGAAGACGACAGTTGAATATATGAAATCTTTTATTGGGAATATTTACTCGCCGGGTTCATTTCTTCCTCCTGAAATTCTTGAAATGATGGAAAAAATAACAGGAGAAACAGGAGATGAGCTGGCATGTTGTATTGACCGTCATAATAGGTTGCTTGCAATCAGCTATGGTGATTATCATTGTGTAAGTGTCCCCGAAGTCAGTTCAAGAAGATCGGAAAACAGATTATCCGGAATCAGATTTTTCCACACGCACCCGCTGAAAAATGCCAGTGTACACGGTATGCTTCCTTCTGAGGTTGATATTAATACCTTGATCAAAGAGCGCTTTGATGCGATGGCTGTTATAGGTGTGTCAGAAGGAAAAATAGCAGGTATTTCCGTTACATTACTTCAACGAGATAAAGAAGGAGAACTTAGAGATTACATTACGGTAGGGCCTTGGGCTCCGGGAAAGGCTCAATATTTTGACAGCCTGTTTGGTGAGATTAAGCTATTGGACAGAAGTATAACGAAAGCAACCTATGATATCTCAGACCAACGTGAAAAAGCCATTTTAGTAGGTGTTACTGAGGAAAAAAATACACAAAGTAGCGAGGACTACTTGGCAGAGCTTAAAGAGCTTGCTGTCTCTGCAGGTGCTGTTGTTGTTGATTTTTGTACGCAGAAAAGAAAAGCACCAAATGCCGGGACGTATATAGGAGCCGGATTCGCACGGGATTTATCATTAAAAAGACAAGCATTAGGTGCTAATTTGATTATTTTTGATGATGAATTAACTCCTACTCAGATACGGAATCTTGAGAACATAACAGGGACAAGGGTAATAGACCGTACCGCATTAATCTTGGATATTTTTGCTGCCAGAGCTAAATCCACGGAAGGAAAATATCAGGTTGAATTAGCACAGCAAAAATACAGACTTCCCAGATTGACAGGACTTGGCACAGTGTTGTCCAGACTGGGCGGCGGTATAGGTACAAGAGGCCCCGGAGAAACAAAACTTGAAGAGGATAAGCGTCATATAAGGCGAAAAATATATTATCTTGAAGATAAATTAAAGGAAATTACAGTAAGACGTAATCAAATGAGAGCAGAAAGGCAAAAGAACAATGTACCTACAGTTGCTATTGTAGGTTATACCAACGCAGGAAAGTCAACTCTGATGAATTATATGTGTGATACGGACGTTATTGCCGAGGATATGCTGTTTGCTACGCTTGACACAAGTGTCAGACGAATGGTCAACGAAGATAAGCAGGACGTTTTACTGATAGATACTGTTGGTTTTATAAAAAAACTTCCTACTGATCTCATTGAAGCCTTTAAAGCGACTTTGGAAGAATCAGTATATGCTGATTTGCTTATACATGTAGTAGACGTTAACAGTGAAGGTTATAACTCTTGTATGGAAACGGTTGAAGAGATTCTTGAGAAAATAGGTGCGACAAAAAGTAAGCGTTTCCTTGTTTTCAACAAGATTGATAAAGGATATTACGGGGACATTATACCTAACCCAAAGAATTATCCGGGATATGATAAGGTTTTTTTTGCAAGCTGCATAACAGGAGAAGGAATATCTGAACTTAAAGAGGCAATTAACGGATTTTTCACGGAAAGTATCATAGAATTCCATTGTGAAATACCGTATGCTGACATGAGGGTTTTGAATATTCTGCATGACAACTGTGAGGAAATCAATGAGACTTATACGGAAACAGGTGTAAATGTAAAAGGTAAATTATTAGACAAATTCAGCTATATTATCAAGGATTACGTGAAAAAAGATGAGTAATGTTTCAAAAGAAACGTTTTATACGTTGGAAAAAGAAGCACAGAGTTTATATGAAATAAAGCGCTCTCGCTTTATCGGGTATGCTATGCCGGTTGAAACCGTTAAGGAAGCACAGGATTTTATTTCACGTATCAAGGCTTTAAACAGAGATGCCCGACATAACGTTTATGCATATACAGTTGTAGAAAACGGCAACACATATACAAAATACAGTGATGACGGAGAACCTCAGGGAACTGCCGGACTACCTTTGCTTAATTCCATACAAAAAAAAGAAATAGAAAACGCAGTTATAGTTGTTACACGGTATTTTGGCGGTATCTTGCTTGGTGCACCTGGTCTTTTGCGTGCATATACTACTGCAGCTTCAGAAGCCTTGGAACTTGCCGGAAGGAAGAAGAAAGTTTTATGCAGAAAAATAATTGTAGAAGCAGACTATAAGTATATATCGGGATTGATCAATATTTTTGCTTCTCAAGGGCTACATCCGCAAGACAGTAAGTTTACGGATAAAGCCACCTTTGTTATTCTGTCTGAAATAAGTAAAATAGAGAAGCTTTGTTATAACATTAAAGAACTTACCAGTGACAACGCAAATGTGGAGATTGGTGAATATGAATATAAATGAAGGAGCAAATAGAATCATTAATATTCTTGAACGCAACGGCTATGAGGCCTATGCGGTAGGAGGTTGTGTCAGGGATACTTTGATGGGTAAAGTTCCTGCAGATTGGGACATTACCACAAACTGTATGCCGGATGATATGATAAGGTGCTTTGAAGACTACCGTATAATAGAGACAGGCTTAAAGCACGGCACTGTTACCGTACTTATAGACGGTGTGGGATATGAGGTTACCACGTATCGACGGGATGGAGAGTATACAGATAACCGTCATCCGGATAAAGTTACTTTTGTCACTGATATTGCTTCTGATTTGTCAAGGCGAGACTTTACAATTAATGCCATGGCATATAATCCCAAAAGTGGTTTGGTCGACTTGTTTGGCGGCAGGGAAGACATTGAAAATAAAGTAATCAGATGTGTTGGCAGTCCGGATAAAAGATTTTCTGAGGACGCACTTCGGATTTTAAGGGCTCTGCGCTTTGCTTCTGTTTTGGATTTTTCCATTGACAAGACAACTTCTGATGCGATTTTCGCTTTTAAAGATTTTCTTGATAACATATCAAAAGAACGTATTAACGTAGAATTTACCAAGCTGTTATGCGGGCAAAGAAACGTAGATATCATCAGGGAATATTTTGACGTTATCTGTGTGTTTATTCCTGAAATGAAGCCGATGAAGGGCTTTGATCAAAAGACTAGATGGCACATTTATGATGTTTTAGAGCACACTTTGCATTCTTTAGATAATGCAAATGATGATTTTATCGTGAAAATGACGATGCTTCTTCACGATATAGCAAAGCCTCACACTTTCTCAATGGATGATCGCGGAGGGCATTTCATGGGTCATCAGGCGAGGTCTGCTGAAATTGCCCGTGAAATATTAAACAGATTAAGGTATGATAAAAATACAACTTCCGCTATTGTTCAGTTAATAAGCGAACATGATAATAGATTTGATTCGAATCCTAAAAAAATAAAAAGAATATTGAATAAACTCGGACCGGAGAACGGTAAACGTCTTATCGCTGTTCAAAAAGCAGACAATTTGGCACAGAATCCTGAACAGGTAAGGAACGGATTGCAGTCTATAATAGAGTCAGAGAAAATCATGGACAGAATTATTGCGGAAAATCAAGTTTTTTCACTGGCGCAACTGGAGATTTCAGGTAAAGATCTTATTGCCATGGGCGTAAAACCGGGTCCGGATATCGGCAGAATACTTCAACAAATACTAGATGACGTTATTGATTGTAAAATCGAAAATGTAAAAGATGCACTTTGTAGTGAAGTGTTGAAGTATTTATAAAACACGGGTATAATTAAGGGCGAGGTGTTAGAATGAATTCTTGGTACAAAAATAAAAAATCGTTTGCTGTTTTATTTATTATTTTGATTCTCGTTATTGTATCCTTGATGGTTGCGAATATTGCAAAAGCATGGATACAGAAGTTGCGTGAAGAGGAAGCTAAGAAGGCAGAAGAGGTTGTGGATTTGTATAATGCCTCCAGATATTTCTTCCGAGTGTATTATCCGATAGATTGGGACGTTAACGGAGGAACTAACGGTTTTATGATTAATTCCAACACAGGACTCGTCTTAGAAGCCTTTCCTCTGGTTGAGAACCCTGTTACTCCGAGACCAACTGTAGAAACATCTCCGTCTGCTACTCCAACTTTGTCAGAAGGGCAAACTGTTAAACCGACAGCAACTCCCGACCCGAGAGAAGGGATGGTTCGATATCAATACGCATCAGCTCGTTTTTACTATAGAGAATATACGGATTTTGGTATAGAAAAGAAAGATCCGGCTACAATTGCACCTGATCATACACCAAACATTACTGCAACGCCGAACGTAACGTCTACTCCTCAAAATACCGGAGGTCAGACAGTTTCTCCTACAGTATTTGACAGTGATACACCGGTAACACTTGAAGATGCCTTTGAAGCAGTTAGAAAATATATTGACGCACAGGATTATCTTAATGTAACTTACGAGATTAATGAAGGAGAGATACTCGAATTGGGCGGCAAACGTTTCGGCAAGGCTACGTATACTTATTCAGACGTTACAGGGATGACGTATAAGTGTGACGTTTACGTTGCCGTACGTAAGATGGCATATTACGTTATTACGTTTGAAGCAGTTGAGAATAACGAGATTAAAGCATATACAAAATATTCAGATGAGTTTGAAGGCATGATAGAGGATATGTTATTCTCTGTCTTCGATTATTGATTTTTGATCGTACTCAATTGCTTGTTGCGTAATTATGAACGATATTTGACACATATATATACGATGTGATATACTAGCTCTACTGTTGATTCGAAGAATACACGGGTATTCTTTTTATAAATAATATTGGTACAGGAGGAATGTATATGAAAAGTTCGGATTTACGTAACATTGTTTTATTAGGTCATGGTGGCACAGGTAAGACATCAATAGCTGAAGCTATGTTGTTTAATGCAAAAGCAACAGACAGGTTAGGTCGTGTTGCTGACGGTAATACTGTTTGTGACTTTGATGCTGAGGAGACAAACCGTCAGTTTTCGATTAATATGGCACTCGCTCCTTATAACTGGGAAAATTCTAAAATCAATATTCTAGACACTCCGGGATACTTTGATTTTGAAGGTGAAATGCACGAAGCTATAAGTGTAGCGGATGCGGCTATCATTGTTGTAGCCGGCAACGTAGCAGTAGGTGCCGAAAAGGCGTGGGATGAAGCTGAAAAACGTAAGCTTCCGCGTGCTTTTTTCATTAATAAAATGAATGAAGATACTGCAGATTTTAATAAGATTTATGATGAGATTAAAGAAAAATTTGGTAAGAGCTGTATAGCTCTCCACCTTCCTATAAGAGAGAATAATCAGTTAATCGGCTTTGTAAGTACTATTTCTAAGAAGGCTTATCATTATGATGCAAAAGGCAATAAAGAAGTACCGCTTCCGGCTGAACTTCAAGATATAGTTGAACAGCTTCATATGGACGTTTGCGAACATGTTGCGGAAAGCAGCGACGAACTTATGGAAAAGTTCTTTGCAGGTGAAGAGTTCACCGATTCAGAAGTAAGAGAAGGTCTTAAGAGTGCAATTAATAAAGCTATTTGCGCTCCTGTACTTATTGGTAGTGCGTATGAGAATCTCGGTATACGTCAGCTTTCCGATTTTATTGTAAAATATATGCCGTCTCCGTTGGACAGAGGTCCAATCGTGGTTAAGGACGTTGACGGAAATGATATGGAGCTTCCTCTTGATGCTGAATCTAATAGAGTTGCATTCGTATTTAAGACTATCGTTGACCCATTTGTTGGTAGACTTACTTTATTTAAAGTATATTCCGGTACCTTCAGAGCTGATGCGGGTATTTACAACGTTACTCAGAATCAGGAAGAGCGTATTTCACAGCTCTTTATGTTAAGAGGTAAGAAACAGATTCCTGTGGATGAAGTTATAGCAGGTGATATCGGTTGCGTTGCTAAATTAGTTATCACACGTACTAACCATACTATCGGCTCAAAGTCTCTTAAAGTTATCTGTCCGCAGATTAAATTCCCTGTACAACAGATTTCCTTAGGTATTGCACCTAAGGCAAGAGGTGATGAAGAGAAGATTGCTACTTCTCTTAACAAACTCAGAGACGAAGATCATACGTTTAAGTTTGAAACAAACGTTGAGACAGGTCAAACTTTGATCTCCGGTATGGGTGAGCAACACATTGATATTATTGTAAGTAAGCTCAAATCCAGATATTCTGTTTCTGTTGATTTATCTGATCCTAAGATTGCATATCGCGAGGCAATCCGTAAGAAAGTAACCACAGAAGGTTTGCATAAGAAACAGTCCGGCGGTGCAGGTCAGTACGGTAAAGTTGTTATTGAGTTTGAACCCGGCGAACAAGACGGCCTTGAATTCTGCGAGCGCGTATTCGGCGGCGCAGTACCGAAGCAGTTCTTCCCATCAGTAGAAAAGGGTCTGCAGGAAAGTATTAAAAAAGGTATTTTGGCTGGATATCCCATGGCGAATCTCAAAGCTACACTTATTGACGGTAAATATCACCCGGTTGATTCAAAAGAAGTTGCTTTCGTATCTGCGGCAAGAATTGCTTATAAAGCAGCTATGAAGATCGCATCTCCCACGTTGCTCGAACCCGTATATCAGATGAACGTTTACGTTCCGGAAAAATACATGGGTGATATTATTGGTGATATGAATAAGCGCCGTGGCAGAGTGCTTGGTATGAATCACTTTGTTACTGAGACAGGTAAGAGTCTCCAGGAAATTGTTGCTGAAGTTCCGTATGCTGAGATATTCAGATATGCTGTAGATTTGAGAGCGATGACTCGCGGCAGAGGTTTCTTCACAACAGAGTTTGTAAGATATGAAGATGTTCCGGAAATGATTGCTCAGAAGATTATTGAGAATGCAAAGAAGGATATGGAAGATGACGAAGATTAATTCTTTTATATGAAAATTGTTAAAAGGCCCAGCCTAATGCTCAGTTCCTTTAAGGACAGTTTCTGAGAATTAAGAAATACGAACATTGCGAAGGCAATGAAAGATACGAGAACATTTCGGTGTTTCTCGTATTTTTCTTTTTTGCACATTTGCAGATTTTCCATCTTTATAGTGCACTTAAAGCACCAAAGGAAAGGTACAAATATAACAGTAATCTATTCTAAAAGTTATGCCCTCGTTCCGAAATGGAGCGAGGGCTATCTTTATACAATCTTAATACCGCGCGGTGGAGTGCTAATGCCGTATTTATCTGTTTTTGGTAAAATGTATATAGTAGAAAGAGTATAAGGAGAGGTGTATAATGCGGCTTTTACATAAATTAAAACTGTCATCATTCCAAGTCATTTTACTTGGTTTTGCTGCAGTAATACTGATCGGAGCGTTTCTGTTAATGCTCCCCATATCAAGCAAAGACGGTGTTGTAACGCCGTTTTCGGATGCCTTGTTCACCTCAACCTCAGCAGTATGCGTAACGGGACTTATCGTGCAGGATACGGCAACCTATTGGTCATACTTTGGGCAAGCGATTATTCTCATACTCATTCAGATAGGCGGTTTGGGTGTCGTTACGGTTGCAGCCTC
>JAFWZX010000019.1 GCA_017517275.1 Clostridia bacterium
CCTTGATGGTGTTCGGACATTGTTCAGACAGAAGCAACGCTACATTGGAGTAAATACCGTCCTGGGAAACCATTCCCAATGTCTGCATCTTGGCAGCATCGTAGGGAACATTCCGCTTGAAAAACTGCGCCTCAGTTGCCTGAAATGACAGATTCTGCTCCAAAGAGCGCATGGATTCAAAACTGTCGCCGTCGGTTTCTTTAATCATTTTTCGTATGGCTGTATCAGTAGCAGGATCTGTAGATGTCCCGTTGCGGACATACACGCCACTGGGTTTTAATCCCTTGCTGCCCAGATAATAAGGACGGTCTGTACCCTTTTGAACGGTCAGGGCGATAATTTGTTTATCACCTACCAACTGTGTTTCGTAGTGGACAAACATCGTAACATCAGGTTTGATAGAATCCCGAACCATATTATTTATTTGCAAGGTAACACGGTCGGCACTATCCACGCCAACCACCGTACCATTGTCCTCAACACCAATGTAAAGGGTGCCACCTTTTGTATTGGCAAAGGCAATCACCTCTTTGCAAAGGTCTGCAACAACCGAAGCCTTGAGTTCGATAGTTTCGCTCTCAATAAATGTCATAAGGCACCTCCTGTAGTTTTTCTTAATCATCATTATAGTCATTGTAGTCGTTCTTGTCAATTTATATTCGCTTGATGATTAGAAAAGCAAGACGATAAAGAAATTCCGCATTGAGCGGATTGAATGAAGGCTTTTCGGCTCCCAGAGGAAAACCCAAGCACATATTAACCTGAGAATGATGCAGAAGAGTTTCTATTCTAAGAATCGAAGCGTATACCGCTATAACAAAATGCCAGTCATTGTCTGGCAAATCAACCAAACAAAACGCTGCAATTTCCACACACGAAGGAAATTGCAGCGTTTTTCTTTTCTTATACAGTTCTGTGACAATCTTATTTTCTGTTGCGCACTTTTCCAAAAGATACTATCACATCGGTGAAGGAAAACTGCGGATGCTGATCGACCAGAACCTGCACGAAGATTTCTATGTTATGAACGGAAATCGGGCGCTGATCAAGCGGGAGAAGTTCGAGCGGTATCTGGATCAGGCTACCGCAGTAAAAATTCTAAAAAAATAATGCGGCAGAACTGCCGTTTTCATATGATATAACTATACTGAGAGCCAGCTTTGTGATACAATATTATCGCAAGTCTGGCTCTCCTTTCTTGAAAGGAGAGATTCCATGAGCGAAGAAATACAAGACTTATATGGAGATATAAGACGATGATAAAAATACTATTTATCTGCCACGGCAACATCTGCCGCTCACCCATGGCAGAATTTATTTTCAAAGAGATTATACAACAAAAAGGCCTAAGCGACCTGTTTGAAGTCGCCTCCTGCGCAACAAGCACAGAAGAATTAGGCAATCCCGTTTATCCGCCGGCGCGAGCTATCCTGGCACGCCACGGGATTAGCTGCAAAGGCAAATATGCAAGACAGATTACACGGGAGGATTATGACAAATATGATCTGCTTATAGCAATGGATTCATACAATATAAGAAATATAAGCAGAATTATAAAGGCAGACCCCCTGGGCAAAATTCACAAGCTTATGGATTATACACCTCAAGGAGGCGACGTTGCTGACCCGTGGTATACAGGAGATTTTGAAGTAACGTATGAAAATATTTATAACGGATGCTGTTGTTTGTTGGATAATATTATGACTTCGCGCAAATAATATACGCGAGGTGATTTTTATATGACATTGACACAAAAAGAATCAAGTCTTATCAAAGAGCTGAAAGGACAGGAGAAGCTTTGTATTGACAAATACAACAAACATGCAGCCTGTGCCAAAGATCCGCAGCTCAAAACGCTTTTTACACAGCTTGCCCAAAAAGAGCAAGAGCATCTGAATACGTTGACACAGATTGAAAACGGAACAATCCCACAGATGCCGGCTTGCGGTGAGAAGAACAAAAACAATTGCCAGAACGGTAATTGTTTTACTGCCACGTATTCGATTGCAGGAAACCTCGACAAAGAAAACGATTGTTTTCTCTGCACTGATTTGCTGTCTACTGAAAAGGGTGCTTCGCGCCTATACGACACTTGCATCTTCGAATTCAGGGATTCCGCCATTCGCGACGTTTTGAATCATATTCAAAAAGAAGAGCAGGAGCACGGCAAGAAAATTTATGACTATATGGCCGTAAACGCCATGTATGCAGCGTAACAAAAAAGAGCAATCGCATGTGCAGGCGATTGCTCTTTTACCGTTACATAATCAATTACTAACTGATTTTTTCTTCTTACGGGCAAGCATATATCCCATAACTCCACCGGAAATTATCACTACTGCCGCAGCAATAATTGTAATATATATCCACAACATTTTAGATGTGCTCTTTGTATGGAAATGGAAGCAGAAACGTCCTCCCGGAGCTACGTCTCCATAAGAATAAAAGTCCATAATATCGCCGTCTGTTTGCATATTATCCGACCATTTAAAGCCAAAATCCATAACCTCCACATCCTGCTCCAGCATACGGCGCGGTACGGATAACTGTAAAACGTTACCATTTACAGAATAGTTAACTGTTCCGTCTACCTGTTGCCACTTCCAAGCGCCCTGCTCATCAACACCGAGAGATTTTTCCAATATACAGGTGCCGTTTGACGGATTCACTCTATTGATCACGTACTCAAAGCCTTCCCAGTTGTCGCTTATGCCCGAATAATCCGTATCAATGAAAAGTCTCATCCAACCGGGATCTGAATCAGGCGATAAGTCCTCAACCGTAGCAACGTAAAAATATAAATTATCATCATCATATGCTACTTTTGACATAATAATATCGTTTCTCATCGTTTGATTTTCATAAAAACACGATTTATATCCGACAGTACTTCTGTCTCTGGTGCTTTTTGCATAATGCTTATAACTGATGGCACTATCCCAAGCAGATAAATTATCAGAATAAATATCTATAGTCTTCTTAGAATCAATTGCGCTGGCTTCTTCCTTAAGACCTTTATATCTTCTTACGTTTGCCACAAGTTGGTAATAATAGTGGTCTTTAAGTACGCCGGTAGTAGGCTCGATATCACGGCTGTATTCATCTGTAAAGGCATCGCAGAAGCCGGAGTTTCTGTATGCCGTCCATTCGTTCCAAGCAGTAACCATAACCACGTCGGGATCGCACTCAATTGCAAAATCCCACTGTTGCTGGAAATTCCTTCCGGCAAGCAGCGCAAAGTCATCTCGCTTGTTTGCCGTAAAAGTCTCACCGCCATAGGAAAAAGAATATGAATACTCTGTGAAAAGGCCGTCATCCTCCACTTCACATGCGTAACTTCTTCCCATTATCTGTGGCCCTGCAGCCATATAGGATAAGGTATAATAGTTAGAATCAGCATTTTGAGCAACTCCGACAGCCATTTGTTCAGGTCTGCCGTCTTTGGTAGGAAAGCCATATTTGCACTGCGGATATACTGACAGCCAGCCCCAATAATCGTAACTTTCACCGCCTTCATTGAAATATGAGGGTTGAACGGCACGGAACGTAAACATTTCTTCTATTTCTTGCTTGTTTTCGTACTCCTGCGTGAAAATATCTGTAAAAGTTAAAACCAACGGTTTGCCTTCCCAATTAAACCATAAATCACTGTATTCTTCATTTGAATACCAATTATTATACATTATTTGTATCTGAGCAGCTCTGTCTGCTGCACGTCCTGCGAGATTTAGCCAGAAAACAAGCTTAGGTACGTCTACACCATCCTCCATTGCTTCATACCAGACTTTTATTAGCGCATCTACTGCATCTTCCCACATATATCTGCCGTTGGTGCAGTCAAAAAAGATAAAATCTACGCCGGCATCAGCAAGTAATTCGGCGTGCTTTCTCAAAACGAACTCATCTTCCGTCTTATAATATCCAAAAATCGGTTCGTTCCAGAAATATCCGGGTTCAAACTTTGCTTCGAAATGCTTTACCCAGAATTTGTGATTTTCCTTTACATTTTCTGCTGCTTCGGGATATTCTTTTATAACTTCTGTCAGATTAACAGGTACGCGATTTTTACTAAAATCATTATGCCAAGTATGATAGAACATACCTACTACGCGCTGGTGATCGGTTTTTCCCGCCACTTTGGAATAAGACGTATCTGTTCTGCCCAGCCCGTCTACGTAAATCCAATTTTCCGGTTGAATTGTATCTTCGGACGCATATACAACCTGGGAAAAGCACATAACGAAGGCCAACCCTAAGATAATTAATTTTAATATATTTTTCATTTGCAACTCCTTGGCGTATATCCGGCGTCGCTGACAGCTTTCATAAGCATGTCATCTGCAACGTCACTTGCAAGCTCTACAACAGCCTTTTTCTTTTTAAGATCGACAGTTACTTTCGTAACACCTTCGATCTCGAGCAAAGCCTTTTCAACGTGAGCCTGACATTTAACACACATCATTCCGTCAATAACAAGTGTTTTGTTCATCTTCCCATTCTCCTTCTTGTTTATAGCATATATTTTTACAAAATTCAATCTCAATGCATTCAAAACGACACAAATACTGGACAAGCTCATAGCTGCTGCACCGAACATAGGATTCAACGTCAATCCGAAAAAAACAAACGCGCCTGCGGCCAACGGTATGCCGATACAATTATATATAAAAGCCCAAAAAAGATTCTGATGAATATTGCGCAGGGTTTTTCTGGATAATTTTATAGCCGCTGCCACGTCCGTAAGATCAGACTTCATAAGAACCACACTGCTGCTGTCGATTGCTATATCAGAACCGGCTCCGATTGCAATGCCTACGTCTGCGGCAGTCAGTGCCGGAGCATCATTCACACCGTCTCCTACCATCGCGAGTCGTCCGGACTGCTTCAATTTAACTACAGCAGCTTCCTTCTCGCCGGGCAATACGTCAGAAATGACTTCGTCTATACCTGCTTGCTTTGCGATAGCCTGCGCTGTATTGTAATTATCTCCGGTGAGCATCACCACGCGAATCCCCATTTTCTTAAGCTCTGAGACAGCTTCTGCACTACTTTCTTTTATAACGTCAGCGACTGCGATAATACCTATTATTTTACCTGCCTGTGAAAAGAAAAGTGGAGTCATTCCCTGCTTTGCATACTCAGCGCCGATAGCTTGCAGGCTATCTGTCATATATCCTTTTTCTGACATATATGAGCAGTTTGTGCCGCATACTTCCGTGCCGTTTATCTCGCCTCGCACTCCGTACCCCGGAAGAGCTTCAAAATTATCTACTGTAACAGAAATATTAATATTACGGTTTGAAGCTTCTTTCTCTATAGCCGCAGCCAGCGGATGCTCGCTTTTACTCTCTAACGCTGCTGCTATGGCCAGCAATTGCTCTTTTGTAACATTTTCTGCGGAATATATGTCTGTAACAGAGGGCTTTCCTTTTGTTACAGTGCCGGTCTTGTCAAGGACCACAATCTTTGTCTTACCGGTCTGCTCGAGAGCCGTTGCAGTTTTAAATAGGATTCCGTTCCTGGCACCTACACCGCTGCCGACCATAATCGCCACCGGTGTAGCAAGACCGAGCGCGCAAGGGCAACTGATAACTAAAACGCTTATCGCTCTTGCCAGGGCAAAACCAAAATTTTTTCCCAGAATCATCCAAATTATACACGTTATAACAGCAATCGTTACTACTGCCGGAACGAAAATTCCCGAGACTTTATCTGCAACTTTTGCAATAGGTGCCTTTGATGAAGCTGTATTTTCTACCATTTCAATAATCCGGCCTAACGTTGTGTCTCCTTGAACTTTAGTAGCCTTGCAAGTAATAAACCCGTGAAGGTTTGTAGTGCCGGCATAAACAAAAGATCCGGCTTTTTTTTCAACGGGCAGACTCTCTCCGGTGAGAGTAGATTCGTCTGTTGTGCTGGAGCCCTCCGTAACTTCTCCGTCTGCCGGAATATTCTTACCGGGACGAACAATAAAAATATCTCCGACACGCATATCGTCTATAGGAATGATTTGCTCTTGACCTTGACGGATTACGTGTGCCTTTTTCGGAGTCAAGTCCATCAGTTCCTTAATTGCATTGGTGGTTTTGCCTTTGCTTCTTGCCTCCAGCGTCTTACCTACGGTTATGAGCACAAGAATCATTGCGGCAGATTCAAAATATAGACCGTGAAGCAGTTGATGGGCATTTGTTGTTGATGCCGTCATCCGGAAAAGAACTGCAACACTATATATATAAGAAGCGCTACTGCCCATTGCCACAAGCGTGTCCATATTAGGAGCTCCTCGCATCAGATTCTTTGCTCCGTTTATGAAAAAATGTTGGTTAATTATCATCACAATGGAAGATAGAATCATCTGGCAAAGTGCGGTTGCAACAGGATTTGCTGTGAAAAAAGCAGGCATCCGCCAACCCCACATACTATGACCCATTGAAATATACATTAATGGGACTAAAATGATAACGGAAACTATCAGTTTCTTTACCATAGCCTTCGTGTGAAGATCTTCTATGTCGTCTGTCTTATTAATTTTGCTAGAAGATTTATTGTCTGCTTCGATTCCGTATCCGGCTTTGACCACCGCGTCACAAATACTACTGTCAGATACGTTATCCTCGCAAACCACATTCATAGAATTTGTAAGCAAATTTACCTGAACCTCTGTCACTCCCGGTAAGATAGATACCGCTTTGTAAACATGAGCACTGCAAGCAGAGCAGGTCATGCCGGTAACTTTGAATTTCTGAGTTTTCATATAAATTTCACTCCTTTATGCCTCAAAAAAGGCCCCGCCAATTTCATATATTATTAAATCAACAGAAAAGATTATACAACAAAAAAGTCAGATATTTCAACACGCTCACAATGTGGCGTCCGTCCTGAATAAATAAAATTTAAGATAAAAAAACGCTTGACAGTAGCGCTTTAAAGTGTTAAAGTGATGCCAATCGGTTTTTAAGATTGCGCCTGCGGCATTGGACTGTCACAGAAAAGGCGGGGTGCAGATTATTTCCGACGCAGGCAAACAGAAGAAGGCTTGTTTACGAATATAATTATTAAATATCCGGGGGTTCAAAATGAAAATCAAGAAAATTTTAACTATCTCATTGTCATTGGTACTCGCTTTGAGTACGTTGGTACTTGGCACCGCTTGCGGTGAATCAGACGATGGGAAATACGTAATCGGTATCTCACAGCTTATTGCACACGACGCACTTGATGCAGCTACAAAAGGCTTCAAAGATGCTGTTATCTCAGGCTTAGGAGAAGAAAACGTTGAGTTTATCGAACAAAATGCCGACGGTTCTACTGATGCATGCGCAACTATCGCAAACACTTTTGTTCAGAAAAAAGTTGACCTTATTATGGCAAATGCTACTCCGGCGCTTCTTGCTGCATACAGCGCAACAGAGCAGATTCCGATTCTTGGTACGTCTATTACAGAATATGGTGTTGCACTTGGATTAAAGGATTTTAACGGAACAGTAGGTAGCAACGTTTCAGGAACGTCAGATTTAGCTCCTCTTGACCAGCAGGCACAGATGATTACAGATCTTGTTCCCGATGCAAAGAAAGTCGGATTACTCTACTGCTCAGGTGAAGCTAACTCAGTATACCAGGTTCAGGAAGTAGAGAAGGAGCTTAAAGCAAAAGGTCTTGAAGTTGCAAGATATACGTTCTCCGACAGCAACGATGTTGCTACTGTAGCAGATAACGCAGCTAAAAGCAGCGACGTACTCTATATACCTACAGATAATACAGCAGCTGCATGCGCAGAGACTATTTACGGAGCAATGACAGAGAAGAAGCCAATCATCGCAGGAGAAGTCGGTATTTGTTCAGGGTGCGGTATTGCCACACTCAGTATTGATTACTATGACCTTGGATATGCTACGGGTGAAATGGCTGTCAAGATTCTCAAAGACGGCGAAGATATTTCTAAAATGGCGATTGAATATACTCCGGAAGACAAATTGGCAAAAAAATACAACAAGACTATTTGTCAGGAGTTAGGAATTGATATAACGGCATTGGAAGCAGCCGGATATACAGCAATTGACTGAAAAATTACATAATAACCAGATGCAATCAACCGTGCCGATCACAATCGGCACGGTTAACGTGTCTTGAAAGGATCAAAAAAAGGAGCAGGAAAATGGAAGCATTACAAAACTATTTATCCTCACTGCCCGGTGCATGCGCGCAGGGAATGATATGGGGAATAATGGCAATAGGAGTATATATAACATATAAAATACTTGATATTGCAGACCTTACCGTTGACGGCAGTATTTGTACAGGTGCCGCTGTTTGCGCCATGATGATGACGATGGGAGCGCCTCTCCCTGTTGCGATGATCTGCGCATTTATTGCAGGTATGCTTGCCGGCGCGATAACAGGATTTTTCCACACGTTTATGGGCATACCGGCTATCTTATCAGGAATACTTACCCAGCTTATACTTTGGTCCGTTAATTTGAAAATTATGGGAATTGCCAGAGATGCATCAAGTGCTGCGAATATTGCTTTATCTGCCAGAAATTTTGATTTGTGTGTCAATATGATGGAAATGCACAAATCGTTAGTTGTACTGGAAATATTTGCAGTAGTTCTTATCGCCGTTTTATATTGGTTCTTCGGAACGGAATACGGCTCAACGTTAAGAGCTACGGGCGCAAATCCGGCAATGAGCCGTGCCCAGGGAATCAGCACCAGTAAATCAAAAGTAGTCGGACTTGTTCTTTCTAACGGTATAGTAGCACTTGCCGGTTCTTTACTTGCTCAATATCAGGGTAATGCAGATATTAATATGGGCAAAGGTGCGATTGTAATCGGGCTTGCTGCAGTAATAATAGGAGAGGCATTATTCGGCTGGTTGTCAAGAAATAACTTTGCTCTCAAGCTTATTTCAGTTGTATTAGGAGGAATAGTTTATTTCATCGTATATTCCACAGTTATATACATCGGATTAGACACAAACTACCTGAAGATGCTCTCTGCAATCGTTGTTGCTCTCTTCCTTGCTGTTCCGTATTGGAAGAAAAAGTATCTCTCAAACACAAACAGTATTGAAAAAAAAGAAGCAAAGGCACTTCTGAAAGCACAGCAGAAAGAAGCTAAGAAGAAGGGAGAACAATAATGTTAGAACTTATAAACGTATGTAAAACATTCAACCCAGGTACAATAAATGCAAAAAAGGCTCTTAAAGGAATTAATTTGCGTTTAAATCCCGGTGATTTTGTAACAGTAATCGGAGGAAACGGAGCGGGCAAATCGACTATGCTCAATGCAGTCGCCGGAGTCTTTCCCATTGATAGCGGTGAAATAATCATTGACGCAGAGCACGTAGAGCATCTGCCTGAGCATAAACATGCAAAATTCATAGGACGAGTTTTTCAGGATCCTATGACAGGTACTGCGGCTACAATGGAAATTCAGGAAAATCTTGCTATCGCGGCGCGAAGAGGTGAGAGGAGAACGTTCAAGTGGGGCATTTCCTCTAAAGAAAAGAAACACTATAGGGAATTATTGGCAACATTGGAACTTGGTCTTGAAGATAGAATGACAGCTAAGGTCGGACTTCTTTCCGGAGGACAAAGACAGGCCCTTACGCTTCTTATGGCAACACTTAAGCAACCGAAAATTCTTTTATTAGATGAACATACAGCGGCTCTTGATCCGAAGACAGCCGCCAAAGTATTGGAATTATCAGATAAATTGATAGCAGAAAACAACTTGACTGCTATGATGGTTACCCACAATATGAAAGATGCAATTGAGCATGGTAATCGTCTTATAATGATGAATAACGGCAATATTATTTACGACGTAAGCGGTGAGGAAAAGAAAAACCTGACCGTGGAGGCTTTGATAGCAAAGTTCTCGGAAAGCAGCGGTCAGGAGTTTGCAAACGACAGAGCGTTGTTAACTTAATTCTTTTTGATTTCACCGGCTTTTGTAAGCGTTATTTTTGCGATAATAGGCCCGGTCATTTCATAGATAAACGTTGCGCAAAGGATAATTGCACGTATTTGTGAGGCGTATTCAGGCACGTAAGTCTGAGCCGCAAGACTAAGACCAATCGCTACACCGGCTTGAGGAAGCAGTGTAAAGCCTAAATATTTTTTTACTACCGGTGGCTCTTTTGCAATTGCTGAACCCAACCATGCACCGAAAATCTTACCGGCTACACGGGCAAGCACGTAAATAACGCCTACAACACCGATTGTAGGTATTACCGACAACTTAAGATCTGCACCGGATGCAACGAAGAAAAGCATCAGTATAGGCGGAGTCACAGTATCGCAAAGTCGCATGATAACGTTACTTTCACGTGTGAGATTTGTTAAAAGAGCACCCATTGCCATACACGCAAGCAGGTCGGAAACGCCAAGAAGTTTTGCAATCGCAACAGACATAAAGACAAAGGCAACTGTAATACAAAGACGGTTGCCTTCTTTTTTGAACCACCTGAGAGGAATTGCGAAAATTGCACCTAAGACAGCTCCCAGTACAAGAGCCACGATTACTTCAAGAAATGGCCTTGCAATAGCAAGCGCAGCGTCGAAAACAGAGGTAATATTACTGTGATTTATAATATTTGCAATTGTAGTAGCAAAACCAAAGGCGATAAGAGCAACCGCATCGTCAATTGCAACTACACACAAAAGTGTCTCTGTAAGAGGCCCTTTAGCGCCGTATTGTTTTATTACCATAATTGTAGCCGCCGGAGCTGTCGCTGCAGCGATTGCTCCCGACAAAATAGAAAAGGCGGGGTCAAAGCCTAAAATAATCAGAAGAACCGCAACAAGAATAACGGCACAAAGGGCTTCGAATATTGCGATAATAATCGGCTTGATACCGACCTTTTTAAAGTAGCTGGTCTTAAATTCGCTTCCGATAGAAAAGGCGATAAAACCAAGTGCAATATCTGAAATAATTGAAAATTCTGCCACAATATTTTCTGGAATAATACCCAGAACAGAAGGTCCTATAATCAGACCGGCAACCAGATAACCTGTAACGTTGGGCATTTTTATCTGTTTAAGCAGGCGTGCTACCGCAAGACCGCAAAACAGCATGATCGATAAGTAAAAAAGTGTATTAAATTCCATTTTAAAATCTCCGGTAAAAAATTACAGCAACATGCCCTCTTCAAAATCAATAGGCATAGTAAATACGACACCTGTATCGGGGCGTGCAAGATCACCGATAACGTCCTTAATAACAGTTAAAACCGTTTTGATCTGCTCTTCTTTGAGCGCGATTAAAATTGTTTTATTTTCCTGTCTTTCCGGGTGAAAATACTTGCGTAGCGTGCCTAAAAAAGCTCCGTCGTGATAATCTCCGATAGCATGTGCCATTCCGGTAGAACTGATTATTGTGGCTCCTTTGATGCCGTTGTCAACAAAAGTTTCCAGCAATTCCTCTAAAGCTTCCGTTTTGTTTAGAATAAGAACTAATAATTTCATTTTATCTCCTCCGTAATACCGCGTTAACCGCGACACCATAGTATAATACTATATCCTTTTTTTGTCTAACGTCTTTAGTAATTTTACCAAGGGGAGAATTAAAGCTCCCACACAAAAATCTCCTATCGCATGAATAAAATCATAATGAAGACCTAATATGATCCATGCTATTGTTGCTTTAAATGATAAGCCGTACATAATAGCCTGCGCCGGTGCGTACAGTATCCCAAAGAACAGCCCGTGAAGGCCGCAAAGAAGCATAAGCAATACTGTGTATAAAATATATTGCCATTTCTTTTTGGGGGTTATAATTGCTTTGGGCAGGAGCATAGTCACTGCCCAAAGAATTGTCCAAATATACAGATATGGAATCCACCACGTGGCGAAGCCGGCATATATTCCGTTTAAAAGGACGTAGACGTATATTGGGAATAATGCCTTTTTGCGGTACACTAACGTAAAGGTAATGGTAAACATTGCCAGAAGATGGACGTTTGGTATCCATTCCATAAGAAGTTTGGAACAAAACATTATTGCTCCGAACATAGCAAATAATGCAATCTCAAAAACAGTAAGACTGCTTTTGTTCTTGTTATTTCTACTCATCACTGTGAAAAAATCAGCTTTCTACAGCGAACATATAAGTTGCGCCGTCTTTGATCTTAGTCTTATCAACACCTGTTACAGCATATTCTCCGTTGATATAAAATGCCCAGTACGTGCCGTCTTTATCGAAGTCTGCTTCCACACCGTTAACTTTCTTAACGTATAGCCCGAACGGACCTTCTTCTCCTTCTATAAGCTTCTCGTCGGAAAGAGCGTCACCAACAATAGTCTTTGTTGTTTTAATGTCAAAAGAGGTTTCTGTACCGTCTTTTAAACGTACGATAAATTTAAAAGACAGCTCTTTTGGAGCCTCTGTGGAGCTTTGCTGGCCGGCGGGCGGATTCGTATCTGCTGCTCCGCATCCTGAAAAAGTCAATACTGAAGTAAGTACTATGGCCGCAATAAGTACAACAAAGGTAATTGACAGAAATTTGTGTGAAAATGAATTTGTTTTTTTCATGTTTCTTACCATCCTTTATATAATTTTTACTTGTTTGGGCGAAAAACCAAAGTCGGACATCGCGACGGTATTTTCCTAGAGGGCAAGTCTTCCGGCTCACAGCTATGTATAAAGCAGACCTTCTCAACCTATATGAGTCAATGGATAGAGTATTTTGCGGCAAATACCCCTGCTGTATAAACTGTTTACGGCGACGGGCTCGCCGGGGAATCACACCCCGTTCCTTATTAAACAGTAACCCGGATAAAACCGGCTGTACCCCACCTCCCAGAACAATTTGTATTATATCATTTGAATGCTTTTTGTACAGCGTTTTGGTCTTGTATTTTTCGGCAAATGTAGGTATACTAAAACAAGGTGGCGCAGTGGTTTTATTTTTGATCAGACAAAGTATTTTACGGCATTTTGTTATGAACAATGAATATAGAACGATGAAGACCATGCCGGAGGAATTAAGACCGTATGAGAGACTTGATTCCTGCGGGGCTGTGAGTTTATCCGACAGCGAACTGATTGCTATTGTGTTAAGGAACGGCACGAGAGGAATAACTGCTTTGGACCTTGGGTATCGTATTATGGAAAGATACAGGACACTTAAGGAAATTCGCGGGGCATCTGTTGAAGAATTAACGTCGATAGACGGTGTGGGCAAAACCAAAGCTATAATGTTGCTGGCTGCGTTGGAACTTGGCAGCCGGATTACAAAGAGTACCGGCCCGGACAAACTCCACGTCAGTAATTATGAGCAAATAAAAGAATATCTTTTAAGCGGTATGATTTCATTGAAAAAAGAAGAGTTTGCAGCGCTGCTTTTTGATAAGAAATGGAATTTCATACGTAAATGTACTATTGCGATAGGGACGATTGACAGTTGTCTTGTTCATCCCAGAGAAGTTTTCGCCGCTGCAATAAAACACAGTGCATCGGCAATAATTATAGTACATAATCACCCAAGTGGTGATGTGACGCCCAGCAAGAACGACATAAGTACTACGAAAAGGTTAGTGGAAGCCGGGCAGATAGTAGGAATTGACGTAGTTGACCATATGATTGTGGGAGACACAGATGTATTGAGTATGTATACGGAGGGCTTAATGCCTTTCACATAATTATGAGAAGGTAAGAGATTTTATGGCACGAGATATTGGAATAGATTTGGGAACGGCAAATACGCTGGTGCACGTATCAGGTAAGGGTATTATCATACGTGAGCCGTCTGTTGTTGCAATTAACAAGAACACAAATGAAGTCCTTGCTGTGGGTGATGCGGCAAAGAGAATGATCGGAAGAACCCCCGGCAGCATAGTTGCTATAAGGCCGCTTCGTGACGGAGTAATTGCGGACTTTGACGTTACTGAACAAATGCTCAGATATTTCATAAAGAAGGCTATGGGCGCTATCGGTTTTGGTAAACCCAATCTGATTATCTGTGTACCGTCAGGTGTCACGGAAGTAGAATATCTTGCCGTAGAAGAGGCTGCAGAGAGAGCCGGAGCTAAGAGAAAGCCGCTGCTTTTCGAAGAACCGCTACTTGCGGCAATCGGTGCCGGACTTCCTATTGATGAAGCCACAGGATGTATGGTAGTAGATATCGGCGGCGGAACCAGCGAGGTTGCCGTTCTGTCAATGGGAGGCATCGTACATTCCGAATCTCTTAGGATAGCCGGAGATGCGATAGATAATTATATTTCACTGTTTGCAAAAAGAGAGCACAATCTGGTTATCGGTGAGAGAACTGCAGAGGAGATCAAACTGACAATCGGTGCGGCATATCCTAAGGCTCAGGAAGAATATATGGACATCAAGGGCAGAGACTTGCTTACCGGACTGCCTAAGAACGTAAGAATTACTTCTACCGAGGTTGTGGAGGCTATCAGAGAGCCTGTATCGGCTATTGTAGATGCGGTCAAAGATGCATTAGAAGAGACTCCTCCGGAGCTTGCGGCGGACATTATGGAGCACGGTATTATGTTAACGGGCGGAGGCGCATTGCTCAGCGGCCTTGATAAAATAATCAAGCTGGAGACGGGCATGCCTGTTTATATAGCAGAAAATCCGCTGGACTGTGTGGCTATCGGCACCGGTGTGTGCCTTGAAGAAGAGGGTCTGCGTAAGATGCTATATCAGAACAGAACGACAGGTATTTTCTAATAATGAAGAAGAACACAAGGCAGTTTATAATTATATTATGCGTCTTAACCGTTTTTTGTATAGCTTCTATCAGCTTTTCGGCAGAAGAAGATAGTGTGCTGGGTAAGGTATACAACGTAATCGGCACGCCTTTCCAGTATGTTCAAAAAGGCTTTACCGCAGTAGGCACGTCAGTGCGCAAGGCCTTTTCCGTTATGACGGAATACGGAGAGATTAAAGACCGTATTGAGGAGCTTGAACAGGAAAACGACCGTTTGCAGAATATGGAAAATCAATTCGATAAGCTGAAAGATGAGAATGAAACGCTTCGCGCGCTTCTTGAACTTAAAGGCTATTTTGAGGATTACGAAATGGTTGCGGCCAACGTTATTGCTCAGGATGTTTCAGATTGGTTTAATGAGTTTACTATAGACAAGGGTGCTTCTGACGGTATAAAAAACGGCGACGTTGTAATAACTGCCGACGGACTTGTGGGTGTGGTGTATAACTGCAATGACAATTCTTGTAAAGTGAGAAGTATTATCGACGAACAATACATATTGTATGGCAGAGTATCACGCAGCAACGAGCTTGTAAGGTTAAGAGGTACTACTAACGAGAATTATACTGCCAGATTAAAATTAGACAGAATAGCTGATACCACGGAGTTGTATATAGGCGATACGATTGTTACTGCAGAAAGCGGAGGGGTATACCCAACCGGACTCGTACTCGGAGTTGTGGTTGATATCATTGTAGATGAGAATAGCGGCCAAAGGTATGCATACGTAGAGCCTGCAGTAGATTTTACAAAGGTAAGCAGATTATTTGTCCTGGTAACGGAAGAAGAAGGTAAGTAATATATGATGCACTCTAAAAAACATATTTTAATATATGCGCTTTTGATTATCGTTCTTGCCGGTTTGCAGGAAGCATTTTTTAATCATTTGCGGATCTTAGGTGCGAAACCCAACTTGTCGTTGGTTGCAGTCTGTATTATTGCCGTTCGTATGACTCGCATGGAAGCAATGTTGCTTGGCTTTATAAGTGGCCTTTATATTGACATTGTATATTCCAGATACGTAGGGCTGTATGCTTTGCTGTATATGTTAATATGTGTATTGCTGGCTGTTGCAACACGTGAAGATTTTAAGAGAACGGCCTGGTGGCCGGTGTTGACCGGAGCTCCGGCTTTCATGATTTTCACCGCGACAGAGAGCTTTATAGTAAGGCTGATTTGCATGTATACGGTGGACAGTCCGCATTTGTACGAGAGCTACGGAGCTCACTTTGTTTCAAGGATTCTTCCGGAAACGCTGTATGATTTTATTGCTTTGCTTGTACTTTTCATGCCTTTTCACTGGCTCATGGGCAAGATACGTGTTAAGGATGAACAAATGAATTATTAATTGCTTTAGGATATGAATTAATGGAAAGAAAGAAAACGAACAATAATGATGTCAAAAATGAACATTGGCACGGTCTTAAGGCTCGTCTGGCGGCGCTGGTGAAAAATCGCAGCTTCTACGTAGGCTTGTTTATTATTGCTTTGATGGTGGTTCTGACCGTTAAATTGTATTCTCTTCAGGTTGTTCGCGGAGACGAATATAAAGAGAAGGCACACACTTCTACCGGCACTATAGTGGGAGTGTCTATAGATGCTCCTCGTGGAAAAATATACGACCGTAACGGAATTCTGATCGCAACCAACAGGAAAGCTTATAAGATTACCATGGTGAATAAGAAAAATCCTCAGTCTGAAAGAGACGCTATGTATCTTGAACTTGTAAATCTGTTTGACCGGAATTCTGATACTTACGTAAACGAACTCAGCCGCTATCTGGCATCTTCCACACAATGGAGCAGCCGCCTGGAAGGTAATACTGAAAGACAAGAAGATTTTATTAATAAGATAGTAAAAAGGAAATCTCACAGAGCAAAAATCAAATCTGCAGCGGACGCTTTTGAATACTTACGTACGGAAAGATTTGATATAGATCCTATGTATTCTGATGATGACGCATATAAGATAATGATTATAAGGTTTCAGACGTTTTCTTTTGGATTGAGTAATCTGGTGCCGACGGTAATCGGAACAGACTGTTGTGAAGAGACTGTTTGTGAGATAGAGACGAGATATTATGATTTTCCCGGAGTAAGTTCTGAGATTACATATTTCAGAGAATACGTAAACGGGGAATATTCAAGCCATATCATTGGCTACGTCCGTGCAATTAATAGTGAAGAATACGCCGCTATGAAGGACCAAGGATATACCATAAACGACGTTATAGGAAAAATCGGTATAGAAAAGAAGTATGAAAGCCAATTGAAAGGTACAGACGGCTTACGTGAGATTTACCTTGATACTTCTGGAGAGATAAGAGAGTATTCTTATACACCTCCGATTCCCGGTAACGATGTATATCTTACTATTGACTACGATTTGCAGGAAAAATGTGTTAATCATCTTAAAAATACAATACAGTCCATTGCTGCCGCCGCAGACGGAATTAAGAACTTCGGAGATGCGGAAGCCGGCTCCGTTGTCGTAATGAACGTTAAAACGGCGGAAATTCTTTCCATGGCAAATTATCCCAGTTACGATAACAGGATTTTCCTTGAGCCTTCTTCGAATCAAGAAGCGCAGGAAGCAATAACTAATCTCTTCAAGGACCCAACGTCCCCAAGTCTTAACAGGGCAACGCAGGGTCTGTATCCTATCGGTTCCACCTTTAAACCTGTCGTGGCAGTTGCTTCGCTTATGGAAAACGTTATTACAACAAAAACTAAGATTCAATGCTCTGGTTTTATTACGATTTTTGATCAAAAACACCATTGTTTGTCACACCACGGCAATCTTGCCCTTACAGAGGCAATTGCCAGATCCTGTAACGTTTATTTTATGGAATGCGGAATAGACATTGGAATTGATACGTTGGATTATTGGGCAAAAAGCTTTGGCCTTGGGGAGAAAACCGGCGTAGAGATCAGTGAATATATGGGATATCGCAATAACGAAGAGACAATGAAGCTTAAGGAGCAGGATTCTTTTCACGTATGGTCAGATTCAGATACGGCGCAAGCTTCAATAGGCCAGCTATATAATCTTTTTACACCGCTTCAATTGTGTCGTTATACTTGTGCGTTGGCTAACGGAGGATATTTGAACCAACCGCATCTTGTATCTGGGGTAAAGACCTTTAATGGTAACGTTTTAGCGGATGACAGTGATAAACAGTCTGCTTTGTCTAAAATAGAAGTTACAGACGTGGTGTTAGGTGACGTGCAAAACGGAATGGTTGAGATGATAAAGCTCAGTTCGAAAGCAAGATTGGCCTTCGCTGATTTCCCCGAAGGCTTTGTGGCAGCCAAGACGGGTACGCCTGAGACAGGCATGGAAGCGTTCGGACAAAGTTCTCACTCAGTATTAATTTGTTATGCTCCGGCAAATGACCCTGAGATAGCCGTTTCAATTGTTATAGAACACGGTGCGTCTGGCTCGAATTCTTTGGCTTTGGCAGCAGCTATTATGAAAGACTATTTTGGAATATGATTTTTGGAGGGAAAGAGATGAAAAAAATTTTATGCAATAGTGTGCTTTGTATGTTGATTATTACTCTTGCGATGGCAGTTTCCTGCAATAGTGAAAAAGAGTATAAACTGCAAGACGGAACAGAGATTGTAACTGTTTCATCAGAGGGTTTAAATTTTTCCGGTGGGGCAGCATTTACATTCGACGGGCAATATGAGGGCTTTACGATAGAGCCTGCTCCGTATAGTGAAATTCATAGTACGGTAAATTGTAATACGTGTGGTATCGTTGACATAAACGGCGCTAAGGCTTATAAACTCGAAGCTTCCGGATATTCCCAAGAAGGAGCCGGAATGTTGATTAAACCGGCAAAACCGATGTTGGCCTCCGTTTTTTCCGGAATGACTGTTACGTATATGACTTCTTCCAATGAAACTAAAAACGATTTGCGTATTACAAAAGGAGACGCAACATCACGCGGTGAAACAGTAAACGAGTTTCCCGATTTATCCGGTGCTGCAGAAAAATGGCGCACTGTTAATTTGGGTTTGAGTTCTATGGGTGCGATTGCAGATGAAGACGGATACATAAGATCGTTTGTTATTTTCCTGCGTAATTACGATAACGCAGACGTTTATATTCAAAATGTTACATTTAAGGTTGATATTGATTCTGTCTGTTCTGTTGATATTGATTCATCGGAAAGTTTATATGAAAAGGGTGCAGTAACGTCTATTGCTAACGAGATTGCCTATAAATTAACGGAAGCCGGTATCGGAGCTGAAATAACCGTAACTTGCGAGCAATATAAACAAAATTCATTGTCTCAAAATGGTGAGATTACGTATTACGTTGATTTGACCTCAGGCAAAAATACAGATTTTACCGACAGCATATCAAAAACCATACCGGCGTTGCGGGAGGCCTGGTTAACAGAAGGCGATAAAGTATACGGATATGAAATAAGTACTCCGGGTAAAGTTGACTCGTCAGCACTGAATCAGGGCCTTATGACAATTACGGATACAAAAGTGGTATGTAATGAAAAAGTAAAAGGCGCACAATATGCTGTATATGAAGCAGGTTCAGACTATTTGGACAAAGATCTTTCATGGAGAGATGCACAATATGTAAAAGTTAGTAAAAAGGGAACAAAGAAGATTTTTGTCAACGCATTTCTTGATTATGCAGAGTTCCTTTCGCAAGGTACAAAATATAATATAGCAATAAGGCTTGTTACAGAAGACGATAACTATATTCCTGTTTGTCAAAAAGAGTTTACCTATAGTATGGAAAATACTGCCGTCGGAGAGGCTATGCTTGCAGCCAAGGAAACCGTTATGAATACAAAAGTAGAATGCGGTAGCGGCAATGACAAGGAAGAAAAAGTAAGGAAAGCTCTTACAGATGCGATTTCAAATCCGGAAATTGACGTTAAAGTTAAACTTATATCCAATTCCGTTTCGGCAAGCTACTTTGATATAGTAATAATCAGTAAGAAGGATAAAAATTTTGGCTATGGCGGACAATCCTTTATGGTTAAGGATTACGTATCATGGCATGACGTCCGGAATCTTGATAATGAGATTATTCCCCAAACACCGCATGACGGACTTGAGGATATTGTTCTGGCTCAGGATTTTATCGTGACTCATTTTACAAACAGCTATTCTGAAATCAGAAGCCCGAAATACCCCTTTTATTCACCTTTGGAAATATGTACACCGCCTGCCATTACTTTCTCTTGGACAGACAAGAATGACACAGGCTCGTATACGTTATATATCGCAGATAATATTGATTTTGAAAACGCTGTGGAGTATACAACAAAGAAGACGTCTATCGATATTTACAATTTCCAACCCGGTGTTAAATATTATTGGAAGGTTGTATCGGATTCAAGCCAATCTGTGGTATTTACGTTCTCAATCGGTAAAGGATATACAAGATTCCTCAAAATTGACGGAGTTCAGAATATCCGTGACTTGGGAGGATACAAGACCGCTTCCGGACAAACAGTTAAATACGGTATTCTATACCGTAGCGCAAATATGGACAGTATAACACCTACAGGTAAAAAAGAATTAGTCAACAGACTGGGTGTAAAAACAGATATGGATTTCAGAGGTGACAGCGGTCCGTCTCCGTTAGGAAAGGACATCAATTATATTGAGCTTGCTATTAAATGGTACAGCGGCATTTTTGCCGATGCTGAGAAGCTGGATCTTATAAGACAGACTATAGTAGAGTATTCTAAAATAGAGAATTATCCTATGTGTTATCACTGCGCAGTCGGAAGAGACCGTACCGGAACAATGTCCTTCCTTATCCTGGGTCTGCTTGGCGTTGATGAGGAGACATTGGTAAGAGAATATTACCTGTCTATGTATTCTGCAATGGGAAGCTTTTCCGAATCAGAATTCAACGCACTGACAGATCAGTTGTTCCCGTTCATTTCACGTTTGCACCAGTACGGAGACAGTGATGATACGATTTCTGAAAAAATAGAAGCTTTTATGCTTGATATAGGTGTTACTAAGGAAGAAATTAATTCCATAAGGAGTATTCTTCTGGAAGGAGAGCCAACAATCGATAAGCAAGAGCAGGGTTGTCAGTCCGGCGTAACGGCATTTCCTATCATGATTATCTTGGCCGGTTTTGTTGCTTTAAAGAAGAAAGCGACTTGTAAATAAATCATTCTTTTGGTATGATTGTTATGTACATGTAAGAGAGGAGTCTTGGCTATGCGTAAGAGTCAGATTGTTGCGTTAATTATATTAATACTTGCGGTGACGATTATTATTTTCGTCGGTTCATGTCAGGATAGAGAGCCTGATAATACACAAAGTCTTAAGCCGACTATTGCGCCGGCTACACCTACTGTTGCAGCTCCTACACCTACCGTAGATATGAGCACGCAGACACCTGAACCTACAGCTACTCCTGTACAAAGACCTGTTATCTCAGATTATACTAAGTACGACGATTACAGTAAGGACACTCTTAAGATTGCTACGAAGGATAAAGTTAATGCTGACGACGAGGTTGTTTTTGCTGATCGCGGCGTTACAGAAGCTCTTAACGGCCTTGATTATATTCTTTCAAACCCGGGCAGTAATTCAACTACTGACGTATACGTTTGTATAATGCTCAACAGTTACAAGTATAACGATAATATTAACGCAATTCTTGATTTTGCAAGAGCATCTTCCGTGAAATTGTCTTTCTTTGCAACTGCTTCGTATCTGAGTAATTCCGAAAATTATGAGGTTATCAGAACGATCTATCGTGACGGTCACACGCTTGGTGTCAGAGGTAATTTCTCAACTTTGAGTCACCAGGGTCTTTGTGATACGGTATGGAATCTTGAAGTTAAGTATCAGACAATTCTTCAGGATGCGTCCTTCAGGACAAATTTCTACACTCCCGAGAAGAAGGAATTTTCACAAAGAGACGTAGTTCTTCTTAATGCAATGGGATATACACCTGTATTCAGATATCAAGGTTTGATTGATTCAACCACGAAGGATAAGACGTACGATGGAGTTGTTCTCAGAGCATATATGGGCGAGAGTGACTATGCAAAAGATTCAACTGCAGAGAATATCATAAGTTATATCACATGGGGACTGCAGCAAGGTTATAAATTTGCCGGACTTAGCAAATAAAAAAATTGGAGTTATTATATGAAAAAAGCTGTTTTAACTGTTATTGGCAATGATCGTATCGGAATCATTGCACGTGTCAGCAATTGTCTGGCAGAGGCCAATATTAATATTCTTGATATATCACAAACAACGATGAGCCAAATGTTTACTATGATAATGCTGGTAGACGTCTCTGAGTGCAACGTTAGCTTTGATACTATCGCGCAGAAGGTAAAAGACCTTGGTAAAGAGATGCAAATGCAAATGCAGTTGCAGGATATGGATATCTTTAATTCTATGCATAAGATATAACAAGGAGAGTTTTGGACCTATGTTTTTTTCTGCCAATGAGATTGCACAAACGATCAGAATGATACAAAAAGAGCATCTTGATATCCGTACTGTTACTATGGGAATCAACTTACTTGACTGTTCTGATTCTAACATTTCTGTTAAATGCAATAAAATATATGATAAGATTTGTTCTTCCGCAGGAAGACTTGTTCCTGTTTGTGAGGAAATAGAACGTAAATACGGTATTCCTATCGTCAACAAACGTATCTCGGTAACACCTATCGGATTAATTGCAAATACTGACGTAGATGGCTGCGTGAAGATTGCCCAAGCGTTAGAAAAGGCGGCAGATGCTACAGGTGTTAATTTTATCGGCGGTTACTCTGCGCTTGTTCATAAAGGATATACGAAGAGTGAAAAGACTTTGGTGGATTCTATTCCGTATGCCCTTGACGCTACGACAAAAGTTTGTTCCAGTGTCAACGTGGGAACAACAAAAGCAGGTATTAACATGGATGCAGTGCGCGACCTTGGTATTTTAATTAAGAAGGCTGCGGAATTATCTGCAGAATCCGGCGGCGCAAATTGTGCCAGATTAGTAGTATTTGCTAATGCTCCCGAGGATAATCCTTTCATGGCCGGTGCTTTTCACGGGGTAGGTGAACCGGAATGTGTTATCAACGTAGGTGTCAGTGGCCCCGGTGTTGTTAAATGCGCTATTGAGGCGGTACGTGGTGAAGATTTTACCGTACTTGCTGAGACAATCAAGAAAACAGCTTTTAAAATAACAAGAATGGGTCAGCTGGTTGCCCAGGAGGCTAGTCGTGAATTGGACATACCTTTTGGCATTGTTGATTTATCTCTTGCGCCCACTCCTGCTGTAGGTGACAGTGTTGCACGAATTATTGAAGAAATGGGCATTGAACGTTGCGGAGCGCCCGGCACCACTGCTGCACTTGCACTCCTTAATGATGCTGTAAAAAAAGGCGGCCTCATGGCATCCTCTCATGTAGGAGGTCTAAGCGGTGCCTTTATCCCTGTCAGCGAAGACGAGGGTATGATCGAAGCTGTTCAAACAGGCGCTCTGTCTATAGAAAAATTAGAGGCGATGACTTGCGTTTGTTCAGTTGGTCTTGATATGATAGTAGTGCCCGGAACAACAACAGCCGCTACAATATCAGGAATTATTGCAGATGAGATTGCAATCGGTATGGTTAATACGAAAACAACTGCCGTAAGAATTATTCCTGCACCTGGTAAAAATATCGGAGATGTGGTAGAATTTGGCGGGCTCTTAGGTAGCGGCCCTGTAATGAGTGTCAAACAGTATGATTGCAGTAGCTTTATAAATAGAGGAGGTCGCCTGCCGGCACCGCTTTTGAGCCTGCGTAATTAAATAAATTAGCCTGCATAGTTAAATGGATATAACAAACCGCCTCCTAAGAATATGTTATAACGACCGCCTTTCGGGCAAAGGCGATTGTCATTGAGTAAGTTTAAGACTAAAATTGAATAGATTTTAAAGATGTTTCCGTAGC
>JAFWZX010000020.1 GCA_017517275.1 Clostridia bacterium
AAAGAACCGATTACAACATATAGCCCTTATGAGTTGATTTTTACGGAGAATTACACATTTACACGTGAGGATGACAGAGTGTCTGTTGTAACACGTACAATCAAATTGGCATTTGCGAACGACGAGAAAGCGCTTTGCGAAGTTAACGTGAAAATTCAAGAGAACTACAATCTAAAGTGAGTTTTAAAACTCGAATTTGTCGCACTCTCAACTGCTGGGTTCTGTGGATTTATTCGCTAATTCTAACACAAAGGTATAAAACTCTTTGCTGCTGATATAATACCACTCTTTTTTATTTCCATCTGAATCACAAAACGACACCTCAAAATCCCTACCTGCAAAGCCAGAAAAATCATTTGCACGCAAGTATGTTCCATCGTGGAAATATACGCATATTCCAAACTCTGGCGTGCCACCTTCGCCCGTCCCTTTGCCCTCGTATTTTGAAGAGTTGAACAATTCTATGAATTTTGCAGAATCGTCCGCATTTAGCTCGCATTCTTCCGTAATCTGAGTCCAAACAGCTATTCTCTCTACCTCATTTGCTTCAATTTGCGCAACTCTCTGGCAAGCAGTAAACAGTGACATGCACAGAATTACAATAAACAATGCAGAAAAGACGGATGCAAATTTATAAGTTTTCATATCGTTACCCCCGTTCGCCAAATTCATGGCTTGTCTAATTATTTTATCCATTATATCACATTACTGAAAATTGGACAAGATTTCATTATTATCAAAAATCGCTAAAAGTTTTCAGCTTAAATATCAATATAAAACTACAATAAAAATATAATTTGTTTTGTCAATAATGTGTGATAGAATAGAACTGACAATAATAAGGAAGTGATTTATGAAAATATATATAAGTGCTGATATAGAAGGAACCGCGGCTCTTTGTGATTGGGACGAGGCTATGCCCGGTGGATCAAAATATGCATATTTTGCAGATTTAATGACAAAGGAAGTGGCTAAGGCCTGCGCCGGTGCACTCGATGCCGGGTGGGAAGTCACTGTAAAGGATGCTCATAATTCCGGAAGAAACATAGACCCGCAAATGCTTCCGCCTCAAGCTATGCTTTTAAGGGGCTGGACCGGTGATATGTTTGAAATGTTAGGCGGAATTACAGCTGACAAGTATGATGCAATCGGCTTTACAGGGTATCATTCAGATGCCTTCTCTGCCGGCAACGTTTTGTCTCATACAATGGTACGCAAGGTAAACAGAGTAACAATTAATGGTATAAATGCTTCTGAATTTGTAATCAATATGTTTATTGCAGGATATTTTAAGATTCCGATTGTTTTCCTGTCGGGTGATGAGGCTTTGTGCCGAGAAGCACAGAGGCTTGTGCCGGGAATAACAACTGTTCCTACGAAGACTGTTATAGGCGGAGCCACCATGACAAGACATCCGGACGTGGTTCGTAGCGAGATTTATGAGAAAATGAAGGAATCACTTTCAAATATTAATAAAGAGGACTGCATAGTGAAAATGCCTGACCGCTTTAAAGCAGTAATAGACTATAAAGAATGGCCGGATGCCAACAAATATTCAAATTATCCGGGGGCTGTAAGAGAGGATATTAAAACAATTTCTTTTGAAACAGACGACTATATAGAAATAATCAGATTTATTATGTTTTGTATGTAAAGAAGGTCTTTATGAAAAGAGTATTAATCAGTGTTATTGCTTCTTTGCTCCTGCTAACGCAACTTGTTTCCTGCTCCCCGGATTCTGTTCCGCCACGGATAACTCCTGCTGCGACTCAAATTAAGGAGCCTGCACCGACTGCTGCTACACCGGCCGGACACGGTACGCCCCAACCGACGGCGGAACTGTCTATTCCGTATAACGTTGTAGTCAACGAAGTTATGCCTGATAACGAATACCTTTGCATGGGAAACTCACATGATTGGATAGAGTTGTTTAATACAGCGGATTCTCCGGCTACCTTACAAGGATATTATCTTACTGATAACGTGTACAATACAAGAGCAATGTCATTAGAAGATATTGTTATTCCGGCATATGGATATGCCGTTGTTACTTTAGATGATGCTGCGCCTTTTCACCTGTCAAAAAACGGCGAGACGGTTTATTTAGCTTACGAAGGCAGAGTAGTATCTTCTTTAGAATACGGACAAGTTTCCGGCGGTGAATCAATATGCAGTACCGGCATATGCGAATTTCCTACTCCCGGCTATGCAAATGATGATAACGGCTACGTCGAATATATTAACTCACTGACTTTACCCGAGTTGATAATAAGTGAAGTGCTTTCGCAAAACAGCTCGTATAATCCTGTAAAAAAGAAATATTACGACATAGTGGAAATTCAAAACATATCTGATAAAACGATAAATCTGTCGGAATATACTTTAAGTGATAAAAAAACAGAGCCGCTTCGCTACGTATTTCCTGACGTTTCATTAAAACCCGGCGACTTCTATATAGTATACTGTTCCGGTAATACGTCCTTGGGTAAGGATCATGCAGGATTTAATATCAGCTCAGGAGGGGAGCGAATCTATCTGTATAAGAATGATCAGCTGACAGATTGTATACGTATTCCGGGCGATCTTAAATGCAATGAAAGCTACGGAAGACACGGTAATCTTCCTGTGTACCTCAAGAATGTTACTATTGGTGATTCGAATACAGATGGATATATAAGGGGAATTGCGACTCCGACCGTAGACGTTTTGCCCGGTCTGTACGAAGCTCCCGTAACTGTTACTCTGACAGGACCGGGGACGATCTATTATACTACTGACGGAAGCCGTCCTACTACTGCTTCTGCAGTATATAACAGTCCTATTGCTATAGACGGCATTACAACTATACGTGCATTATCAAAAGAAAATCAACGAACAAGTATTGTAGGCTCCTATACTTATGTTATAGGAGAGAAACATAATTTACCAATTGTATCTGTTTCTATTCCTCAAGAGCATCTGACCGGTGAAGAAGGCGTACTTAACCATATTGATAAAAAATATGAATATGAATCTGTTATAACTCTTTTTGAAAACGGTAAGGTTCTTTTCTCCGAGGCATGCGGATTCAAATTGCACGGAAACGACAGCCGTAAAGGTGCGAAACAAAACTTTAAGCTTATTTTCAGATCTGAATACGGCGCAAGCAAATTAAATTATCCTGTTTTCGCAGACCGGGATATTGATGAATACAACTCCTTGCTTCTTAAAGGCGGCAGTGAGGATTGGAACAGATCTATGATGCGCGATGAGCTTGCTACGGATATTGTAGACGGAACGACGAATTTGTACACTCAGGCTATTAAACCTGTTATACTATATCTGGGAGGAGAATACTGGGGTGTATATTATCTTAGGGAACGCTACGATGAGACGTACGTTGCAACTCACCTTAATGTCTCTGAGGAATCTGTAGATCTTGTTTACTCTACCGGGCTGCGGGCAGAGAACGGCAGTAATAAAGATTTTAAAGCGTTAATAGATTACATTGCTGAAAACGATATGTCCACTAAGGAAAATTATGAGTATTTATGTAGTAAAGTGGATATTACAAGTCTTATAGATTGGTACGTATGCAGATCGTATATGGGAGATAAAGACTGTGCAAACGTAAGGCGTTTCAGATCAAAGGAAGCTGACGGAAAATGGTATTGGGCTTACTTTGATTTAGATTGGGGTTTTCACAGTAAAGAAGATGGACCGTTGACTGCAATTTTAAAAGGAAGCGGTGACTGGCGGATTATTCTTGCGGTGCTTCAAAGCAGTCAGGGACGTGATGCCTTTTTAAAACGATATGCATATCTTATGAGTACGATTCTTAATCCTGAGTATATAATCAATATTATAGATGGGAACGTTGCCTTGATTGATTCTGAAATGGAACGGGATCGTACAAGATGGGGCAAAACCTATGCCGGTTGGCAAAAATCAGTGGAATATCTTAGAAATTACGTTAGAGATAACGTTCGCACCAAATATGTATTGAATCATTTGCAAAACTATTTTAAACTAAGCAACGAACAGATGGATTATTATTTCGGTGAAATATTATCGAAAATTAATTTTTGAGGAGGTTGAAAATGGTAAAAAGGTTTTCAGTTAAAAAAAGAGCACTCTTATTATTGCTTGTCCTAACAATCATTTCAAGCTTATTATTTGCAGGCTGTGAAAATCCCGGGGCGGGGAATGAAACTGCAAATCCTACTTTGGTTGTAACCGCGGTGCCGAGTATTGATCCGACTTTAGAGCCGACTTACATACCTACGCACGTACCTACCTTAGAGCCTACGGCGGGGATGACATCAGAGCCTATAACGACGCCTACTCCTACTCCTGACACAACTCCGGAACATACGGCGACACCAACGCAGGAACCGACTGTGACACCCACGCAGGAGCCGACGGTGACACCCACGCAGGAGCCGACTGTGACACCCACGCAGGATCCGAATGCGACACCAACGCAGGAGCCGACTGCGACACCTACGCAGGATCCGACTGTGACACCCACGCAGAAGCCTACTGCGACACCCACGCAGAAGCCTACTGCGACACCCACGCAGAAACCTACGGCGACACCCACGCAGAAGCCTACGGCGACACCAACGCAGAAGCCTACGGCGACACCCACGCAGAAGCCGACTGCGACACCCACGCAGAAGCCGACGGCGACACCCACGCAGAAGCCGACTGCGACACCAACGCAGAAGCCTACGGCGACACCCACGCAGAAACCTACGGCGACACCCACGCAGAAGCCTACGGCGACACCAACGCAGAAGCCGACTGCGACACCAACACAAAAGCCTACGGCGACACCTATAAAGCCGCTTACTGCCATACCAAAAGAAGATTATTATGCAAGACAGTGGCTGTTAAAGCAAAACAACTCAACAAATCTATTGAAATTATATGATAGCTTCGTATCTGCTGCAGAATCTCTCTCGGGCAGTGTGACTTTAGATAAAAATTGCAAGATAAACACACAGGAATTCAACGCAGTCTTCCATTGCTATCTGATAGACTATCCGCAACATTTTTGGATATCAGGATCTATGCAATACCAGATGTCCTCCGGTAATGTAATATCATACACAATGAATTATGGATTGACCGGCAATAGTCAAAAAGAAGCTTTAAATAACTTTAACAAACAGGCTGAATCAATATTGAAGGAATTAAACGGTAATATGAGTGAATTCGAAAGGGAAAAAATCATTCACGACTACCTCGTATTGAATTGTACTTACAACAAAAACGCTGAATTCTGCCATACTGCGTACGGTGCACTCGTAAACGGGCAGGCTGTGTGCGACGGATATACAAAGGCCTTTCAATATTTATGCAGAGAAGCCGGAATACAAACGTCTATGGTAGAAGGCGTATCAATTAACTATGCTACGAGCAGCTATGAAAATCACGCGTGGAATTTCATAAAAATCAACGGTAATTACTATTTTACAGACGTAACGTGGGACGATGCAGGCGAACCGGATTCATCTGAAAAGATACATTACACATACTACAACTGTACGTCCGACTTTATGAATAAGGATCACAAAATAAAGGATACGTACGAATATCCTGTGCCAGAAACACCGTCATGCACAGCGACCGAAGAAAATTACTACATAAAGAATAATGCAGTATTAGAGTCTTTTGATGCTGTGAAAATCGCGAACTGCGCAGTGAAAAAGGGAGAAACATATATATGTAAATTCCTTTATCTTGGCGATGAAAATTTAAATGCTTGGCTGCAGTCTAATTTTAGTTCAATCCGAGTTGCACTTAATGCAAATATCAGGCATGCCAGTATTACAACCGTAGGAAATGAATACACTATAACGTTTTCGTAATAACTGTGACAATTACATTACGCTTGACTTAATGCATTGATACAACTCTTCCGTGGACGTTACAATCACAGACGGCGAATCAAAATTGTATTCGCCGTCTTTTGTATCCAACGAATACGCCTTTGCTCCTGCCTCCAGACAAAGAAGTATACCGGGGGCGATATCCCACTTATTCTTTGTATAAAGAATTACTCCGTGAGTTCTTCCTGCGGCAACGTATGCATAATCAATACTTGCGGCACCAAACATCCTTATCCTGGCAACTTTATCAGATAAATGCGCCATGATTTTCAACTGTATTGCAGACTCGTTCGGTCTTGTATGAGGATAATCTCCGAAACTTACAACTGCGTGCTTCAAATCAGGCTTGGCTACGTATATTTGTTTGTCGTTAAGATAAGCACCTTCGCCTATAGAGGCACTGTAGAATTCATTAGCAAAAGGCAGATAAATAGCTCCGACAACAGGTTTTCCGTCGTCAAATAAGGAACATTGGACTCCGAATAACGGTATTCCGTTTGCCATATTATTGGTGCCGTCAATAGGATCTATCGTCCACGTTCTGCCCAATACGTCAACTCCGGCGGAATGTTCTTCACCTAAAATCCGATCCTCCGGGAAAACTTTCAAAATTTCCGCGGAAATATACTTTTCAATGTTATAGTCAAGTTCTGTTACAATATCGTAGTCTGCTTTATCAATAAGAGTGATTTTAATATCACAATACTTATTATATCCGTCTAACATTGCTTTTTTTATAAAATTCAATTCATTTTTGTATGATTTCATCTTTCTGCCTCATAAATAATTTTTAATCGTCGATATAGCAATTAAGTCCGATCAAGACGTAGTTTTTGATTCCTTTACAGCGTCGTTTAATATGTTAACCCAAGGTTCAAGAGAAACGTCGAGATAAGAATACTTGTTTCGAATCAGCCAAAGCTCCTTTGTCCTTGATATAATACAAGGGATTTTATCAACGAGTTTTGCAAGTGATCTCTGCAACATATTGTCGTCTCCGCTGTCTTTGGCCATATAATACAAGCCGATTTGTTGCAAAAGAACAACGGCATCTATTGCTAATTTATAATCATCTTTAATTAATTCTGCATCAGGACGCTGCATCTGAGTCTCGTCGATAATGGGAGCAAGAGCTCTGATATATTCTTCAACTCTGTAAAAATCATCGGGATGCAGACCTTCTACCCAGGATTTGCCTGTTCTGAGTCCCTCTATAAACAGTCGGAAAGATAGAGTAATATTTCTCGGGTGAGAACCCTCTTGTTGATAATAATTACCAATATCAAGAACGAATTTACCCATTTTTCCCGCTTTATCAAAGAAAATATGCTTATCTAAGGCTACGGCCAGATCTGCCTTCTCATTCTCTTCGTGTCCCCAAGACATGGCAGCTCCGTAGGCGATACCTGCGTAACTTGTTGCTATGCTCTGTAAATGGCCGCAGTCACCCCAGTCTGTATTGAGAAAACCGGCAGCACCGTAAGCAAGACCGTTTCTTGCGGCTGTAGTAATATTGGCAAGCATTTGTCCTGTTTTACCAAGTAACGTATTCCAACATGCAGTTCCGGGACATACGTAGTACGTAACGTTATTGTCTTGAAGTAACTTACAATTCTCGGCAAGAGGAAGATTTTCATAATAGCCCCATTCGAGAGCAATCGAATCCTTTGGGAGTTCACAAAGCAGATCGGGGTAATGTTTGATAATATCGTCCCAGAAAAGAGTGGATTTGCCGTGGGAAGCTGCAATCTCGTGTACTTTGTTTAGAAAATCCACGTAGACTTTACCTTTTCCTTTCTTTTCACATGTTTCTTTTGAAAAGCCCTGACCTAACTCGATAGTTTCATCACAACAAATATTGTATTGGGAAGAGGAAAAATATGGCAAAAGATCATCTGCAATGTTTTTTACCAATTCAAGGCTACCGGAATTAAAAGGATTGAGACATCTGGGACCGGGGAGAAAAACTTCTCCTACGTAAAAGCCCTCCGGACATTCTGCCAGATGACGGTATTCTTTATATAACCAATTATCCATATGGCCAAAATTATTTTGGGTGGGAACGAGCTCTATCAATCTGTCTTTACAATATCTGTCAATGATTAGAATATCTTCTCCTCTCATGACGTCCTTTCCTTCCCACATCTCAGGGTAAGATTTGTAAGCAAAAGGAATGCCCTCTATATACAATTCCATATGATTAATTTTAAGCCCTGCAAGCATATCTATAAGGCGGAGGATTTCTTCCGTTTTCGGAACTTTGTTACGTCCGATATCAAGCATGTATCCACGGACCGGAAAATCAGGATAGTCATTAATAATACAGCAGGGGAGAATAACTTCGTTGATATCGCCGCCGGGTGCGCCTGCGATTGTATCCATTATCTGGTTAAGAGTCATAAATCCGTAAAAAGCACCTGCTGCATCGGTATATTCTATAGAAACACCATCTTTTGTTATAATTAAATTATAACCCTGCTCTTTGACACCGGAATCTACTTTGTAAATATTTATAACAGGAGCGTAGTGATATGTACCTATTGCAATCTCGTAAGATGAAAAATAAGCTTCTCTGGCGCAAGAAATGCAAGTATATAAATCCCTATTGTCAATGCATATGTACCCGTATGCATTTATTGCAAAAAAATCTTCTTTTATTGTGATTGCCTTTGGTTGCGGAATTAAATTGAACTCCATGGATGCCTCCCGAACTAATAGTATGTATTTTATAAGGATTTTAGTGCCTTCTTACGTAAAAGTCAATTTTAAACATGATGAAAAAAAGTTTTTTCCCTTTACAAATACTATGTAAAGTGGTATCATTCTTTGGTAGCGTTTCGCGGATGTAGGACGTTAGCTTCTTGGCCGCACCTGCGATTGTGCTGTATATTTATTAATATCTAAAGGAGTGTTCCAAAATGACAAAGGAAAGAAAACAACAGATTATAGCTGAATATGCTATTCACGAAGGCGACACAGGTTCACCTGAAGTTCAGGTAGCTCTTCTTACAGAGAGAATTAACCACTTAAATGAACATCTTAAGACTCACGATAAGGATCATCACTCAAGAAGAGGCCTTCTTATTCTCGTAGGTCAGAGGAGAGGTTTGCTCAATTACCTTACAAAGATTGACATTGAGAGATATCGTTCATTGGTTGCCAGACTTGGTTTGAGAAAATAAGGGAGTAAATAATGTTTAAATCATTTTCAACACAGTTAGCAGGCCGTACCCTTACTATTGAAGTAGGAAAGATGGCACAGCTTGCCAATGGTTCCGTATTGGTAAAATACGGTGATACAGTTGTCATTTCAACGGCAACTGCTTCAAAAGAGCCTAAAGACGGTATCGACTTTTTCCCGCTTAGCGTAGATTATGAAGAGAAGCTATACGCAGTAGGTAAGATTCCCGGTGGCTATATTAAGAGAGAGGGTAAGCCGTCTGAAAAGGCAATTCTAACTTCAAGAGTAATCGACAGACCGATTCGTCCGCTTTTCCCGAAGGATCTTAGAAACGACGTAGTCGTTATCAACACGGTTCTTTCGGTAGAGCAGGATAACTCTCCTGAGGTTGCTGCTATGATCGGTACGTCAGCGGCTCTAACAATTTCTGATATTCCGTTCAACGGACCTATCGGAGCTGTAGTACTTGGCTTGATTGACGGTGAAGTAATAATTAACCCTAATGAGGCACAACGTGCAAAGAGCGACATGTACGTAACACTTGCCGGTACAAAGGACAAGATTACGATGGTTGAAGCCGGCGCTAAGGAAGTCCCCGAAGACGTTATGCTCAAGGCAATTATTAAGGGACACGGCACAATCAAGAAAATTTGCGATTTTATCGGTGAGATTGCAGCCGAAGTGGGTAAGCCTAAGTTCGAGTATAAATCATGTGCTATCCCGGAAGATATTTATTCCGATATAAAGGCTGTTGCATATGACGACATGAGACAAGCTGTTTTGGCTGTTGATAAGACAGTCCGTGATGACGCGGTAGACGCGCTTACTGCTAAGACTCTTGAAGCTTTGGCAGAGAAGTATCCTGAGTGTGAAGGCGTTATTAAAGAGGGTCTTAACAAATTAGAAAAATCTGTTGTCAGAGAGTATCTTCTCAAAGAACACAAGCGTGTTGACGGCAGAGGCCTTGAGGAGATCAGACCTCTTAGTGCCGAAGTTGCTATTTTACCTCGAACACATGGCTCCGGACTTTTTAGAAGAGGCCAGACACAGGTTCTTACAATTGCAACTCTTGGATCTATGTCTGAAATTCAGAAACTTGACGGTATTGATACAGAAGATACAAAGCGTTATATGCATCATTACAATTTCCCTGCATACAGTGTAGGTGAGGCTAAGACATCAAGAGGTCCGGGCCGTAGAGAGATTGGTCACGGTGCTTTGGCAGAACGTGCTTTGGAACCCGTTATTCCTTCTGAAGAAGAATTCCCATATGCAATGCGTCTCGTATCAGAAGTACTCATGTCAAACGGTTCTACGTCACAGGGAAGTGTTTGCGGTTCTACTCTTGCATTAATGGATGCCGGTGTTCCGATTAAGAGACCTGTCGCAGGTATTTCTGCAGGACTTGTTACAAATCCGGACGACGAAGACGATTTCATTACGTTTATGGACATTCAGGGTATTGAAGACTTCTTTGGTGATATGGACTTCAAAGTTGCCGGTACGGAGAAGGGTATCACTGCAATACAGGTAGATATCAAAGTACAGGGCCTTTCTTATGAAGTAATCAAGCAAGCGTTTGATCTTACAAAAAAAGGTAGAATGCAGATCATTAACGACATCATTCTTCCTTGTATTGAAAAGCCTCGCGAGACTGTTTCTAAATATGCACCTAAGATGTTTACAATGAAGATTGATCCGGACAAGATCAGAGATGTTATCGGTACAGGCGGTAAAGTTATTAATAAAATTATTGACGAGACCGGTGTTAAGATTGACATTAATGATGACGGTACAATTTATATTGCAACAGTTGAACAGGAGAATGCTGACAAGGCTATGAAGATTATCAGCGGTATCACAGGAGAGCTGGAGATCGGTGACGTCTTCGAGGGTAAAGTTGTTAAGATTCTGCCTAATATCGGTGCTTTTGTTGAATATCTCCCGGGAAAGGAAGCTTTGGTTCACATTTCAAAGCTTGCTAACTACAGAGTAAATAACGTAGAAGACATCGTAAATGTTGGTGATACGGTTCGTGTTAAGTACATCGGTGTTGATAAGCAGGGCAGAACAGACCTTTCTATGAAGGACGTTGAACAGTTCTGATTAAATAATACTTGATTTTATAAGCTGTCTGGGTTTTAATAAGCTCAGACAGTTTTTTTGTACGGAGGGATTTTAATGAATAAACCAATAATAGGCATGGTGCCCAGCATAACAGATGATTTAAGATCATATACATTATACGTTAGATATGCTAAAGCAATAGAAATTGCCGGAGGTATTCCGCTTGCTCTGCCTTACGTTTCTGAGGAAGAAGATCTCAAAGCAGTTCTTGATAAATGCGACGGTCTCTTATTGCCCGGCGGTGACGACGTTGATCCTGCGTATTTTAACGAGGAAATTTTAAATGAGACAGTTACACTGACTCAGCAGAGAGATAAATTCGAGATGCCTCTTATCAAACTTGCCGTTGAGCTTAAAAAACCTCTTCTTGCTATATGTCGCGGTATTCAGATTGTAAACGTAACGTTTGGCGGGGATCTTTACCAAGATTTACCTACTCAACTAAACGTTAAACATCATCCGTCAGGCAGGCCGGAATATACGGGACATACAGTTGTTTTTAAAGAAGGCTCGTACCTTGCAAAATTATTTGGCTCGCAGAGCGTATTTACAAATTCGTATCATCATCAGGCGATAAGACGCGTGCCGGAATGCCTTACAGTAGTTGGTAATTGTGAAGAAGACGGTGTTATAGAAGCTCTGGTTATGGAGAATCATCCGTATTTCGTTTGCGTTCAGTGGCATCCTGAGATTACGATTGCAAGCGACGGGCCAAGCCGTATGCTGTTTGATGATTTTATTGAACATTGTAAGTCTTGCAACTGCTAACTTTGCTACGTATCTGCCGCATGAGATTTGCCGGATTTCATGCGGCCGTTTTTCTAAGGTTTAGAAAGAAATAACTTTTCAAAAGCCTACAACTTTCCTCCGGGTTATGTTGTTTTTTCTCTTGACAACGCTATTTGCGTGGGGTATACTTGTGACTGTTGCTTGGATCATTAGCTCAGTTGGTTAGAGCAACCGGCTCATAACCGGTCGGTCCGGGGTTCAAGTCCCTGATGATCCACTTTTTTTGTGTCTATTTTTGGAGGCTATATTATGAATATATCTGTTATCGGTACCGGGAGATGGGGATGCTGTATTGCGTGGTATTGTGCGTCAGTGCTATATCATAATGTCCTTCTTTGCGGCAGACCTACGTCTGCAGATTATTTACGCCTCGTGGAAACAAGGGAAAACGATTATCTCAAGCTTCCTGAAAGTATTGAATTAACAGACAACAAATCCAAGGCTCTGTCTCACTCAGATTATATCGTCGTATCTATCGGAGCTCAGTCATTTCGTAGCTTCATAAGAGAACTTACCGCAAATCATGATATCAACGGCAAGACGTTCATATTGTGTATGAAAGGGATAGAGAGTTCTTCCGGAATGCGCCTGACAGAGATTTTTGAAGAGGAAACAGGTTCAAACCGCGTTGCAATCTGGGTTGGTCCGGGGCACGTTCAGGACTACTATGCAGGTCGTCCGAGTTGTATGATAATTGCATCCCACGATATTGTTCTTACAAAAAAGCTTGTTTCTGTTTTTAACAGCAAGTTGATTCGCTTTTATTATTCAAATGATTTGATAGGCTGTGAGATAGGTGCAGCTGCGAAAAATGTTATGGGAATCGCTTCAGGAATGCTGGATGGATTGGGCTTTTCAGGTCTCAAGGGGGCTTTAATGGCTCGCGGAGCCAGGGAAGTTTCAAGACTTATCACGGCAATGGGAGGACAGGAGATAACAGCCTACGGCCTTTCACACTTAGGCGATTATCAGGCGACTTTGTTTTCTGAATATAGTCACAATAGGATGTATGGAGAAAGCTATATTAGGGGCGAGAAATTAGAGCGCCTGGCAGAAGGCGTAGATACGTCTACTGCTATGGTTTTGTTGGGTGAAAAATATAACGTGGACCTTCCTATATCAAAGGTTGTTAATCAAATCATTTTTTCTAATGCAGATCCGCGTAAAGCACTTGAATCACTGTTTGACAGAGAAAATAAATTTGAGTTTTAAATTATGTAACATTGTCACGGAACAGTAAATAATTGTATGGTATAATAAGCACGTAAATTTAAAGGAAGGAGATGTTATTATGAAATATAAATGTACAGTATGTGGCTACGTTCACGATGAGAAAGAAGAAGGAGTACCATTTGATAAACTGCCGGAAGATTGGGTTTGCCCTTGGTGTGGAGAAGGAAAGGAATCTTTCAAAGCAGAAGAAGAGCAAGAATAAGTGAATTATCGCATATCTGCATAGAATATAGCAGAAAACAAAGAGGCATCGCAATAAGAATGCGTTGCCTCTTTTGCTCGGCGGGTATTTTTAATTTTGAATTGAAACACCGTATGCCAAACGGCACGGACGTGATGCGAGGGACGGATTTATTTCCGCCTGTTCGATCAAAATAATTGAAATAAAAAATACACCTTCAGGGACTCGAACCCTGGGCCCATTGATTAAGAGTCAATTGCTCTACCAGCTGAGCTAAAGGTGTATAACGTGGTGTATTATATCACTTAAAAACTGTTTGTCAACTGTGAAAAATAAAAATTTCAAGGCAAAAAATCAGTAATCTACCTCCACGAGACACAGTCCCTTTGCCGGAACCATATATCCGGCCATCTTACGATCCATAGCGGCGAAGATCTCTCCCATAGAATCTTCACTTCTTGTATAAAAACCAACCTCAAGCAGCGTTCCGGTCAGAATTCTTACCATATTCTGCAAAAAACCGTCCGCATGATAAGTAAACGTTATATGATTCTCGTTAACAGAGATTTTGATATCGTCTACGTTTCTCACGGAGTTTTTATTAAAATGACTGTTTCCGCAAAAGCTCTTATAGTCATGCTCTCCCATAAGGTGTTTTGCAGCACGGCGCATTCTGTTAACATCAGGCATATCGTGAATAACGTAAACGTAGTGCCTGTCAAATATCGGCTTGTTGCCGACGGATGTACTAACGAAACACGTATATTTATAAGTTTTTCCTACTGAGTTATATCTACTGTGAAAACGATCGGACGCTTCCTTCAGCTGTATTACACATATATCATCAGGCAGATACTTATTGACGTAAGAGCGAATCTCATCTTCTGAAAGAGCCGTAGACATGTGACAGTTTGCAACCATTCCCAATGCGTGAACACCGCTGTCTGTACGGCCTGCACCGATAACGTCTACCTTTTCACCGACAAGGCGCGATAAAACAGCCTCGAGTTTCGACTGAATTGTTTCTGCCGTATTACCCTGGCTCTGCCATCCCGAATAACGCGTGCCGTCATAGGAAATAATCATTTTATAATTCTTTCTCACTGAATCACGTCCTTTTCACAAGGATTTTATTATATAAAGCGACAAAAAGCAATGGCATATGGTATAATTTGCCTTGGAGGTGCAAAAATGATTAAAACATACCTTTTTGATTTTGACGGTACGTTGGTCGATTCAATGCCTACTTATGTTTCTTCAATGTTAAGGATACTTGATGAAAATAACGTACAGTACAAAAGTGATATCGTGAAAATAATAACGCCGCTGGGAATCCCGGGAACGGCGGAATATTTCATAAATATGGGTTTAAAATTGCCGAAAAATGAGATTATTGATTTAATGAAGAAATACATGATTCAGGAATATACGTATAATATTCCGGCTAAAAAGAACGTTATTGAGGTTCTTTGTGAGTTGAAAAGTAAAGGCGCAAATCTTAACGTGCTTACAGCAAGTCCCCATGTAACACTTGATCCTTGCCTTAAGCGACTTGGCATTTTTGATTTATTTACAAACGTATGGTCCTGTGACGATTTTAATACGACAAAAGCTGATCCGAATATCTATAAAATGGCAGCGGAACGTATGGGAGAATCTGTAGATAATATACTTTTCTTAGACGATAATTACAATGCGGACAAGACCGCTAAATCTGCAGGAATGAAGGTTTGCGGAGTGTATGATAAGTCTTCTGATGAGTATACGGAGGAAATTAAGAGTATATGCGATTGTTACATATACGACTTTGCTGAATTGCTTTAAAATACACCACATTTTTTTTGCTGTAATCTGTTATTTGTGATATACTAAAGTTTGTGACTATTATTACGAATAACAGAGGTTTTATATGGCAAATATGCACAGCAATAATAACAATCAGCCGCAGAAACGCAGAGTTCCGATATTTGTTTTCTATATAATTTTTATAGTTATTGTGGTTACTGTGAGCCAGTTCCTTGTACCCATGCTCACAGCTCCTAAGCATAAGGAAATCAAATTAAACGAATTCATAGAGAAAATTAAAAATGGTGAGGCAGTAGACGTAGAATTTGAGAAGACAAAGTCCAGGTTTATACTTAAGCCTGCTGATTTTGAGGAATCTAATACGTATTATATCACCGGAGATCTGGGTAATGATATTTTAGAGTACGATATTATTACAGCATGCAACGAAGCGGGACTTGATTACAGTACTCCTATCCCGTCGAATACGGCAATCTGGGAGATATTGCTGCTTTATGTTTTGCCTCTTGTGATAACCGTTGTGTTCTTCATCATAATGATGCGTTCTATGAATAAGAGAATGAGCGGTGTTATGTCTTTCGGCAAGAATACCGGCAAGATTTATGCACAAAAGTCTACAGGCAAAACGTTTGCAGACGTTGCAGGACAAGACGAGGCTAAGCAATCTCTTGTGGAGATTATAGATTTCCTTAATAGTCCCGGCAAATATACTGCTATCGGAGCAAAGCTTCCTAAAGGCGCATTGCTTATAGGACCTCCCGGTACAGGTAAGACTTTACTTGCGAAGGCTGTTGCCGGCGAGGCAGGAGTACCTTTCTTCTCTCTGTCCGGATCTGAATTCGTAGAGATGTTTGTTGGTGTTGGTGCATCACGTGTACGTGATCTTTTCAAACAGGCAATCGAGAATGCACCGTGTATTATTTTCATCGACGAGATAGATGCCATCGGTAAATCCAGAGATAACGTTATGGGCGGTAATGACGAGCGTGAGCAGACTCTTAACCAGCTCTTGGCAGAAATGGACGGCTTTGATTCATCGAAAGGTGTGGTAATTCTTGCGGCCACTAACAGACCTGAGGTTCTCGATAAAGCGCTGCTTAGACCGGGAAGATTCGACAGACGTATTATCGTTGACCTTCCGGATCAGCAGGGCAGAGTTGACATTTTAAAGGTTCATGCAAGGAACGTTATTATGGAGCCGGACGTTGACTTTGACGTAGTGGCAAGAGCTACACCCGGTGCTTCCGGAGCTGATTTGGCAAATATTGTTAACGAAGCCGCTTTGCGTGCTGTCAGAGCAAAGAAAACACGCGTCAGCCAGACAGAACTTGATGATGCCATAGAGGTTATTATTGCAGGCGAGGAGAAGAAGAATAAGGTGATGTCAGACCATGAGAAAAGGATTGTCTCCTACCATGAGACGGGGCACGCTCTTGTGACTGCACTGCTGACTCACACCGAGCCGGTTCACAAGATAACAATTATCCCTAGAACGTCCGGTACTCTCGGATATGTAATGCAGGTAGCTAAGAAAGAGAAAGTCTTGCTGAATACGGAAGAAATGATGGAAGAGATTACCATTCTTACCGCAGGCCGCGCTTCGGAAAAGTTGGAGTTTAATTCTATAACAACCGGAGCTTCTAATGATATTGAAAAGGCAACGGAACTTGCTCGTAAGATGATAACAGTATATGGTATGAGTGATGATTTTGGATTTGTAAACCGTGAGAAGACTAATAACAAATATCTGATTGAACGATCTTCCCTTGATTGTCCCGAAGATACGGCTAACCGTATTGACAGCGAGATGCAAAGAGTCATTACTGAATGTTATAACAAAGCATTTCAGCTGCTTTCTGACCACAAAGCAACTTTGGACAGAATTGCCGGAGTTCTTTATGACAAAGAAAATCTTACAGGTTCGGATTTCATGGAACTCATGGCAGAGTGCGAACCGGATATAGAGATAAAAAAGGTTGATGACGGTATTTGATTTTCACCCGGTAAAAATATAAAGTATAAATAATTTAAGTCCTGAATAAATATTACCAAGTACAAGCAATTGGAGGCTGGCGATGGGTAATAAATATTCAGGACTTTCTCGTTCGGAAGCAAAAAAATTACTGGATACATATGGTGAAAATATATTGGAAAAGCATAAAAAAACACCGGCATTTCTTCTGTTTTTAGGACAATTTGCTGACGTTATGACGATTATTCTGATTTTTGCAACAGGTGTTTCTTTTTTTATGAAGGATTGGATAGAAGCGCTGGTTATGATGGGGATAATAATCTGTAACGCAATCTTAGGTTTTATTCAGGAATACAGAACAGAACGGACTATAGAAGCGCTGCGGGAGATGACTGCGCTCAAGGCACATGTGTATCGGGATGGGCAGGAAGAAGTTATTCATACGTCTGAACTTGTTCCGGGCGACGTTTTATATTTGCAAAGCGGTGATATTGTGCCTGCGGACTGTAAAATATTGGAAAGCACCGGTCTTTGTTTTGACGAGTCAATGATGACCGGCGAATCGGTGTGCGTTTATAAAGACAAGGATGAGAATATTTTTTCCGGAACTCGCACCGTAGGCGGCAGAGGAATATGCCTGGTTACCAAAACAGGTATGAACACTCGCATGGGTGAAATATCGAAAATGATAACGGACGTTAAAAAAGAAGCTACACCTTTACAGAAACGTTTGGCAAAATTAGGAAAGTATATTGTTTTCTTATGTGTTGTAGTATGTATTCTCGTTACCGCGATAGGTGTTTTAAAAGGAAAACCTTGGATGGAAATGTTACTTTCCGGAATAAGCCTTGCTGTTGCGGCAGTGCCGGAAGGATTGCCGGCAATCGTTACTATTGCACTTGCATTAGGTGTTCAACGGATGGCAGCCAATCGAGCTCTTGTAAGGCGCCTGCCTGCCGTAGAGACACTTGGTACTACTACCGTTATTTGTTCGGATAAAACAGGTACTCTTACTCAAAATAGAATGAGTATTCAAAAGGTTGTTACATCAGGAGATATCCTTGGAACATCTGAAAATAACGGGCAACTTGTCCGATTGGCGGATATATGCAAGTTTTGTAATAATAATTCAGATGCTACGGAGAAGGCACTTATAAAAATTAGTCACTATTTAAAATTGCCAACCGGTGACTATTACACGAGAATAAAAGAAAAGCCGTTTGATTCAACCAGGAAATGTATGTCTGTAAGCGTTAAAAATAAAAAGGGCGAAAGGTACATTTTTACAAAAGGCGGTGCAGACGTAATTATAGGTAAATGTACTTCCGTTATGGTGGGGACAAAGATAAGGGGTATTGATTCAGCTACACGTCGCAAACTGATTGAAGCAAACAATAATATGGCAAATCGGGGGTTGAGAGTTCTTGGCGTTTGTTGGAAAAAAATTGGCGAAGACGCCAATGATATTTTTGAGGATAATATGATTTTTTGCGGTTTTGTGGGGCTTATAGATCCTCTGCGGCCGGAAGTTAAGTCAGCTGTACATATGTGCCGGCAGGCCGGAATTCGCACGGTAATGATTACCGGTGATCATAAATTAACAGCTGCATCTATTGCAAAGGAGCTTGGTATTTCAGATGGAGAGGTTATAACAGGCGAGGAGCTTGATCTTATGAATGATTCAAAATTGCGTAACGTTGTAAGTAAAATTAACTGTTATGCACGAGTAACTCCCGCACATAAGCTTCGGATCGTAAAAGCATTTAAGGAATTAGACAACGTAGTTGCGATGACCGGCGACGGTGTTAATGATGCTCCTGCAGTAAAAGAAGCCGATATCGGCATATCAATGGGAATAAACGGCACGGATGTTACGCGGGAAGCCTCTTCTATGATACTTACAGATGATAATTTTGCAACAATTGTAGAAGCTGTCGCTCAAGGCAGGATTATATACAGTAATATAAGAAAGTTTATAAGATACATGCTGGCGTGCAATTTAGGTGAGATCGTGACGATGTTTGTGGCAATTATTTGCGGTATGCCGCTTCCTCTTCTTCCAATTCAAATTCTATGGGTAAATCTTGTCACAGACGGCTTGCCGGGCATAGCGTTAGGCCTGGACGGCGGGGATGAGGACATAATGAGAAGGCCTCCTGTACCCACCGATCAGGGGATTTTCAGCGGCAGGATGCCATTCCATATTTTGGTAAGGGGCGTGATAATAGGACTTAGTACGTTAGGCTCTTTTATCTGTGTACATCACGTAACCGGTGATATCACATTGGCTCGGACTACAGCTTTTATGACACTTGTAATTACACAATTGGTACATTCTTTTGAATGTCTTAGCGAAAACAAAACGCTGTCTCAGATAGACGTACGTAAAAACTCCTGGCTTCTTATGGCAAACGCTGTATCACTGCTTATGATGGTGGCCGTAATATACGTTCCTGCAATGCAACCTGTATTTAAAACAGTAGCGCTTGGTCCGACACAACTGGGAATTGTCCTTGGCTTTACCGCGTTAGGGCCGCTTGTCAGCGAACTTTGGAGAAAGTAAAAAAATACCATTTATTTATTCCTCCTGGTATGTTATTATTCACTTGCAAGATAAAAAAAAGGAGGATTCAGGTATGAAAGCAAGATTTTATAAGCTAATAATACTGGTATTGGTATTTGTTACCATCACAAGCATTTCACCGAATAAATTGTACGCTGTAAATTATTCTGAATCGCTTGCAGGTATTGTTAAAACAAAAAATACAGGACTGAATATTCGAGATTCTGCTTCTGTAAAAGGTAGCGTTGTAGGCACGCTGAAGAAAGGGAGCTACGTTACGCTGCTTTCTAAAAAAGGTTCCTGGTGGTACGTAAAATACGGCGACGGTAGGTTTGGGTATTGTTTCGATGATTACATACAAACGGTGAATTCAAGCAAACCGGGATACGTAAACACAGTCAGTACAGGACTGAACGTCAGATGTGACGCAGGCTTTTCGTACAGCATTATATCTAAATTAGCTAAGAAAGAAGAGTTTGTTGTTCTGTCCGGGAGTGGTGGCTGGTACAAGATTCTTTACGACGGCACAAAGGTAGGGTACGTATCCGGTACGTACGTGGGTTTATTCTCAAGCTCCTCGTCATCATCTTCTTCCAAGGCAGACCCAATCTCGTTAATTGTTCCGTCTTACAGACAGACGGACAGCAGATGGGAAGACGTTGAACTGGGAAAAAGTGGTAAAACAATCGGACGAATCGGTTGTCTCGTTACGTGTATGGCTATGTATGAGACGTTCCGTACGGGTAAGACGGTATACCCTGACGCTATGTCAAAGAAATTAAGTTTCTCCAAGAGCGGAGATATGAGCTGGCCCGATGACATAACGATAGATTATTCGTCAAGCCTTAAGAACATATACAACTTGCTCAAATCCGGTAAGCCGGTTATCGTAGGGGCAAAGAAATCTTCCGGTGGACAGCATTGGGTAATGGTTGTAGGCTATAACGGAGGTTCTATTACAAAATCTTCCAGCTATTTAATTAATGATCCCGCGACAGCGTCCAGGAAAACCTTATCGGAATTTTATTCCGATTATCCGAGATTTTATAAAATAGCATATTATAAATGATATATAAGGAGGGCTGGCAGTCCTCCTTTATTATGCTTGTGAGGTGTTTATGAGTTTTATTGATTTATCCTTGAGTATATATGATGGTAGTCCTGCTTATCCCGGAGATCCGGATTGTAAAATTAAGCCGTTTTTTACTATCCACGAACACGGGTGCAACGTAAGCGAAATATCCTTTTCCAGTCACAACGGTACACATCTTGATGCTCCTAAACATTTTCTGGGATCTTCGGATGCTTTAGCTGTAAATCAACTTCCTATAGAAAGGTTTTGCGGCAGGGGAAGAATGATAGATTGCACCGTGATTCCGAAGAACGAGCCGATAACAGCGGATTTTCTTGAGAAAAATTTCGATGAAATTTTTACACCCCGGGCTATTGTTCTCATTGCTACCGGATGGGATAAAATGTATGGTAAAAAAGAATATTATACTGATTTTCCATATATTAGCTGTAGCGCTGCCGAATGGATCGCAAAGAAAAAAATCTCTTTCTTAGGTCTGGATTTGCCCACTCCAAACCGTTATGACTCCAAATCTGTTCACGAGACACTGCTCCGGGCAGATATTGTTTTGTGCGAAGGGCTTGCCAATCTGCTGTCTCTTCCTTGTGAAAGACAATTTGATTTTTACGCTTTTCCCCTAAAACTGATTGGATTAGACGGATCACCGGTACGGGCGGTAGCAAGAATATGATTTTTTCACTTTTTTCCTCTGGCGCAAATATACTAAGACTGTAGTGCTACGTATGGATAACTTAGATGCACCGCGGAAGAAAATTGATGAGAAAATATTCGAATGTCTCTGAACACCGCAACAAAGGCGATGAGTACAGTTATATCCCGGATATATCAGATTATTTAAATGATCATAAAAATTTATTAGATATTATTAACGATACTCCTGCTAAGAAAGGTGACTACAAATCCATGGTTATCTATCTTGAGCCTGATGATATATGGAGTAATAATAAAATATAATTATTGCAGTCATAGACTCTCTGAAGTTTTAAACCGGGCTCTTTGCCCGGCATTGTCTTTTTATAAAAAAAAATGTATAATTGCAACCGAGTAGCAGGAGATTAATAATATATATAAACATCGAAAGGATTAAATTATGCGAAAAAAACTTCTTAGCTTAGTTGTATTGGTCTTGGTTTGCTGTATCATAACCACATTGATACCCGGTTGCCGAGATGAAGAAGAAAAACACCCGGTTCTATACCAGATTGGACCGGATACAATAACTCTTATGATGAGTTATGTCATCAAAACCGCAAACGACAAATATATAGTTATAGACGGTGGTGCGGCTGGCGGAAAATCAAGCTATATGCATACGGAACTTCAAAAAATTACAGGACAAGAAGTTCCGGAGATAGAAGCTTGGATTTTAACACATATGCACGGCGATCACGTGATGGAATTTTGCGATATAGCTACGTATTACGATCCTGAATTCGAAGATATCAAAGTAAAAAACGTGTATTTTAATTTTCCGTCAGAGCAATTCATGAAAAGCAGTGAAGGCGGAGATTGTTATAACATCTACAAAAAAGTTAAAAAAAGCTACGATATGTTTATGGGAGAGGGAGAGTATGACAAGATAAACGGTAAAAATGTTTTTGAAGGTGACTCATTTTATATAGATGATGTGAAATTCGATATACTGCTTACTGTTACAGACGAAGAAAAGGAGCATAACATCAATGATACGTCGTTAATCTTCCGTGTTACAATGGAAGATCAAACCGTACTATTCTTAGGCGATGCCGGTGTGGCAGAAGGTGCACGCTTGCTGGAAAAATATGGTAGCGAGCTTAAAAGCGACTTTGTACAGATGGCTCATCACGGACAAGGCGGTGTGGATCGTGACGTTTATGAAGCAATCGACCCGACTGTTTGTCTGTGGCCGTCTCCTAAATGGGTATTTAACAATATAAATGGTAATCTGCAGTCTCTTGTGGTTCGCCAATGGATGATGGACATGGGAGTTAAATATCATTACGTGACAGGTCTTGACCTTACAACGACATTAGAATTTCCTGTTGATTTTACAAAATTGGAAGAAAGGGATATATCTCCCGCTGAATAATTATCAATGTGAAAATTTACTTTGTTTTACATAAAAGTAATAGATTTACTATTATTTTACACGTGAAAAGGGTATAAATACACTTGTGAACATGACGAGATATATTTAGTCAAAATATTAAAAAAAAATTCACAGACTACGTTTCATAGTATTGACAAAAAACGATATAAGTATTAATATAGGTGTGCTATTAGAAAGAAAAAATATCAAATGGAGGGATTTTATTATGAAAAAGTTTTTAACAATAGCAATCACATTAGTAGTTCTTGCATCTTTAGTATGCATGATGCCTGTTAGCGCAGCTACAAACGCACTTACAGCTAAGGCTAACACTCCTACTCTCGACGGTAAGATTGATGCCGGAGAATATGGCGAAGCATATTTTATCAAAGATTTAGCAGGCGCTGGTTGGACAAAAGGCGACAACAAGGCTGCTACCCCTGAGAATATTTCTTATGCATTTGCATGGGATGCTAAGGGCTTATACATTGCAGTTGCTGGCTATTATGCAGACCTCAATCCTCAGCTCAATTCTAACCCTAACGGTGTTATCACAGATGCAACAAAGCAAGGTCTTTTCTTCACATTCGGTGCTGGTGGTAAGGTCACACAGCACAACCACGCTTCAAAAGCTGCTGAGGCTAATAAGCCGATCGAGAGCAGCCAGACAGTTATCGGCGATGGCGTTATGGAAGTTTTCATTCCTGTAGAAGCTTTCCAAATTGCTGGCAATGAAAACTTTGCTATGGAAGCTGGTCACAAGCTCCTTGCTATTCCGGCAGGTCACTATTCGAAGAATAACGATGCAAGTCTTTTCTCATACTTCTGTGCAGAAGGTTGGACAGGTACATGGACAGTTGATGGTATTAACTTCGGTACAATCGAACTTTTAGCAGTTCCTGGCGCTAACACAGGCGACTTCGGTATCATCGCTCTCGCATTTGTAGCTCTTTCTTCTATCGCTGCAAAGAAGAGAAAGGATGCTTAATCTGTTAATTTGATAACGAAATGAGCTTATTAAGGAGTCTTGTTTACAAGACTCCTTATTTTTATCGGAAATATTTCCTTCCACTTGAAGTCGGAAGATTCATCTGCGTATAATCTGTTAAAAAGGATTATACAAATCATGGGGAATAATCATATATTAAATAATCTAAGTCAAGCTCAAAGAGAGATCTGTATGCATGATAAGGGCTTTGCCCTTGTGCTTGCAGGACCCGGCAGCGGCAAAACTACAGTAACGGTAAGCCGCATATGTCGCCTGGCGACGATATATAAACAGCCACAGAGAATACTCTGCCAGACGTTTACCGTTGCAGCAGCTCGCGAAATGGAAAACAGATACAATATAAATGCTGTCGGTTCAACGTCCCCTTGCTTCTCAACGATTCACAGTTTCTGCTATAAGATTATAAGAGAGCATGAACGAAAGACCGGCATTAAGAATACTGTATTGACAGAAAATCAGGCAAATGCCATTCTTCAAAACATATATAAACAAATCAATCACCAATCTGCAGAAAATATAATATCTTTTGATTTACTGTCTGCAATAAGCAGAAGCAGGAATCAATTGGATATGTTATCTTTACAAATAAAAAATTTTCGTATTATAGCGGATAAATATCTGGAATACAAAGTAAAAAATAATTATATTGATTACGATGACATGATTCTTATTGCCAAAAACGTATTAATTAATAATGATAAATTACGCAAATCCATATGTGGGAGATACGACTATATTCTTTTAGATGAAGCTCAAGATATGACGGAAATGCAATTTGATATAATTGGCTTAATTGCGCCTCATAATAATATTTTTATTGTGGCGGATGACGACCAGAGTATATACGGCTTTAGAGGTGCTGCTCCAAAGCATCTTATGAGATTTGTAGACAAGTTTGATAACGTACGACGATACTATCTGGAACAAAATTACAGATCATGTAAGGAAATCGTAAATCTTGCCTGTAGCGTAATCAAAAAAAACAAAGAACGATATGATAAAACCCTTTTTACGGATAATAAGCATAAGGGGAAGGTAAGGATATTATCTTTTAAAGACAGCATAGCACAAACACAGTACGTTTGTGCTGACTTATCAAGGCAAACCGGCACTTGCGGTATTTTGTACAGAAACAACAGCTCTGTATTGCTTATCAAAGCAGGTTTGAATATCAATCAAATCAACTACACCGTATCTGATAATACGGTCAAAACGTACCAGATTCATCTTATTAATAAATATATAGAGCAAGTGCGAACTCTGTATAGAAATACCGGTCTTGTTATTCCCGGCATGCGAAGAGCTTTTAATATTATTACACAAAACGGATTTGATAAATATGCACAAGAATACTGTGAGAAGACAGGACAGAGACGAAGATATAAAGAGCAGATAATGAGCTTCTTGCAGTTTATAAACAGCAAATGCAAAAGTTTAGAAGAAATAATAAGATTTCTTGACTTGATAGATCAAAATATAGAGCAGGCCTCTGACAATTTGTATCTGTCCACTATCCACGGAGCAAAAGGGCTTGAGTATGACAACGTGTACCTGATTGATATGGTACAGGAAGAATTTCCCGGGCATAATAACGTTTCACCCGGGCAGCTTGAAGAAGAACGGCGCCTTTTTTACGTGGCAATTACAAGAGCCAGAAACAATCTTACAATTTGCTATCCTCAAAGACGGTACGATACAAAACAGACACCCAGTATTTTTGTGGAAGAATGTCGTGCTATTTATTGACGATCTGTTTTATAACGCTGTCGCAATATATATTCAGCCTATGAAAATCCATTGCAGAATAATATATTTTTTCTATTTCTGCATGCATAATGCGAGCTCTGTTAAGCGCGCGGATTGCCCTGTCGATTAATTCATCAAAGCGATTGACGTTGTATTTTAAGTCATCTTTGACAGAATAAAGAGCGCAGTCGCACAGAAGGTTATCGATAGGGTAGTCATAGTAAGAATCCGTAGCGTCGATGGCGTGGTAGGAATTGGAAGTCACAATGGCTATTCCCAACTCTGGTATAATTAAATGCTCCAACACTGATGCATCAAAACCGCAATAGATGCTCTGAGTATTAAAGCCGTAACATAAAGCCCGATTTCGCAGAAGTTCAAGAATAGCAGATACGTTAATACCGTAGAAAGTCTTGATGGAGTACGTTTTATAACCTGCAACCAAACCGGCTATATCACCTCGCCGGCCGCCGGGAGTAATTGAAGTTGCAAAGAAAGAGTAGTCTGTTCCGTGAATACTGCTTTCGTGGAAGCTACCGAATATCTCATCTGACAGCTCGCTTGTAAATTGATTGACCTTTTCATCGTCCATTGCAATATTCACAATATAATTGCTGTCATCATATATTTGTCCTGCTGCCGCCAAATAACTGTATGCCCGATTGTAATATACCTGCTTATCAAACATAATAGAAGCGATATTATCTTTATATACCTGAAGCTTTTCACAATCCCAAAAATCGCCAAGGTTTATTATGTTATCTCTTGCTCCGGCGCAGTAAGGGTCAAGAGAATGTGGCGCGGTGCCGTCTACTACGATCACACGGGCATTAGGGCAGATTACGCCGTCCAGACTGTCCGGATCGCCTGAACAGTGAACAATATCTATCTGGTATCCCATGCTGTCCAGCTCACCTATAACTTTCTTAATGAAAGTTGATTTACCAGTGCCGGGACCGCCTTTGAGAATGTATAAATTACAAGGGTCGATTTGCGTTAATTGATTATAAAAACCGACGAAGCCGGTTCGGGTATTTCCGCCAAGATATATGTGTCGTTTGTTGTAATTTGCCATAACGGTAGCCTTTCTTTTAAATATACTACAGAGTTCATTGTATGCTTTTTACTTAATATGTGTTACAATGACAAAGAATATTATCAGTATGGTAGGTATTTTATGAAAACAATGTTACTCATAGATGGAAACAGCATTATAAACAGAGCATTCTATGCTACTCAAAATACGTTTATGACAAATAGCCGCGGTGTGCCCACCGGTGCTGTTTACGGATTTATGAATATATATTTAAAACAAGTTCAACAGCTTGCTCCTGACTACGTTTGTGTAGCATTTGACGTACACGAGCCGACTTTTCGACATGAACAATATTCGGAATATAAAGCAGGTCGTAAGGGAATGCCCGAAGAGCTGGCGGCTCAAATGCCTATCTTGAAAAATATGCTAAAGGCTATGAACGTAGCTTACGTTGAATGCCCGGGCTATGAGGCAGATGACATAATAGGAACACTCTCTTGCCTTGCTAAAGACAATTCTGTAAACTGTAGGATATTAACAGGCGACAGAGATTCTTTACAACTTATAAATGACTATGTCCACGTCCTGTTATACGTAACGAAAGCAGGTCATCCTGATATAATAGATATGGATATTGCTTCTGTACAAGAGAAATACGGAGTGTCACCTCGCATGCTTATCGACGTTAAGGCTCTTATGGGCGATTCATCTGATAATATCCCCGGGGTCTTGGGGATAGGCGAGAAGACTGCTCTTGACTTGATATCTACTTACGGCTGTCTTGACGGAGTGTATGAGAATATTAATTGCATTACAAAGAAGGCCTTGAATGCCAAATTAACGGCCGGCAAAGACAGCGCATATATGAGCTATGAGCTTGGAAGAATCTGTCTGAATGCGCCGATTAATATTTGCCTAAACGATATTACCGTAAGAGAATATGACCACAAGGCGTTATTAGATATTTTAGACGACCTTGAATTACGCTCTTTAAAACAAAAAATGGGATATAATGACAAGCAGAAAAACTCTTTGCTTACACAGACACAAGCATCAGAAGACGATAACGGGCAGTTTTCGTTATTTGGCTTTGCTGAGGAAAAGGATAATAAAGAAGAACCGGACAGGCAGACCGCAACTGAATTACTTCAATATATTTCTGAAAACTCGATAAATACTGTAAATCTTTACGTTTTACCGTCTGATATTAAAGGTCAGATATCTTTTATTGATATAGAAGCGGGCGGCGTGTCGTGTAGATATAACGTATCGGAAGGGGCATCTGAAGACTATAACAGTGTTATAAATATACTGGAAAATCCACTGATTTCCAAGATTACTTATGATGCCAAACCGTTATACCTGTGGATGATGAATCAAGGGAAAAAACTTGACGGAGTCCGCTTCGATATACTTATTGCGGCTTATCTTGCTGATCCTACTCGTAAAATCGGAAGTCTGGATGATGCTGCCAGATTTTTCACGCACAAGACTTTAGTGCCAAACGTTTTCGCTATAGGTGTTATATGTGATGCTGCGAAGGAGAAACTAACCGCTGACGGCTTGAACAAACTTTTTTATGAGGTAGAAATGCCGCTTATTGAGGTGTTGGCGGCTTTTGAATACGAGGGCTTCCGTGTTGACGGTGATGAGCTTGCCAGACAAGGTGCAGAACTTGACAGGACTATTTCCCAGTGTGAAAATGAAATTTATCGGCTCGCAGGCCACGAATTTAACGTCAATTCTCCAAAACAACTGTCACAGGTGTTGTTTGAAGAGATGGGAATTAAACCGAAAAAGAAAACAAAAAGCGGATATTCAACAGGAATGGATGCTATTGAGGATCTTGTTGATTTACATGAGATTATTCCTCTGATTATTGAATACAGACAGAACACAAAGCTGAAATCTACGTACATTACAGGTCTTAAGAGCCAGATAAACAGTAAAACGGGCAGGGTTCACTCCCGCTTCAATCAGACCGTAACGGCCACAGGCAGAATCAGCAGCACCGAGCCTAATCTTCAAAATATTCCGGTCAGAAGCGAGTTGGGAAGAATGATAAGAAGAGCTTTCCTTCCGGCAGAGGGCAACGTACTGATAGATGCGGACTATTCACAGATTGAGCTTAGAGTTCTTGCTCATATGGCCAACGACAGCGCTATGACGGAGGCTTTTATTTCCGGCAAGGATATTCATGCCGCTACCGCCGCCAAGGTAAACGGGATTGATATATCCGAGGTCACTCCTCTTATGAGAAGCCATGCCAAAGCAGTGAATTTTGGCATTGTCTACGGAATGAGTGATTTTGGTCTGGCAAAGGATCTCGGCATAAGCGTTGCTGCCGCGAAGAAATATATAGAAGCATATTTCAGAGAATACAGCTCTGCTAAAGCGTTCATAGATACGCTGATACGCGATGCACGAGAAAGCGGATTTGCCTCGACTTTGATGGGTAGACGCAGGTATATTCCGGAATTTACATCTGCAAAACATACAATAAGAAGCTTTGGGGACAGAGTTGCCAGGAATATGCCGATTCAGGGTACAGCTGCTGATATTATTAAAATTGCCATGGTACGTGTGTATAATGCGCTGAAGAAAGGCGGATATAAATCACGTTTGATATTACAGGTGCACGACTCGCTGCTTATTGATGCGGCGGCAGATGAACAAGACGACGTTATAGCAATTCTCCGTGAAAATATGGAAAATGCTTTTGATATGAGTGTTCCGCTGAAGGTAAATATTTGCAGCGGTACTAATTGGTATGATTGTAAGTAAGGAGTAGGATTGAAATGAAAATATTAGGAGTAACAGGCGGCAGTGGGACAGGTAAGACAAGTGTCTGTACAATCTTAAAAGAAGAAGGCGGCAAAATAATAGATGCGGATAAGATTACACGCAAGCTTCAAAGGAAAGGCGAAGCTGCGTATAATGAGATAGTAGATTATTTCACCGAGGATATTCTGCTTCCCGACGGAGAGCTTGACCGCAAAAAGCTTGGCAACATTGTTTTTGCCGACAGAGCGAAGCTGAACAAATTAAACTCTATAGTACATAAGCACGTTACAAAAGAAATTAAACGCCGTGTAGAAAAATACAGTAATGACGATACCGGGAGATATCGTTTTATAGTGTTGGATGTGCCGATTCCGATAGAGGAAGGCTTCTTTGATACTGTTAATTACGTGTGGGCCGTAGTTGCAAACGACGATTTGCGTATAAGCCGTATCATGGAGCGAATGAATATTTCTGAACAGGAAGCGATTACCAGGATCAGTTCCCAGATGAGTAACAGAGAGTATGAGGAGATTGCTGACTGTACCATTGTAAATGAAGAAGACTTCTTCAGACTTAAAAGTCTTGTCCAATATGAATTAAATCGATTTTTAGCACAGTAAAGTCATATTTGATGGTAAACTGCATATATATACATATTGTGGGGTGATTTTGTGAGATACAGCAGTAAACAGATAAACGAATACGTTGCAAATGGGGATATTGATAAATTAATTCAATTCTCCGAAGAGAAGCATACTCTCCAGATGGAGATGCTGCTTAAGCGTATTTTTAACGAGGCTGATAATAATTCTTCTGAAGATCTTACCGATGCGATTTTGATTACCGGCCCTTCAGCCTCCGGTAAGACAACCTTTTCTAATAATCTTGCAAAAATTCTTGACGAATACGGATATAACAGTACGGTTGTATCATTTGATGACTATTTTCTTGACAGGGACGTAATACAGCGTAATCAGATTGCTAAGGGCTTTGATCCTCTTAAAGGTGAAGATTTCGATTATGAAACGATTGAGACGGTAGACGTTGAGTATTTCAGGCGTCAGATGCGACAATATACAAGGGGAGAGAGTGTAGAATTGCCTCGATACGATTTTACTTCGGGGACCCGTGCCAAAACAGGCCGAATTATCAAATCTACACACCGCGACGTGATTATTCTTGAGGGGATTCATGCCTTTTCACCGGGTTTGTGCGATGGACTTGGTTTTCATAATGCGCTTAAGGTTTATATTTGTCCTTTTGATGAATATGCGGTAGATGTACCGGCGAAGGTTATATCTGACGATTGTGTTCTTACTTCTCCCCAGATCCGATTCATGAGAAGAGCTATCCGCGACAGAGTAAAGAGGAATGCACCGCTTGGCAGAACGCTGGAAATGTGGAGAGGCGTCATCCGCGGCGAGAAGGCTTATATGGAGCCGATTGTGAAGTATGCAGATTTATTCTTTAATTCTTCATTGACTTATGAATTAATCTATCTGTCGAAGAAAATGCTTGATATTCTTGATGAGTCGTCGCCGGAGGAATATGAGAAATTCAGCCGAATCATCAATCCCGGACTTTTGACAGCATTTGAAGGAAGAAAGTTGCTTTCTGTTCCTGAAAACTCGATTTTTAACGAGTTTTATGTGTGATTTTTCACCGCAAAATATTGACACTTATGCGCCAAAATAGTAGTATAAACAGTGTCTATTTTTTAAAAGGAGATGTTTTTTTATGAAGAGTATGATGATTACACTTAAGTCTATAGAGGACGTAAAGTTATTTATAAATGAAGTAAACAAATTGTCTTGTGATGCAGACCTTACGTCCGGCAGGTATGTTATTGATGCGAAGTCAATTATGGGTATTTTCTCACTTGATCTTGCAAATTCAATTAAACTTGACGTTCATTGCAAAGAAGAAGATACAGCCAGTGTTGATGCGTTTTTCAGCGCAATTGCAAAATTTGAATCTAAATAAAACCGGAAGAGAAGTGATTTTTAATGGATCTCACAAACACCATGTTTTTTGTAGTGCCGAATGAAACACAACCGCAAGTAAGCCAAGTGCTTCATGACATTTATTTCGCACTTAAAGAAAAAGGTTATAATCCTATAAGCCAGTTAGTTGGGTACGTTATGTCAGGTGATCCTACGTACATAACGAACTACAAAAATGCCAGATCTCTTATAACACGTATTGAACGCGACGAGATCATTGAAGCTTTGTTCGAGTTTTATATTGAAGAGAATTTTGAAAAAAAAGGCGAGGATAACGAGAAATAATGAGAATCTTGGGATTGGATTACGGAGAGGCCCGCGTAGGTGTGGCTGTAAGTGATGAATCCGGCAAGATTGCCTTTGACTGCGGTATTATTGATGCGACGAAGGGAAGAAACTTCGTTTCCTTGCAGGTCCTTGAACTTGCGGATAAGTACAATACAGATACTGTAGTTATCGGTTATCCTGTGAATATGGACGGCAGTCACGGATTCCGTGTTAAGGCTACAGAAAAGTTTGCAAAGTACCTGGCACAGATGAGACCGACTCTCAGAATAGAATTCTTTGATGAACGTCTTACGACGAAGAGCGCAGATGCAGCTCTGCTTGAGATGGGTGTATCCCAGCGACATAAAGGAATGAATGATATTATTGCAGCTATGCTTATTCTGCAGGCATATTTAGACAGCAAGGATATTGGAGGATAACATGAGTAAGGATAATTACATGGACGATTCAATTCAGACGTTTACTTTAACGGATGAAGACGGTAACGATTATTTATTTGATTTGCTTGGCTTTGTTGACTATGGGGACAAGCTTTATTCTGTTTTAGAGCCCCATGACGAAGATGATGACGAGGGGGTTGTTATCATGGAGACTTCTTTTAATAAGAATAATGAACCCCTTTTCACATACGTAGAGGATTATGACCTTGCAGAAGAGATTTTGAATGAATATTACGACAATCTTGATCGTGAATTTGACGAGAGTAATGATGAGATGTACGATGAAGATGATGACGATGATGATGAATAATATCTAAGGAGACAGAAAATTATGCATATAAATACAAAATGTGTACAAGCAGGATATCAGCCTGAGAACGGACAGCCTCGCGTAGTTCCGATTGTTCAAAGCACTACTTTTAAATATGAGACAGCAGGGGCTATGGGCGCATTATTTGACCTTGAAGCTTCAGGTTTTTTCTATACAAGACTGGCAAATCCTACTGTAGATGCAGTAGAACAGAAGCTTGCTGCTTTAGAAGGCGGTGTTGCAGCCGTTTTAACAGCTTCCGGCCAATCGGCTACAATGTTCTCTGTGCTGAATATATGTAAAGCGGGAGACCACGTTATCTCTTCCAGTGCGATTTACGGCGGATCTTTTAATCTTTTTAATAAGACGATAAGAGCTCTGGGTATTGACTTTACGTTTGTAGCACCTGACGTAACGGAAGAAGAGCTTGCGGCTTGTTTTAAAGAAAATACAAAATGCGTATTTGCAGAGACTGTATCAAACCCGTCTCTTGACGTTGTTGATATAGAGTTGTTTGCAAAAGTTGCCCACGCTCACGGTGTTCCGCTGATTATTGATAATACTTTCGCAACACCTATTAATTGCAGACCGTTTGAATTTGGCGCTGATATAGTTGTTCATTCTACATCAAAATATCTTGACGGTCACGCTTGTGCTCTTGGCGGAGTTGTTATTGACAGCGGTAATTTTGATTGGAATAACGGTAAATTCGATATGCTCACCACACCTGACGAGACGTATCACGGAGTTGTATATACTGAGAGATTCGGCAAAGCTGCTTATATAACCAAGGTGCGTACTCACCTTATGAGAGATATGGGCTGCATGATGTCTCCGCAGAATGCCTTCTACCTCAACCTTGGTCTTGAGACGTTGTTTCTCCGGGTTGAGCGACACGTAGAGAATGCGACTAAGGTTGCAGAATATCTTGAAAGTCAGATTAAAACTGGCAAGATTACTTGGGTAAAGTTCCCGGGACTTCAGTCATATTCCAGATATGATCTTGTAAAGAAATATATGCCCAACGGAAGTTGCGGTGTGGTATCATTCGGAGTAAAAGGCGGAAGAGATGGCGCCGTGAGATTTATGGAAGGTCTTAAAATTGCTGCTATTGTAACTCACGTAGCAGATGCCAGAACGTGTGTTCTTCACCCTGCAAGCACTACGCACAGACAGCTAAGTGACAGCGAGCTTGCGGCTTGCGGAGTATCTCCCGACCTTATCAGATTTTCTGTCGGTATTGAACACGTAGACGATATCATTGAAGATATCAAACAAGCACTTGATAAAATAGAAGGCTGATCATATGACGGATTTTTTAAAGGAAATTGAAAAGGCTGAGACAAGGGCGAATGATATTGTAAGACAGGCAAAAGCTGATGCTGATCTGATTGTGAAGCAGGCAGAAGCAGATGCGGCAAATATCATTGATGATACGTGCGCTAAAGCAAACGTCAACAAAAAGGCTATGATTAAAAATGCCGAGACAGACGCCAATTCAAAATGTAAGAACCGGGAGATTGATCTTGACCGGGAGATTGAGATGATGCGCAAATCGGCAAAAAACAACATGGACCGCGCAGTCCACGTTATACTTGAGAAGGTAGGTAGTATCTGATGGCTGTTGTGCCCATGAGAAAAGTTTCATTTGTCGGATTAAAAAAAGATGAGCGTGATATTATAGACACGCTTATTAAATTTGGTGCGATTGAAATAAACGATATGAAAAGTGAAACTGATTATCAAGACACAACGGAGAATAATGTAATAGAGTCTAAAACGGTTTCACCGGAGATTGTCAATATGCGGCAAGAGCAGAGTCGGATTAAGGCGGCTATGACGTTGCTGGAGGGATATGACACAAGGAAGAAGCCGCTTTTCCACGTTCTTCGTGACGTTGACAGACGCGAATATAATGCGATTATAGAACGGAAAACAGAATATCTGGACAAAATTGCACAAATCGATACAATTCTTGCTGATATTTCTTCCCTCAAGGCTTTAAATGCCGGTATTCGTGCGTCTGTTTCATCTTTGATTGTATGGAAGGACTATACAGGAAATCTTTCTGATACTGCCACACAGACCACTAAGACAGTCTTTTGCAGTCATTTATCGGCAGAAGTATATGACAACATATTAAATTATATTACCGGAGAGAATTTGCCGGTATATTTGAACATGGAAAACAACACGAAGTCGGGTGTTTTCTTTACAATTACGTATCACGTAAGTTGCGAAGCAAAGGTTGACAGTTTGATTTCCGAATATGAATGTACAAGGCATGAATTCGAAGTGAAGAACACGCCTTGTGAGAGTATAGAGATGTTGCAAAAGCAGCATCAAGACAACGAGATGAAAATATCTGAGTTGGAGGCCGGCTTTGCTGACTATGGTAATATTCTTCCGGAGCTTGAAGTGTTGTATGATTCACTGACGATTGAGATGGCAAAGCACGCAGCTCATGAGAAAATGCACACAACTCGTTGTACTTTTACATTTGAAGGATGGATTCCGGCAAAGTGCGAGGCTCGTGCCGCCTCTTTGCTGTCGCAGGATTACATATGTCACATAGAATTCAGCGATCCGTCAGAAGACGACGTTGTTCCCACGTTACAAGAGAATAACGTGTTAGGTTCTACCGTACAAGACATGGGAAATATGTACAGCGTTTTATCGTATAAGTCACTTGATCCAAGCACTATAGGGGGATTTTTCTTCGTGTTTTTCTTTGGATTGATGCTTTCTGACGCAGGCTACGGTGTACTTGTTACTTTAGTGTGTGCAATTTTGCTTAAATTTGTGAAAATGCAGGATAGCATGAGGAAGTTTATCCGCTTATTCCTTTTTTCAGGCATTGCAACTATTTTTTGGGGTGCATTGTTTGGAAGTTGGTTTGGCAATCTTGCATATACACTTTCTTTAGGAAAGTTTACAATTAAGCCTCTGTGGTTTGATCCCATTGCAAACACAGATCATTTTATGGCATTTTCTATGCTGCTGGGCGTTTTACATATGTACGTTGCTTTAGGACTTAATGCGGCAAATATGATTAGACGGGGCAAATGGATTGATGCATTATGTGACGTAGGATTCTGGTATATTTTCTATACAGGAGAGATTTTCTTTCTTATACCGTATATTCCGTATTACTGTGATTTGCCTATTGCAGATGTTCTTCCCAAAATCGGAATGCCGATGCTGATCGTAGGCTTTTTACTTATTTTATTTACAAAAGGACGTAAGTCGAAAAATATTTTCGTAAGACTCTTTGGCGGAGTTACTTGTGTATATTCGTTAGTCAGTATGCTAAGTGATATTCTTTCTTACACAAGACTTATGGCAATGGGACTTGCAACAGGCGTTATTATCAACGTTTTTAACGAGATTGCGGCGATGGCAGGAGGTCTTGCAGGTGGGATTTCATGGAGAATTATTATATTTATTATAGTTTTCGTTATTGCCAATATTTTCAACCTGCTTATTAATATGCTTGGCTCGTACGTTAACTCATGCAGACTTATGTATATTGAATTTTTCGGAAAATTCTATGAAGGAGACGGAAAAGAGTTTGACCCATTGATTCAAGATACAGAGTATATAAACATTGTACAAGAAACAAATACTTGATTACAGGAGGTATTTTTATGGATTACAGATTACTCAGTAGTATGATTGCAACAGGTGAGGCAGCTGTAGAAGAAGTCCCGGGTTTCTTTGAAAACGGCTTCTTTTGGGCTATCTTAGGAATGGTATTTGCAATTATGCTGGCAGGTATAGGTTCGGCGAAGGGTGTTATGACTGTTGGTTCTTCAGGACTCGGCTTATTGTCGGAAGATCCAAAGCAGTTTACGGCATGCTTGCTTCTTACGTTGCTTCCGAGTACACAGGGCATCTACGGATTTGTTATTGCTTTTATGCTTCTTAATAAGGCAAACGAGATTGGAATTGATGCTTTGACTTTATCGCAGGGACTTCAGCTCTTTGGTGCTGCGCTTCCTGTAGGTATTGTAGGTTGCATTTCAGGTATGTTCCAGGGTAAGGTTGCGGCTGCAAGTATAGCTCTTGCTGCAAAACAGCCGAAACATTGGTCGAAGGGTATGATCATTACTCTTACTGTTGAAATGTTCGCCTTGTTCGGATTCTTGATTTCTATTTTCATGATTGGATGATAAAATGACTGATAATATATCCAGAATAACAGATAAGATTATATCTGATGCAAACGATAAGGCTGCGGAAATAATTTCTGAAGCTCATTTGCAGGCAAACGAGATATTAAATAAAGCTAAGGCTGATGCACAAGAGCGCAATGAAGAGATTAATTGTCAGGCACAGGCTGACTCTCAATCACTGCGCACGCGCATTGAGTCTGACTTTAATATGAAAAAAAGGAGTCGCGTTTTATTGGCAAAGCAGGAGCTTATATGCGAGGCGTATGATAAGGCAATGGATTATTTGCTGAATATAAACGATACTGCATATTTGCGAATGATGTCAGATTTTGTCATTAAGAACGTTTCTTTAATGAGTAAAGGCGATCTTATCGAACTCATTCTTTGCAGCAAAGATTCAGATAAAGGAGATAAACTTCTTTCTGTTTGTAAAAAAGCTTTGCCGGAGCATAACGTTGTTATTTCTCCGGATACAGTCAATAAAAAAGGTGGTCTTATCATAAGAAGTAAGGCTGTAACGTTGAATTATACTTTTGAAGCCATTATAGAGATTGCAAAAAGCAACTGCGATATTGAGGTTTCAAAGATTTTGTTTTCAGGTGAGGTTTGATTATGCCCGGAATTGAACAATATGCATATGCTGTGGGACGAATAAGGGCGATGGAGAATAGACTGTTTGGTAAATCTCTTGTTGAGAGATTAATCGACGCTTCGACTCCTTCGGCTTGTTTGCCGATCCTTACAGATGCCGGTTATCCGCCTTTTGAAGGAGCGGGTGTGCCGGCTGTTCGTGCATATGTAAATAGACTTGAAGAATATGAGGAAAACGTTATTGCAGAACTTAAATCTTTTGCACCGGAACCGGAACTTTTTAATCTCTTTTCACTTAAGACAGATTACTTTAACGCAAAGCTTATTATTAAGTCTCTCAATAACCATGACAGCACGTTCCGCCTTAGTGAGTACGGCACGATTAGCTCGAAGGAGATTAAAAGGGCTTTCATGGACGGTAATTATGACAGTTTGCCGGCCAATATGAAAAAAGCTGCAAAGGAAGCAATAGAACTACTTGCAACAACAAGTAAAGCTCAATTAGCGGAGCTGATTCTTGATAAAGCGTATTTTGAAGATTGCTATGAACTTTGTAATAAAGCAGGACGTAGAGAAACACGTAAATTCCTTAAGGGCTTTGTTAGGATGCAGGCCGATCTTGCGAATATCACAACAATGCTTCGCATCAGACAAAGAGCATTAACAGATAATGCAGACATAAGTATCATGCAAATGGCATACGTAACGGGAGATATTTCACAGGAAGTTTTTATAAAAGCTCTTCGTGAAGATAATCAAAAGATTGTGACAATCTTTGCAAAGACTCCGTACGGAAGACTTGTATCCGAGGGAACGGAAAAATGTGACGTAACAGGTAGCTTGTCACATTTTGAAAAATTATGTGATGATTTTATTATGTTATACCTTACGGAGGCAGGTAAAAATCCTTTTGGAATAGAAGCTTTATTTGCCTATGCAGTAGGAAGAATGAGAGAAATTGCCAATATAAGACTTGTGCTGATCGGTAAATTAAACAATTTACCGACAGTTGCCATCCGAGATAGGATAAGAGAATTGCGTGTAAAAAAATAGATTAAAGATGAGTGATTTAATATGAAAATCGGTGTTCTTGGTGATAACGAAAACGTAATGGGATATAAAACTCTGGGCTTTGAAGTTGCATGCTGTGATACTAAGGAAGCGGCTGTATGCGGGCTTAGAAAACTTGCCCGGGAATGTGCCGTTATATTTGTAATTGAAGATACAGCTAAGGATATTCAAGAGGAGATTTATGAATATCAGGAAGAGAAGACGCCCGCGATCATATTGATTCCGGGAAGCGGAGGTTCGCTTGGAATCGGAATGAATGCTTTGAATCTTCAGGTTGAAAAGGCTGTTGGAAGTAATATTTTGGAGGGTAAGGACAATGGTTGAAGGAACAGTTGTTAAAATATCAGGTCCGCTGGTTGTAGCCAGCGGTATGTCAAGTGCAAATATGTATGACATGGTAAAGATCGGCGATATGGGTCTTACCGGAGAAATACTTGAGATTCACGGCGATCGGGCTTCAATTCAAGTTTATGAAGAGACGGCCGGATTGTCTTTGGGACAAAAGGTTGTTTCAATGGGGATTCCCCTTAGCGTTGAATTGGCACCGGGGCTTATTAAGAGTATTTTCGACGGTATTCAAAGACCTTTGGAGAAGATGTACGCGATGCAAGGGCACAATATTGCACGAGGCATTTCTATTCCTTCCATTGACAGACAAGCTAAATGGTTATTTAAGCCTACTGTACAAGTCGGAGATAAAGTGGTTCCCGGAGACATAATCGGTACCTGTGATGAGACGGAGATCGTAGAACATAAAATAATGGTACCAAAAGGTGTGTCCGGTACAATTCAAGAAATATACGAAGGTTCATATACAGTTGTTGATAAAATCGGTTCTGTCCTTACAGAAGACGGCACCGTTATAGATTTGAAAATGCTACAGACGTGGCCTGTTCGCGTGGGCAGACCATATGCTAAGAAATTATCTCCTGATATGCCGCTGGCAACCGGTCAGAGAGTTATTGATACGTTGTTTCCCGTTGCAAAAGGCGGTGTAGCGGCAGTACCGGGTCCCTTCGGAAGCGGCAAGACCGTAGTACAGCACCAGCTTGCCAAGTGGGCCGATGCACAGATTGTTGTATATATAGGTTGCGGAGAGCGCGGAAATGAAATGACAGACGTTCTTAACGAGTTTCCTGAATTAAAAGATCCGAAAACCGGAAAATCTCTTATGGAAAGAACGGTTTTGATAGCAAATACGTCAGATATGCCGGTGGCCGCCAGAGAGGCATCAATTTATACGGGCATCACTATTGCAGAGTATTACAGAGATATGGGGTACGACGTTGCTATCATGGCAGATTCTACGTCAAGATGGGCAGAAGCTCTTCGTGAGCTGTCTGGACGTCTTGAAGAAATGCCCGGTGAAGAGGGATACCCTGCATATTTAGGCTCGCGCCTGGCTCAATTCTATGAAAGAGCCGGCCGTGTAATCAGCCTTGGCGCAAAAGGCAGAGAAGGAACGCTTACTGCAATAGGCGCCGTATCACCACCAGGAGGAGATATTTCAGAGCCTGTTTCACAAGCAACACTGCGTATCGTAAAAGTGTTTTGGGGACTTGATTCATCATTGGCATATGCAAGACATTTCCCTGCAATAAATTGGCTTAACAGTTACTCTCTGTATACTGATAACCTGTCAGCCTGGTATGAAGAGAACGTTTCAGATAAATGGAATTCAAAACGTATTCTTTTTATGCAGATTCTTCAAAAAGAAGCAGAACTTCAAGAGATTGTAAAGCTGGTCGGAGTTGATTCATTATCCTCCGCAGACAGACTTATTCTTGAAGTTGCAAGGACCATCAGAGAAGATTATCTGCATCAGAATGCTTTTCACGAAGTGGATACGTATACAACGTTTAAGAAACAAAATTCTATGATTGATTTGATTATTTCATACTATACGCTGGGAAAAGACGCGATTGAACGTGGAGTAAGCTTCGGTAAAATCGATAAGCTGGCTGCTCGCGAGAGAATCGGACGTATAAAATACGTTCAGGAGAAAGATATCCAACAAGAGGCAAAGGATATCTTGGAAATGATGAATAAAGAAATAGCAGAGATTATTTCACAAATAGGAGGGTAATTATGTTAAAGGAATACAAGACAATATACGAAATTGCAGGACCTCTTATGATGTTAAAACAAGTTACCGACGTCAGTCTGGGTGAACTTGGCGAAATTCAGCTTGCAAACGGTGAAAAAAGACTCTGTAAGGTTATGGAAATTGACGGTACAAACTGTATCGTTCAGCTTTTCGAAAATTCAGCCGGTATAAATCTTGCTGAGAGCACTGTAAAATTTTTAGGTCATGGAGTTGAACTTGCCGTTTCACCTGATATAATGGGACGGGTTTTCGATGGAATGGGAAGACCTATAGACGGCGGACCGGATATTATTCCGGATAAGAGACTTGACGTAAACGGCCTGCCGATGAATCCTGCGGCTCGTGATTATCCTTCAGAGTTCATACAGACCGGTGTCAGTGCAATTGACGGACTTAATACTCTGGTAAGAGGTCAAAAATTACCGATTTTCTCTGCATCAGGTTTGCCTCATGCAAATCTTGCGGTACAGATTGCCCGACAGGCAAAGGTTTTAAATGCAGACAGCAACTTTGCGGTGGTGTTTGCTGCAATGGGTATTACTTTCGAGGAAGCGAATTTCTTTATAGAGGATTTTAACAGGACAGGTGCTATTGAGAGAACGGTTCTTTTTATGAACCTGGCCAACGATCCTGCTGTAGAGCGTATTTCTACTCCCAAGATGGCGCTTACCGCTGCAGAATATCTTGCCTTTGATCTTAATATGCACGTTCTTGTAATTATGACGGATATAACGTATTATGCAGAGGCGCTACGTGAAATATCAGCAGCCCGCAAAGAAGTACCCGGCAGACGCGGATATCCCGGATACCTGTATACAGACCTCGCTACGTTGTATGAAAGAGCCGGTCGTAAAAAAGGAATCGACGGCAGTATAACGCTGATACCCATTCTTACTATGCCGGAAGATGACAAGACTCATCCTATCCCTGACCTTACGGGGTACATTACTGAGGGTCAGATTATCTTAAGCAGGGAACTGCATCGCAAGGGTGTTACCCCGCCGATAGACGTACTTCCTTCCTTGTCCCGTCTTAAGGACAAAGGAATAGGCAAGGGAAAGACCAGGGAAGATCACGCAGATACGATGAACCAGTTATTTGCAGCCTATTCAAGAGGTAAAGAATGCCGTGAACTTGCTACGATATTAGGCGAGTCGGCGCTATCTGAGACTGATAGGTTATACGCGCAATTTTCAGAGAGTTTCGAAAATACGTACGTTTCACAAGGTTTTAAGACTAACAGAAGCGTAGAAGAGACTCTTGATATAGGCTGGGAGCTTCTTAAGATACTGCCGAAGTCAGAACTTAAGCGTATCAGAAGCGAATACATTGAAAAGTATCTGGAAAAGGATGGTAATTGATGGCTCGCCTTAACGTAAACCCTACGCGTATGGAGCTTACGAAGCTCAAAAAGCGGCTTGCAACAGCGCGCAGAGGTCATAAATTACTAAAAGATAAGCGGGATGAACTTATGAAAAGGTTTATTGAGCTGATAAAGCAGAATCAGGAACTGCGGCTTGGAATGGAGCAAAAAGCAGCAGAATGCTCAAGAGCCTTTGTTATGGCAGGTGCTGTAACGTCACCTGAGGAGCTGTCACAGGCTCTTGCTTATCCGTCCTGCAACGTAGAAGTTCAGGTGTCAGACAAGAATATTATGGGTGTCACAGTTCCTGAGTTTACGTACAGCGTTAAAGAAGGCAGCAATGACCCGTACTGCTACGGATTTGTAAACACTTGCGCAGATCTTGACTCTGCTGTGGTGAAAATGAATGAGCTGCTTCCTGTTTTACTTAAACTTGCCGGCACAGAAAAGGCGGCACAACTGCTTGCCTGCGAGATTGAACATACAAGACGCAGGGTAAATGCTTTAGAATATATTATGATTCCTCAACTTGAAGAAACAATCAAATATATAACGATGAAAATGGAAGAAAACGAAAGAGGCAATATCACAAGGCTGATGAAGGTCAAGGATATGGTCCTCGAAAAAAAATAGAAAACACCTTTTGAAAGGAAAACAAAATGAGCGTTAGACGTATTTATGTGGAGAAAATGGAAGGCTTAGACGTAGCCGCAAGCGGACTTCTGGCCGATATTAAGGAAAATCTTGGGATTAAAGGTCTTGAGAAACTTCGTATTCTTATAAGATATGACGTTGAAAACATCAGTGATGATATTTTCAACAAAGCGAAGACTCTTATCTTCTCGGAACCAAACGTTGACTATACGTATGAAGATACTTTTGACATACCGTCAAAGGCACGCGTTTTTGCGGTAGAATATCTTCCCGGACAATTTGATCAACGTGCAGACTCAGCAAGCCAATGTGTACAGATACTGACACAGGGTCTAAGACCAAACATCAAGGCTGCTACCGTGTATGTACTTAGTGGCGATATCAGTGATGAAGACGTTGCAAAAATTAAAAATTATTGTATCAACCCTGTAGAATCAAGAGAAGCATCAAGTGAGATTCCGGAAACTTTGGATATGCAACTTGATGTACCTACTACCGTTGCGACAGTAGAGGGTTTCATAGAAAGTGATGATGCGGCAATTAGTGATATCAGAAAGAAATACAATATAAATATGTCTGTTCAGGATCTTAGCTTCTGCCGTGATTACTTCAAAAATGAAGAGAAACGTAATCCGACGATTACAGAGATTAAGGTCATTGATACGTATTGGTCTGACCATTGCCGTCATACAACGTTCCTTACCAGATTGAATAACATTAGCGTTGAAAACGAACTGGTTAAGGAAGCCTTCAATGAATATCTTAAAGTACGCTCCGAACTGTATGCAGGCAGAAATAAAGACGTCTCGCTTATGGATATTGCTACGATCGGCGGCAAATATCTTAAAAAGACAGGCAAGGCGACGAATCTTGATGAATCGGAAGAGATTAATGCCTGCAGTATTAAAGTTAAAGCTGATATTAACGGACAGGAGCAGGATTACCTGATAATGTTTAAAAATGAAACGCATAATCATCCCACGGAGATCGAACCTTTCGGCGGCGCGGCTACGTGCCTCGGCGGTGCAATCCGCGATCCGTTATCAGGAAGATCTTACGTTTATCAGGCAATGCGTGTTACAGGCAGCGCAGATCCCACTGTACCTGTAAGTGCTACGATAAAAGGCAAATTGCCTCAAAGAAAAATAACAACAGGTGCCGCTGCAGGATATAGTTCATACGGTAACCAGATTGGTCTGGCAACCGGTCACGTTCGCGAAATATATCATCCGGGCTATATGGCTAAGAGAATGGAAATCGGTGCGGTTATCGCGGCAGCCCCTGCTGAAAACGTAATAAGAGAAAGACCGGACGTAGGAGACGTAATCATTCTCCTGGGCGGAAGAACAGGTCGCGACGGCATCGGCGGCGCAACAGGCTCATCAAAAGAGCACACAACAGAATCCGTTACCACGTGTGGCTCTGAAGTACAAAAAGGTAATGCACCTACGGAAAGAAAACTTCAAAGACTTTTCAGAAATCCCAATGCATCTCGCCTTATTAAAAGATGTAACGACTTCGGTGCAGGCGGTGTTTGCGTAGCAATAGGTGAGTTGGCTCCCGCACTTGATATAAATCTTGATTTGGTTCTCAAGAAGTATGAGGGATTAGACGGCACGGAGCTTGCTATTTCTGAATCGCAGGAGAGAATGGCTGTTGTAGTTGCAAGCAAGGATGCTGATAAATTCATGGAGCTTGCCGGAGTTGAGAATTTGGAATCTGTTAAGGTGGCACACGTTACTGATACAGGCAGACTTAAAATGACGTGGAATGGGAATACAATTGTAAACATTTCACGTGAGTTCCTTGATACAAACGGCGTTACACAGGAAAGTGATATTTGCGTTTCGGCAAGCGATAGCAGAGCCTTGGTTGAAAAGGCTAAGAAGGGCAAATATGCTAACTGGCATGAAATGTTAAGAAGTCTTGAGTGTGCATCACAAAAGGGACTTGAAGAGAGATTCGACTCCACTATAGGTGCAGGCACTGTTCTTATGCCTTACGGCGGAAAATATCAGATGTCTCCCCAAGACGGTATGGCCGCAAAGATTCCTCTGGAAAAGGGCGACACGACAACAGGTACAATAATGACATTCGGCTACGATCCGTATATTTCTGAGGCTGATGCTTACCTTGGTTCGATATATGCGGTTATCAGCTCTTTGGCAAAACATACGGCGATAGGTGGACTGTACTCCGACGTACGACTTACATTCCAGGAATATTTTGAGAAGCTTGGCACAAAAGCTCAGACGTGGGGAAAACCTTTTGCAGCTCTCTTAGGCGGACTTCATGCCCAACTTAAGATCGGTATTCCTGCAATAGGCGGTAAAGACTCTATGTCAGGTACTTTTGAGAATATTCACGTACCGCCGACGCTGTGCTCTTTTGCAGTATCCGCGTGTGACGTAAGAAAGGTTATTTCAACAGAATTTAAAAACAGCGGCAGCAACGTTATTGTTTATTCAATGCCGATTTGTGCTGACGGCATGCCTGATATGGACAATATGATGACAGAATATGCAAATATTCATGAATTGATTGGCAGCGGCAAGATTGTTGGCGCAAAAGTTGTAGAGCGCGGAGGTATAGCCCGCAGCATTTGCATGATGGCCTTTGGTAATAAATACGGCTTTACGTTTGATGCCGGTGCATGGGACAAATTTGCTGACAACATTTTTGATGCGCGTTACGGAGATATTGTTTTGGAGCTTGCCGCAGGTCAAAGTCTTGATTCACTTTGCCTTGACAAGTCTGTGTACACTCACCTGGGAACAGTAACGGATAACGGAATAATCAGTGCCGGCAATTGTGAAATGTGTGTACAGGAGCTTTTAGACAGCTGGAGAGGTAAGTTAGATAGAGTATTCCCTGAACTCGGAAAGAAACTCGACGTATCCGACAGCGCGGCAAATATACCGCTTGTTAAAGCGTCTGTGATGAATAAATCAAAGGTGAAAATAGCAAAACCTCGTGTATTCATACCTGTTTTCCCCGGTACAAACTGTGAATATGATACTGCAAAGGCTTTCGAAAATGCCGGAGCGCAGGTTGAAACACTTGTATTTAGAAATATTACGGCAAGCGATATTGAAGAGACTGTAACGGCAATGACAAAGCTTATTAATAATTCCCAGATTGTTATGCTTCCGGGTGGATTTAGTGCAGGCGACGAGCCGGAAGGTTCCGGTAAATTCATTGCAACCGTATTCCGCAATCCGGCAATATCAGAGGCTGTGTCAGAACTGCTCAAAAACAGAGACGGTCTTATGCTGGGCATTTGTAATGGGTTCCAGGCTCTTATAAAGCTGGGACTTGTTCCGTACGGTGAGATTAAAGCTCTGGACAAGAAAGATCCAACACTTACTTTCAATACAATCGGCAGACATATTTCACGCTATGCCTTTACTCGCGTTACGTCCAATAAATCTCCTTGGCTTTGGGCTACTGAAGCAGGAGATGTCCATGCGATTCCTATTTCACACGGCGAGGGTAGATTTATTGCAGATGATGACGTACTTGCAAAGCTTATTGCAAACGGCCAGATTGCAACTCAATACGTTGATGAATCCGGTAACGTAAGCATGGATCCGCTATGGAATCCAAACGGCAGCTGCCTTGCTATTGAGGGTATTACGAGTGCTGACGGCAGAGTCCTTGGTAAAATGGGTCATTCGGAGAGAAAGGGCGCTTCAATCGGCAAGAACATACCTTACTGTAAAGATCAAAAGCTGTTTGAGTCAGGCGTAGCATATTTTAAATAATACTCAGGAGGTACACTGTGAAAATCGGTTTTATAGGTTCCGGTAATATGGGTGGTGCTATCATTAAGGCTGTGGCCGGCAAAAGTAGTCACGACCTATACGTATATGACAAAGATCAGGGCAAAGTAAATGCCCTGGTTACTGGATGTGGCATAAAAGCAACGCAAAGTATTGCGGCTGTAGTTATTGAATGTGACGTTATCTTTATCTGTGTAAAGCCGAACGTTATCTCGACAGTACTTGAGGCAATAAAAAACGTAAGTTGCTACGCAGATAAGACTTATGTATCAATAGCCGCCGGTGTAAAGGTGAATGTATTTACTGATATATTGGGCTCTGTTCATCTTGTTCGCACTATGCCAAATCTTCCTGCAATGGTGGGAGAGGGCTTTACTGTTGCATATTTTCACAATATGGAAGATAAAATATCGCTTAAAGACGAATTGATGAGCTTGTTTAAAATGTTCGGTAAAGCAATTTGCGTTGACAGCGAGAAGTATGTTGATAAATGTATTTCAGTAACGTCAAGCAGTCCTGCTTATATATGTATGGTGATAGAGGCCATGGCAGACGGTGCTGTAAGAGCGGGGTTCTCACGTAAAGATGCCTATGAGATGGTAGCTCAAACGGTGTACGGCACTGCAAAATATCTGTTGGATACCGGAATGCATCCGGCGCAGCTTAAGGACGCTGTTTGTTCACCGGCAGGCACTACTATTGAAGCTGTAGCAAGCTTGGAAGAAGACGGACTGCGTGCGGCACTTATCAAGGCAATGGAGAGATGTGAGAAGAAAGCAGAAGGTAAGATATGAACCAGGTCCTTTTGTATACTGACGGAGCTTGTTCAGGCAATCCCGGACCGGGAGGATATGCAGCTATATTAGTTTGCGGTCCTCATGAGAAAGTAATAAAAGGAGGAGAGGCTGAGACTACCAATAACAGGATGGAACTTCTGGCTGTTATCGAAGGTCTTAGATGTCTTAAAGATAAATGTCGAGTTACAGTGTATTCTGACAGTTCCTACGTTATTAATTCTTTTACCAAGGGATGGATATACGGCTGGAAAAAAGCAGGCTGGAAGAGAAAAGACGGTCCTCTTAAGAACGTTGAGCTGATTAAGGAACTGTATAATCTCAGTCTGCAGCATGATATTACCTGGGAATGGGTAAAGGGTCATGCAGATAATGATTACAATAACAGATGTGATAAACTTGCAGTAGAAATGAGCAATTCATATAAAGAGCAAGAGCCTGTGAAAAAGGAACGGGATGAATTCTACGCTGGTGAATTAGAGGAAAAAGAAGTTTGCCGTGAAAATTATTTCAACGGAAAAGTTTTCAAAGTGGACGTTTTGGACGTTTTGCTCCCGGACAATAGTACAGGCAAACGAGAAATTGTATATCACGAAGGCGGCGCAGCTGTTGTTGCTGTTGACGGAGACAAGAACGTATATATGGTAAAGCAGTATCGAATTGCCACCGGAAGGGAAATGCTGGAAATACCGGCAGGAAAGTTGGAAACGGGTGAGGAGCCGATAAACTGCGCCGTAAGAGAACTTACAGAAGAGACGGGCATGAAAGCAAGTGAAGTCGTAAAGCTCTGTTCTTATTATGCAACTCCCGGCTACTGTACGGAAAAGCTTCATATTTTTCTTGCTCGCGGACTTGTACAGGATAGGCCTCACCGGGATGAAGGAGAGTTCCTACATGTAGTGAAGATTCCGTTAGACCAGGTTGTCCAAATGATAAAAGACGGCAAAATACAAGACGGAAAAACAATTAACGGTATTCTTACTGCCGTAAGTTTTTATATTAATTGAATCAGGAGGTAGCAAATGGAATACATTCTTACAACAGACAGAATTACTAAGCGTTATAAGAAATGTACAGCTGTAAACGAAGTAAGTATTCATATCCAAAAGGGTGATATTTACGGTATTATCGGAAAGAATGGTGCAGGTAAAACGACGATACTTAAGCTGATAAGCGGCCTTATTTATCCTACGTCAGGTAGCGTGAATATGAACTGTAAGGTTGGTGCGTTAATCGAAAGCCCCGGATTTTATTCAAATATGACGGCTGTTGAAAACGTAAGGCTTAAGATGACATATTCAAGTATTGAGGACAAAGGTCTTGCACGTGAATTGATTACGCTTGTTGGTTTAGACCCTGACAGTGGCAAAAAAGCAGGTGACTTCTCTCTGGGTATGAAGCAGCGCCTTGGTATTGCAATGGCTCTTGTTGGTGATCCTGAACTTATGGTATTGGATGAGCCTATCAACGGACTTGATCCTCAGGGTATTGTTGAAATTCGTGACATTATTCACAAGTTGAATAAGGAAAGAGGCATTACGTTTATTATTGCCAGCCATATTCTGGAAGAACTTTCTAAAACAGCCACAAGATACGGCATTATCAATGACGGCAGATTAATCCTTGAACTGTCAAATGAGGAGCTGAACGCAAGACTGTCAGAACACATAATCATGCAGGTCGACGATATGGTCAAAGCGTACGCAGTTCTTACGGAAAAGGGGTATACTTCCGTTAAAAGAGATACTGCAGGACATATGTACGTTTTTGACAAGGATGCAGACAGCGCTGATATCGTGGAGATTCTTGTTCTTGCCGGCGTGAAAGTTTATTCGGTGCATAAGAATAAGGAATCATTAGAAGAGTATTATATCAGTGTTACTACAGGCAAAGGAGGGATCCGCTGATGAAAGGTATTATTAAAGGTGAATTTACCAGATTGGTAAAAAACAAGCTGACCTGGATTTTTCTTATTGTATCTGTTGCGGCAGTTTTTATTACTACCGGAACGTATGCATTGATGAACCTTCTGATGGAAACAACAGGATCAGCGGATGCTTTAATGGGGGACATATTTGGAATTTATGATTTCAAGAGTTTGTATAATTTAACGTATAATTCCGACCTTATTATTCTTGTGATAACTGTTATGACTGTGTTGTATGCAAGCCAGCCCTACAGAAGCGGTTTTATTAAAACTATTACAAATGTGGTAACTCCAAAGTATAAGCTTATTATTCCCGAGTACATTTGTGTTTTCACATATGCCGTACTCGTATCATTTGTCTCCGGTATAGCTGTTTTTGCATTTGGAAGTCTTATGTTCAAAGGTTTCTTTGCTTCACTTACTTTGAAAGGAATTCTTAAGATTGTTGCTTTCGTGGCAGCTCATTCTTTGTTGCTGGGCAGTTTCGCATGTATGACTGCAGGTATTACAAACGTGCTGAAGAATACAGCTTTGTCATTGATTTCCAACTTATTGTACGCCTGCGGTTTCGGAACAATTATTTACCAGCTGATTACGTTACTGTTAAATAAGCTTGACGTTGTCAAGGAGGACTTTACGTTGGTTGAGTACACTGTCATCGGCAACGTTTACGGCATGACGGTTGACTCTCTGGCAGACGATATAATCAGAGTTGTAATCGTATGTATAATCGTTGTATGGTCTTCTGCGATGTTCTCTTCTATGATGATGGAAAAGCAGGATATAAAATAATAAAGGTAACGATAAAAAAACAGCGTCGTGTTTATTGCCACGACGCTGCTTTTTTATAGATTAGTTATTTTTGTTGTTTTTAGCATACTGCTCAAAAACCTTCTGTGTGATTCTGCCACCGATAGAACCATTTTCTCTTGAAGTTTTGTCGCCGTTATAACCATGATTAAGCTGTAAGCCGAGTTCGTTTGCTACCTCATACTTCATCTGGTCAAAAGCACTGTTTTTCTTTGCCATCCTTTTTCACCACACTTATAATCAAATAGTTGCAAGATGATTTATCACCTTGCAACTATATTTTTAGCAATTTTTCTTTATGTATTCAGGAAAAAGATGGCAAAAATCACATGAGCATTTTCACGATTTTCCAAAAAGGCTGTGTGAATAATGAGAAAATTGCGTTTGTAGGAGTACCGATTATTGCTCCGTGAATAGCAGGGAAGAACGTGATAATCATTATAAAGCCTATGAATATGAAAAAGTTATATTTTTCAATGTTGTACATTGTGCGGGCAAATCTGTATGGAATAAAGTTAACGATTAACCTATATCCGTCAAATCCCGGAAGGGGAAGCAGGAAGAATATGGTAAGATAAATGGATATCTCCACGATTCTCATCAAAACAATCAGGATACAGCTGTACGTTACAGCACCGTTACTTACGTTGACCATGCTCTTAAGAAGTGCCATAGGAGCGGTCAGGTACGGTACGAAGCTTGGCTCATATACAAGATCAAAGAAGGATCCGATATAGAATAATATAAAAAATAGCAGTGATGCAATAAATGCAAGTAATAATCCAAAAACAGGTGCTGACAGTATTTGTATTGCAGTGCCTGCCTTTACGTTTTTATAGTTGCGAGAGTTTGTCGGTACTGTCTTGCCAAATCCGAATCCTAATATAATCAGGCATATGAAGCCGATGATATTAATATGTGCCAGCGGATTAAGAGAAAGAAAACCGTTTAGTGCGGGCGTGTCATCACCAAGTCGCCGAGCTGTCCACGCTTGCCCATAGCCTCTTGCAGTAAAAAAAAGCAAATAGGCGGGGATACTCAACAATGTAATTACTATTTCTGTATAATCAAAAGAACTTTGAAACATATTGCCTCCGATATATAGCGGTAATGGCATTGCCATTTTAAAAGAGTATAGCACCAAAAAATAAAGTCTGCAACTAAAGAGAGGTAGTCGTGGAAAGGATTACAAATGGATATAAGTCATTATACTTCCATGGATTATATTCGGCAATTCGCCTAAAAATACTACAAAAATTTTTTGGACATCGACGTTGTCAAAAACAGAAGTTCTAATTCTGACGTATTATAATTGATGTAGCGTGGAATATTATGAAAAAAGAAGTATGAATAAAAATATGAAATACTTGGACTTTCAGGAGGAAATAAGCCTAATATAGATGTATTGTATTATAACCGAAACTAAAAAAATTTAAAAAAAATGGATAAAAATGAGATAAAACAGTTGATTTCTAATATTTTATCCTTTATAATTAAGCAAGAGACATGTGTTGACGTACACATGACATGTAGAAAAACAATTCATATGGTTCGAATTGAAAAAAATGGTAAAAAGAAAGTGTGTGATTAGTGTGAGTTACGAAAATACTATTGGTGAAAATTTGAGATTTGGTATAACAGAAATGCTTATTCTTAGATTGTTATCTGAAGAGGACAAGTACGTTTACCAGATTGCGCAGGAGTTAGATGCTCGTACAAATGGTTCATTCAGCTTTAAAGCAGTTGCTTTGTATTTGCCTTTGTATCGTTTGGTTGAGCGTGGACTCGTTGATGAGCGTCGTGAGATTGTTGTTGGTAAGAGATTCCGTAGATATTACCATCTTAACGAATCCGGTGCAACATATTTTGAGGCAGTCAAGAAAGAATATCGTATTATGGCCGATGGCGTTGATGCGATTATGGCATGGGAAGAATAAAAGTTCTGACTAAATTATTTTATTGACTTATGATGGAAACAACCGCATAATTATTGCGGTTGTTTTTTTTTAAGGACACGGAAAGGATGTATACTATTTATGAGCGAACAAAGAGACTTTTTGCCTATATCGCGAGATGATATGGATAAAAGAGGCTGGGAACAGTGCGATTTTGTACTGGTGACAGCAGATGCATATGTAGACCATCCTTCTTTTGCCGCCGCTATAATAAGCAGAGTCCTGGAGAAGAATGGATATAAAATAGGTATTATTGCTCAGCCTGACTACAACGATCCCGAGTCTGTTACTGTACTTGGCAGACCCAGATTGGGATTCCTTGTAAGCGGCGGCAATATGGATACTATGGTAAGTCATTATACAGTAGCGAAAAATAAACGCACGTATGATTATTATTCACCCGGAGGTGTAATGGGGAAGCGTCCTGACAGAGCGACTATCGTTTATACGAAAATGATAAGGCGAAAATTCGGGAATATTCCTGTTATAATAGGGGGAATAGAAGCCTCTTTACGAAGAATGGCTCATTACGATTACTGGAGTGACCGTGTTATGAAATCAATCTTAATTGATTCAAATGCAGATTTGATTTCTTACGGTATGGGTGAAAAATCAATAGTAGAGATTGCAGATAGCTTGCAAAGCGGACTTGATATAAAAGATATAACGTTTATTGCAGGAACAGTGTATAAAACTAAGAATATAGATAACGTAGTAGATTACATTATGTTGCCTTCTTATGAAGAGCTTTTAAATGATAAAAAACAATTTGCTCAAAGCTTTTACATACAATACTGTAATACAAGCCCGCAAAATTCAAAACGGCTGATAGAACCGTATGCTAACACGTATATAGTTCAAAATCCTCCTCAAATGCCACTTACTACAAGGGAAATGGACAGTGTTTATGCTCTTAAATACGTAGGGGATTATCATCCGGTATATGAGGCGCAAGGCGGTATTCCTGCGATTAAAGAAGTAAAATTCAGTGTTGTATCTGCTCGCGGATGCTTTGGCGGATGCAGCTTTTGCGCGCTAACTTTTCACCAGGGAAGAACGATACAATCAAGAAGTCACGAATCAATACTCGCAGAAGTAACTAAACTAACATGGGATAAAGATTTCAAAGGATACATAAATGACGTAAGCGCGCCTACTGCTAATTTCAGGAAGCCATCCTGTGCAAAGCAAGCAGAGCACGGTGTGTGTAAAAATAAGCAATGCCTTTTCCCAAAGCCTTGTCCGAATATGGTTGTAGACCACACGGATTTTATTGAACTTCTTCGTAAGATGAGACAGGTACCCGGCGTAAAGAAAGTTTTCATTAGATCGGGAATCAGATTTGACTATTTACTGGAAGATAAAAAATGCGACAGTTTGATAAAAGAGCTGTGCGAACATCATATAAGCGGGCAACTCAAAGTAGCCCCTGAGCACGTAAGCGATAACGTTCTTAAATACATGGGTAAACCTAAGGTAAGGGTATATAATGAATTTATAGAGAAATATAAGAAAGCAAATCAACAATTAGGCAAATCTCAATTTGTAGTGCCGTATCTCATGTCATCTCACCCAGGATCAACCTTGAAAGATGCTATTGCGTTGGCAGAATATTTACGTGACATCAAATACTCTCCGGAGCAGGTGCAGGATTTTTACCCAACTCCTTCTACGATATCTACGTGCATGTATTACACAGGCCTTGATCCGAGAACTATGGAGAAAGTGTACGTAGCAAAGAGCCCTGAGGAGAAGGCTATGCAAAGAGCCTTGATACAATTCCGCAATCCTAAAAATTACTGGCTGGTTCACAAAGCATTGTGCAAAGCCGGTAGAGAAGATTTGATTGGTAACGGGCCGAAATGCCTGATAAGGGATAAAACGAATAACGTCAGATTCTCTTCTCGGCCTTCTGGTGCAGGCGGTAGAGGACGTTCAAAGCTTCGATAGGCGTAATCTCTTGTATGTTAATATCTTTAAGCTCTGCTATGATCTCGTCTTGCATAACTGTATTTGCAGTATATGCAAGCAGGTCCATATCGGAATCAATAACGGTTTTAGCGGATTTGACGGTTTTCTTACTTGATTGAATATTTTGGTTGTCAATTTGTGAAAGAATTTCTTTTGCACGCGCCGTTACGGCTACCGGTATACCGGCCAAAGAAGCGACGCTGATACCATAGCTGCCGTCCGCACCGCCTTTTTTTATTTTATGGAGAAAAGTAATATCTTCGCCTTTCTTTTTAACTGTGACACAGTAGTTTTTAACGCCTGTCAGCGTCTCTTCCAGTTCTGTTAATTCGTGGTAGTGAGTTGCAAACATTGCGCGACATTTCAATGATATGACAATATATTCCAAAACGGCCCAAGCGATAGATAATCCGTCGAAGGTGCTGGTGCCTCGACCTATCTCGTCTAATATCATAAAGCTGTTTTCTGTTGCATTGGATAAAATATTGGCAACCTCTGACATTTCTACCATGAAAGTACTCTGACCGGAGGCAAGGTCATCAGATGCCCCGACTCTGGTAAAAAGCTTGTCCACAATTGATAATTCTGCTTGACTTGCCGGCACAAAGCAACCGGCTTGTGCCATTATAAGGATTAAAGCCACCTGTCTCATATACGTGGATTTACCTGCCATGTTCGGGCCTGTGATAACGAGCATCATATCTTCGTTGTCATTCAAATAAACGTCGTTTGGAACGAATTCTCCTGAAGATAAGACTTGTTCTACTACGGGATGGCGGCCGTCTTTTATTGAGATAATGCGATTCTGCGCGGCGGAAAGATAAACAATCGGACGACAATAATTATTTCTGTCTGCAACTTCTGCAAAGCTAAGCAGTGTATCTAACGTAGCTAAAGCATCTGCTGTTTGTTTGAGAGATTCTGAATAATCGGCAACGTAATTACGTACCTCAGTAAAGGCTTGATTTTCAAGTCTTATCAGCCTTTCTTCACCGCCGATAATCATATCTTCCATTTTCTTCAACTCGTCGGTGATATAACGTTCGTTGTTTACAAGCGTTTGTTTTCTGATATATGTAGGAGGAACAAGCTCTTTATAGGAATTTGTTACTTCAATGTAATAGCCAAAGACCTTGTTGTAACTGACCTTTAGATTCTTAATTCCTGTTTTTTCTCTTTCTTCAGCTTCGTAAGAAGATAAATATGATTTGCCGTTTGTAGTAACCTCGCGGTATTTATCTATTTCCTCACTATATCCGGCTTTGATGTATCCGCCGTCTTTAAGCAGCATAGGCGGGTCTTCAACAATGGCCCGTTCCAGCAATTCATACACGTGAGGAAGAGTATATATTGATTGCTCTATTTGTGAAATCAAAACGGCCTTTTCACAGTAAGGAGCCAGCGTTTCTTTGATGTGGGGTAATTTACCCAAGGAAAAACGCAGTGAAACAAGATCTCTTGGTGAGGCCGTACCCAGGAGGACTCTGCCGATAACTCGCTCTATATCATGGATGCCGTCTAAAAATTCACGAAGCTGGCTGCGTAGCATAAAGCCATCTTTGAAAACAGCTACGCTGTCTAATCGCTCGTTTATAGCATCTGTATCAATAAGTGGCTGGTCAATCCATCTTTTGAGACATCTGCTTCCCATGGACGTTACGGTTTTGTCGATTACCCATAGCAGACTGCCTTTTTTTTGTTTGTCTCTCATGGTCTGACTTATCTCAAGATTACGCCTGGAGGATGCGTCGATTGACATATATTCGTCAAATTTATAATACGAAACTTTTATGTTATTGCTAAGAGACGTCTTTTGCGTATCTTCCATATAACGCATCAAAGCACCTACGGCCCTGATTCTAAGCTCGTCTTGCTTTGCTGTTTTGTCGCCTAAATATCTGATTGCCTCATCATAATCAAAGAAATCCTCACTAAGAGTGCCGATATAAGGCCTGCTTATTGTTTCTGTGAAGCTTCTTATTGCCTGCAACGAGGTCGCACCGTCGTTAATTATGATCTCAGACGGAGCTATCCTGGCAATCTCATCGGCAAGGTGGTTATACGTTCTGCCGTATGTAAGTGAAGTGGCATATAATTGGCCTGTTGAAATATCAGCAAAGGCCAGGCCATACATAGAACGGAATTCATAAATAGACATAATGTAATTATTCCCACGGTGCTCCAGCATTTTATCTTCAATAACCGTGCCGGGAGTATAGATACGTACAATGTCTCTTTTTACAATACCTTTGCAGGTGGCAGGATCTTCAAGCTGTTCGCCTATTGCTACCTTATAACCTCTGCTTATGAGCTTGCTGATATATGATAGGGCGGCATGATAAGGGATTCCGCACATTGGCGCTCTGTCCTCAAGACCGCAATCCTTGCCCGTGAGTACAAGCTCTAACTCACGTGATGCTGTGACAGCATCTTCAAAAAACATTTCATAAAAATCTCCCAATCTGAAGAACAAAATACAGTCCGGACATTTCTTCTTAACATCCAGATATTGCTTCATCATAGGTGTGACTTTTTGTTCTAAATCAGACATGGGAGAAACCTTCTAACTGTTTTATTAAAATTATATGATTAGTGACAACCGCCGCAAGAAGAACAGTTACCGCTGCATGATGAACCGCCGTTTACGTATTGAGCGATAATCTCATTGATTGTTTTCATCATAGATTCGAAACCTTTCTTGCCGTCGAAAAAGTCTTTTGTAACGCTGTATTCGTTGAGCTCTGTTTGTTTTGCAAGAAGTCTGTCGCGGATAGCTTCCAGATTTTCTTTGCTGTCGTCTTCTCTTGAAGCGCGAACCATTTCTGATTGTAGCTGACGGAAATCACTCATAAGAGTCTGAGCCTTCTCGTCTTGCATCAAAGCAAGTTCAGCATTCTTAAGTGTAATAAAAGCAGCACTGTTAACAATAGCTTCGCCTAACTGGGAAGCAGCATCTACATAATCCATAGTAAAAATCCTCACTTTGCAATAGTGTTTTGCGTTCTTGTCGAACTTACATAGTTTACCATGAGAACTTTTTTTTTACAATCTTTGTTTGTGGAAAGAATGTTGCGTTTTACCGTTTTTCTCGTTGTTATTGACGGGTAAAAGGTGGTACTATATAATTTATTCAGATTATATTTACTGTAAAGGGCGTGTTATTTTGAATTCCGGAAAATCACTTATTATTTTTGATACAGATATAGGCGGGGATTGTGACGACGCCGGGGCTCTTGCTTTGTGCCATGCTCTTTGTGACCTTGATGAAGCAAGTCTGCTTGCTGTTACCTGTTGTTATGCAACACCGTACGTTGCCGGTTGCGTTGATGCAATTAATAAGTATTATGGACGTTCCGTACCGGTTGGCGTTAATTATGATAGGGAGTATTTGTCAGAAATAAAATACTGTGACGGTTACTTTGGATATGATCGGCCTATTTGTGAACTTTTTCCCAATGATTATAAGGAATATTCAGGTATTCCGGATTCACTGGAAGTTTTAAGAAAAACTCTGGCGGACTCTGAGGATGACAGTGTTACGCTGGTTGCAACAGGATATTTATCATCCTTTGCAAAGCTTATTTTAAGCGATGCAGACGAATTCTCACCGCTGTCGGGCCGGGAATTGATTGCAAAGAAAGTGAAGCAGACTGTGGTGATGGGTGGACGCTTCTTTGAGGGATGGCCGGGAGACTATTTATATGCAGGAGCTCCTGTTGTTACAGAGTACAATATAAGAAGTGATATTAAGGCGGCTCAGTGTGTTTGCGATAATTGGCCGGGAAAATTGATTTTCTCCAGCTTTGAAATAGGCACTGCTTGCATGAGTTTGAAGTATTTTCATAGATTTGCAGACAAAAATCCCGCGGCTATGTCGTATAAATTGCATCCTTCTGCTTCTGTTTCCGGCAGAGAAAGCTGGGATCTTACTGCGATGCTGCAAGCGATAAGACCTGATAGAGGGTATTGGAAATTATCTGCTTGCGGTAAGATAAACGTTAGCGATGAGGGCGTTACGTCTTTTGAAGCAGACGAGACCGGTAAACATTATTTCCTTCTGCCTGATGCACCTGAGTCTGTGATACGTGATACTATGGAAAGTTTAATTTATAATTGCAGCAGATGATACCGCAATCTTACGTTCCATCTGTCCTTGACAACGTAAATCTGAATAATTAAAATGAATAAGTATCAGTTACGTTTCAGATGGAGAAGGTGAGAAGCATATGAGCAAGGTTATCGTTTTGGACGAATTGACTGCGTGCCAGATTGCGGCAGGCGAGGTTATAGAAAGGCCGGCATCGGTTATTAAGGAATTGGTTGAGAATTCTATTGATGCAGGCAGTAGTTCTATAAGTGTCGAGATAAAAAGAGGCGGGATTACGTATATTCGTGTGTCTGATAACGGCAGCGGAATTGAAGCTGACGATGCTGTTATATGTTTCGATAAACATGCTACGAGTAAGATACGGTCAGGTAAAGACTTGGAGAACGTTTGCACCTTAGGCTTCAGAGGAGAAGCTCTTGCCAGCATCGCCGCGGTAGGAGACGTTACGTTGCTGTCTAAGACGAAAGACGATGACGATGCAACCTACGTACATATAAAGGGCGGGGACGTTGTTGAGACAGGGACAAAAGGAGGCCCTCAGGGTACTACTATAACTGTTTCCGACTTGTTTTATAATACACCTGCAAGATTTAAGTTTTTAAAAAAAGACCAGACAGAAGCGGCTTATTGCGCTGACGTTATTGAAAAAATGGCTTTGGCTCATCCGGAAATATCTTTCAGACTTGTTTCATCCGGACAGGAGATTTTCAGAACACCCGGTGACGGTGACGTTAAGAGCGTTATTTATTGTATCTTCGGAAAAGCCGTATCGGATAATATTCTTAAAGTTCATTATGAAATGAACGGATATTCTATAAATGGATATGCAGGTGTAAAAGATGCAGTATTTAGCAATAGATCAAAACAGATTTTCTTTGTAAACGGCAGATTTATTAAATCGAAAGTTATCACGTCTGCTGTAGATGAGGCATATAAAACGATTGTAATGAAGAATAAATTTCCGTTTGTGATAATAAACGTAAGCGTGCCGAATATTCTTGTCGACGTAAACGTTCATCCTGCAAAGACGGAGGTTCGCTTTTCCAATGAAGGCGACGTTTTTAAAACGGTGTACAGAGGTATTTCAAATGCAGTATATTACAAGAACGTTCAGCAGTCTATAGTGCCGCCTGTTGCTCCGGTGCCTCCCGTACCATCTGTACCGCCTGTACCGCCGATACCTCCCGCAGCGCCGGTACCTTCGGTGCCTCCTGCGAGCCACTCTGCCTACGTGCCAAAGCCGACTGCTTTTACAAAGAATGAACAAGTAACTGAAAATTGGAAAATGCTCTTCCCTGAAAAAATAACTCGGGAGTCAAACGTGGCTGAAGACGATGCAAGAATAACTTTGCCGGAACGAAGAGATATAACTACGGAACGTACAGCTCCGGAGCTGTTGATTAAAGATTATAATTATTTCACGGACGGAAGAATAATAGGACAAGTGTTCATGACGTATATTCTTTTACAGTATGAAGATAAAATGATTCTCATTGACCAGCATGCGGCTCACGAGAGAATAAAATATGAAGAACTGAAAAGTAATATCGGTAAAGATGACGTACCGGTTATTCCTATGTTGGTGCCTCAAACTATTACCTTGACCGCGGCGGATTATGCAGCGTATTGCGAGTGCCAGGACTTTTTCACAGATATGGGCTTTGAGATTGAAGAATTCGGAAATAATACAATCATTGTAAGATCTGTGCCGATGACACTGGAAAATGCAGACTTGGAAGATGTCATATTAGAAGGCTTGACGGGTAAATCTTCAGCTCGTGATTCTGATGAAAAAATATTCAGAATGGCATGCAAAGCCGCTATAAAAGCAAATAAAAACCTTTCTATGGATGAGATAAAGTCGCTGCTGTGTCAATTATCAAAACTTGACAGTTCTAATACTTGTCCTCACGGAAGACCGATATCAATAGAAATAACACAACACGAGTTAGAAAGAAAGTTTAAAAGATGTCTGTGAAAGCAATCGTAATAACCGGACCTACTGCATCAGGTAAAACCGCCTGCGCCATCAAACTTGCCCACGCATTAGATGGCGAGATTATTTCATGCGATTCAATGCAGATTTATAAATATATGGACATAGGAACTGCAAAGCCGGATGAGGCTGAAAAGGAAGGTATTGTGCACCATTTAATGGATTTCCTGGAACCTTGGGAAGAATACAGCGTAGCACAATACGGACCGGATGCCACACGTGCGATTATGGAGGTGGCAAGTCGTGGTAAAATGCCTATTATATGCGGTGGCACAGGACTTTACGTCAATTGTCTTGTTGATAACATACGATACGATATGGTGCAGACAGATGAAGAAGAAGAAAAAAGACTAACTGAGAACTATACAGAATTTGCCAACGAAAACGGGGCACTTGCACTTCATTTACTATTAGAGCAGAAAGATCCCGTGGCGGCCGGACAGATACATTTCAACAACATTAAGAGGGTTATAAGGGCATGCGTTCTACGCGACCTTACCGGGCTTACGTTAGAGGAGCGAAACAGCCTGTCTAAAACTACGCAGTCACCTATAGAATATACTGTTTACTGCGTAGACAGGCCAAGAGAGCTTTTGTATGACAGAATAAACCTGCGGGTTGATGTTATGATTAGAAACGGTTTGCTGCAGGAGGCAAGGAAACTTCTTGAAATATGCAAAAGCAACGGTAAAGAATTAAGTAAAACAGCAAGACAAGCAATCGGATATAAAGAAATCTATAAATATATGAACCTTGACACAGGTGAGATAAAACCTGAGGATCTTAACACCGTATCAGATGATATTAAGCAAGCTTCAAGAAGATATGCAAAGCGTCAGCTTACGTGGATGCGCAAGCCCCAATGGGTAAACATGATATCGCCTGAAGAATTATTAGATAAGTATGGCATTGAGAGGTAAAAATGGCAGTAAAAATAATAAAGGCAATTACAATTGCCTCTGAAAAGAAAATAGTTATTATGTTAGAAAGCGACTCGCCTCTTTCTAATAATGAGATACAAAGCATGCGCCGTCAATGGTCTGAGAAATTAAACTGTTCAAACGTAGAGATTGATATAACGTACACCCATATGATGCCGGCGGGGCTTGAAGACGACTCTGTTCACGTAGATTTCAGTAAAGAAGCATATTTAGCAGCTCAACAAAAAAAGTCTGACGGTAACAAATCAGGCGCAAATTCTTACTATGCATCAAATACCAAAAAGGGATACTCGAATAAAGGTGATGGAAAGTATAACAAGAAAAAAGCCTTGACACCTGCTGAGGGAGAGGAACCTAAGAAAGACAGTGACGGAAACGTTATTTTCATGGGTAATTCTATTGATCAGGAAATAACAAAGATGGAGGATATCACTTACGACAGCGGTTTTGTTGCCGTGGAAGGGAAGATATTTGCTTTTGACTCCAGAGAGCTCAAAAGCGGATCTCACAGTGTTACGTTTGCTATGACGGATAACACGTATTCTGTAAAAATACAATTCTATGCAGAAGAATTTGACCTGAAATATGCAAAATCTTACCTCACACCGGGAAAAGGAAAAACAAAAGATGAGATGGGAAACGTTTACGCTCGCGTATACGGACAGGCGGTGTTGGACAAATATACTTCGGAATTGATTATCAGAGCAAAGTCTGTTGTGATGACAAAAAACAAGGTGCGTAAAGATTTATGTCCGGAAAAGAGAGTAGAATTACATTTACATACAAAAATGAGTGCTCAGGATGCCATTACAGACCCGGCTGCGTTAATAAGCTTGCTTGCCGGGTGGGGACACAAGGCTGTTGCGATAACAGACCACGGATGCGTACAGGCATATCCGGATATGTTTAAGGCTTTATCTGCCTATTCAAAAGCGAAAGATATTCCAAAAGAAGAACGAATTAAATTGATATACGGATGCGAATGTTATTTAAGTGACGATGAACTTATAGATCACGATTCGGATGAGATTCTGTCAACGGTGCTAAGCAAGGAACAATTAAAGAATTCCAGAGCATGGCATTGCATAATCCTGGTAAAAAATCTGGTGGGTCTTAAGAATCTGTACAAACTCATTTCCTACAGTAATCTGAAATACTATTATAAAAGGCCAAGAATACCGCGTAAAGAACTTATGCTTCACAGAGAAGGCTTATTAATAGGCAGTGCGTGCTCGGAAGGTGAACTGTACGAGGCAGTATTAAACGGCACATCTGACGAAAAATTGCTTGAAATGGCGTCTTTCTACGACTATCTTGAGATACAACCCACGGGAAACGACATGTATCTTTTAAGAAACAACCGTGTGTCCTCTGTGGAAGAATTGGAAAATATTAACCGCAAGATAGTATGGTTGGGAGATCAGCTGAGTAAGCTCACCGTTGCAACAGGCGACGTACATTTCCTGAACCCTGATGACAGCATATACAGAGCGGTACTGCAAGGAGGACAGGGGTATAGCGACTGTGATATGCAGCCGCCCTTGTACTTAAAATCTACGGATGAAATGCTAAGTGAGTTTAAGTATTTAGGAGACAGGGCGTACGAGATTGTAGTAACAAACACAAATATAATAGCAGATCAGATTGATGTAATAAGACCTGTGCCGGATGGCTTTTTCCCTCCTGTAATCGAAGGATCTGATCAAAAACTAAGAGAGAGTTGTTTTGAGAAGGCAAAGAGGATATACGGAGATCCTCTGCCTGACATCGTACAACAAAGATTGGAAAGAGAACTCAATGCTATTATCAGCAACGGCTATTCCATAATGTACATTACGGCAAAGGAACTGGTAGCAGAGTCAGCCCGGAACGGATACCAGGTAGGATCAAGAGGTTCGGTAGGTTCTTCCTTGGCAGCATACATGGCAGATATTACGGAGGTTAATTCACTGTGCGCTCATTATAGATGCGGCAATCCGGAATGTCTGTATTCGGAATTTCACGATGATCCGATTTACTCTTGCGGCTTTGATATGGAGCCTAAGGACTGTCCTAAATGCGGCCGTCCTCTTATACGCGACGGCTACAATATTCCATTTGAGACCTTTCTTGGGTTTAACGGAGACAAGGTCCCTGATATAGACTTAAACTTCGCCTCCGATGACCAGCCCAATGCTCATAAATTTACAGAAGTTCTGTTCGGTAAGGGCTACGTGTTCAGGGCCGGAACTATTGCCAACCTTGGTGAAAAGCCTGCAAGAGGATACGTTCTTAAGTATATGGAAGCCCGCGGTAAAAAGGTCTCTGAAACAGAAATAAGCCGTCTTGCCAAGGGCTTTGAAGAAGTACGCAAGACAACGGGTCAGCATCCCGGCGGCATTATGGTTATTCCCAGAGATAAAGAAATATATGATTTTACTCCTGTTCAGCATCCTGCGGAAAAGGTAGAGAACGATACTGTAACAACGCACTTTGACTATAACTTCCTCCATGACAATATCCTGAAGCTTGATATTCTCGGTCACGATGGCCCGCAGATGTTAAGGCTTATGGAGGAATATACAGGAATATCCAGCTTAAGTGTTGACATAAACGATGACAAGGTTTTGTCCCTTTTCAACAGTGCCGAAGCGCTTGACTTAGATGAAGGTATAATTCAAAGATTAGGTGCAGACTATGAGCTTTTGCAACTTGGAACTGCCGGAATTCCGGAGATGGGTACAGGCTTTGTCCAAAATATGATGCTCAAAGCAAGACCGTCTACTATTTCCGACTTGGTCAGAATATCAGGTGTATCTCACGGAACGGACGTATGGGCGGGTAATGCAGAGACCTTGATAGATGAGGGAATCTGTCAGCTGTCCGAATGTATATGTTGCCGTGATGACATAATGCTCTATCTTATAGGAAAAGGCCTTGAAAAGAAAATGGCATTTGATATCATGGAGGCTGTAAGAAAAGGTAAAGGCCTTAAGCCGGAGTGGGAAACTGCCATGAAGGATAATAACGTGCCCGATTGGTATATTACTTCCTGTAAAAAGATACAATACATGTTTCCTAAAGCTCATGCCGTTGCATACGTCGTATGTTCACTCAGAATCGCCTGGTATAAGGTTTACCAACCGAAAGCATATTATGCCACGAGATTTTCAGTAAAATTAGACGATTTTGATTCGGAATATATGATACACGGCATTGATAAGGCTTTTATGAAATTAACACCTCCTGACAAACGTCATTTACTTGACGGCAAAGATAAGGCTCAAGCACCTTTATATGAGCTTATAGTTGAAATGTATGCCAGAAATATTAATTTCCTGCCGGTTGATATATATAAATCAGATGCGAAATATTTCAAACCTGAAGAAGACGGTATTAGGCCGCCTCTTTCAGTGCTTTCCGGAGTAGGCCTGTCTCAAACAGAACCTATTGCCGCGGAAAGGGACCGCAGATTAGCAGCCGGAGAAGAGTTTATTTCAATAGAGGATTTCCAATTATCTACAGGTGTTAATAAAGCAACTATTGAAGCTCTTCGGGCAGAAGGATGTTTTGATGGACTTCCGGAATCAAATTCTATTTCTATTTTTGACTGGATGTAGACAATAAAAAGTCACAATAATGTATTACACTTTTATTTGTGAAAATAAAAAGGTGGGTTGATTATGGCAAAGATTTTGATAGCAGATGATAATAGGCAGATTACCTCCGTTTTGAGTGAATATGCAAAAAAGGACGGATATGAGGTAGAGATTGCCTACGACGGCAGAATGACTATAGAAAAATTTGACACTTTCAAACCGGACGTTATTTTGCTGGACGTTATGATGCCTTTTATGGACGGATTTGAGGTTTGTCGCACTATTCGTAAGAATTCAATCGTTCCGATTATTATGATTACAGCCAGGGGAGAGGACTTTGAGAAAATCATGGGTCTTGACGTAGGTGCAGACGATTACATCGTAAAGCCTTTCTCATGCGGAGAGGTTATGGCAAGAATCCGCGCTATTTTACGCCGCATTAATTTGACTGCAGCTAACAGTAAGATTTTCAGAAAAGGTAACCTGATGATAAATCTTGAAAATTACATCGTTGAAATAGACGGCAATCCTGTAAAACTCACTAAGAAAGAGATAGAGATCATATGGACATTGGCCATAAACACGAATAAGGTTTTCTCACGGGAGGCGCTGTTAGATAAACTATGGGGATTCGACTTCTACGGTGACAGCAGAACAGTAGATTCCCATATCAAGAGGCTTCGTTCAAAGCTTGATGAGTATGAGCATAACGGATGGGAGATTCAGACAATATGGGGAGTAGGATACAAATTTGCCACAGAGTAAGAAATCCGCGTTTTAGGCTGGCGTATAGAATATCGGTTCTAATGACTGTTGCTATGCTGATATTTATTCTTATAGTCGGCATTGCTTTTACAATGATATACCGCAATCGCTCAAAGAGAGAACTTAACGATTCTTTGACTGACTCTGCTGTGGTCATTTCAAATCTGATGTCAAAGACTCTTGCTTCAGGTCACACATCAAATCCGCCTTATCAACGCCCTGACGGAGGCTCTGACTTTGGACGGCTTCCCGGACAGCAGTCAGACTTCTGGATAAACGAGAAGACGTTTATTTCTTTTATAAACAATCTTACATCCTCTGACGTGTGGGTCATTGATTATGATTTGGACATACTTTCTTATACCAGTAGTAACAATTCTGTTTATGTTTCCGTGGAACAGCTAAGCGATACTGAGATTATTGCTATACAAAAAATAATGATGGACGATGGTTATTACGTTTATACAGAAGCTTTTTCAAACTCATTAAATGCTTCAAGTCTTTCTGTGGGCGTGCCTGTATATTCTCCCAATAGCAAAACGATTGTAGGCGCGGTCTTGGTACACGGCTCTACGGAATCAATTGACAAGGCTACTTTGAATGGCCTTTGGATATTAGCAGTAAGCTGCCTTGTTGCCATGATCTTTGGCCTTGTTCTTTCATTAATTATGGCTAAGATTCTTACAAACCCGGTGGTGAAAATTACTAATGCAGCCGTTATGATCTCTGAGGGGGACTATTCGCTAAAGACAGGAATAAAAAGAACGGATGAGATAGGTCAGCTTGCCAGAACAATAGACGATATGAGTGAAAAGTTGCAGGCCGCTGATGAGGAAAGTCAGAAATTAGAAAAACTCAGACAAGACTTTATCTCTAACATTTCACATGAATTAAGGACGCCTGTGACTGTTCTGAGAAGTTCTCTTGAAGCTCTTTGCGACGGTGTTATAACAGATGAGATACTGATTGAGCAGTACCACAGACAAATGCTCAATGAGAGCGTTTATTTACAGAGAATGGTAAATGATTTGTTAGATTTATCACGCTTGCAAAATACAGATTTCCGTATGAACATAGGAGAATTTAATTTATATGATTGCTTAAATGATGCAGTAAGGAGCGCCAAAAGAATTGGTATAGACAAGCATGTTACTGTGGAATTAGAGTGTGATACGAAAATTTTCACTATGCATGGGGATTACGACAGAATAAAGCAACTATTTATGATAGTACTTGATAACGCAATTAAATTTACAGGCAAGGCGGAAGACGGAAGTGTTCATCCTGTCAGAGTTTCGTTTATAAAAGGTGTTGTTACTGTAACAAATTTCGGCAGTGAAATTGCATTAGAAGATATTCCTTATATTTTTGACAGATTTTTTAAATCATATAACGAGAGTAATAAACAAGGAACCGGCTTGGGGCTGGCTATAGCAAAGCAAATTGCATCTCGCCACGGAATCGGAATAACGGTTACGTCAGAGTCGAAGCTTACTTCGTTTGCTTTTGATTTTGACACATCGATTGAAAATATGGTATGATTCAAAATCATTTTTACTGTGTAAGGAGGCAAGCACTGTGTTTGATAAACAATGGGTTATGAATAAATCTGATTACGATAAGAACCGCGGTGTTTATCAAAATGATATGCAGATGCCTCACTTTATAAATCTGTTGCTTAGAAGCAGAGTGGCAGAGGAAAACTTTTCACCTGAAAAATATTTAAATCCCGTGTTGGAGGACTTGAGCAGTCCGTTTGATATAGAAGGCATTACGGACGCAGTAGACAGGATTCTCATAGCCCAAGAAGCAGGTGAGAAAGTAACTGTTTTCGGAGATTACGACTGCGACGGTATCAGCGCTACCTTCGTTATTTACCATTTCCTTAAGAAATATATGAAAATGGACGTTGATTATTATATTCCCAACAGACTTACAGAGGGCTACGGTATGTCACAGGTGTCTTCTGTGCAGATTGCGCAAAACGGCACGACTCTTATAATTACGGTTGATAACGGCATTTCAGCGGTAGACGAGATTGCTTTGTTGGCGCAAATGGGTGTTGACGTCGTTGTTACAGATCATCATAAGAAGCCGGATAATTTACCTGAATGCTGCGCAGTGGTAGACCCTGTAGATTGCCCTGATTGCGATCCTAACAGATATTTAGCAGGTTGCGGTGTTGCTTTTAAGTTGGTTTGCGCACTGGCAGCGGAACTTGGCATAGATGACGTGGTTGAACAGTATATTCCTGTTGTGACAATCGGAACCATAGGTGACAGCGTTGCTCTTAAGGGAGATAATAGAATAATTGCAAGCTATGGCCTTGCTAATATGAAGAACTCGGTGATAAAAGGCCTTAGGGCTTTGATTAATTTGCTACCCGCCAGAGCAAATTCCGTCCAAACTGTTACGTCTTCTTACGTAATGTACAGTATTGTGCCGAAAATTAATGCTGCCGGCAGACTTGGTAATGCCCACAGAGCTTTGGAACTTCTCCTTTGTGAGAATGAAAAGGATGCGGCAGACATCGCCCGGAAGCTTATTGATGAAAATACAAAGAGACAGGAAATGGAAAGTGAAATCGTTTCACAGGCATTGCAACCGGAAAATATTCTTACTCAGGATAATGATTCCGTAGTCGTTGCGTATAATAAGGATTGGCATCACGGAGTTATCGGAATCGTGGCATCCCGTCTTACTGATAAGTATAAAAAGCCGGCTTTCGTTATGTCGGCGCTTGATGAAGAACAAAAACAGATAGTAGGAAGCGGCAGATCTGTAGACGGATATGACCTGCACCGAGCAGTATCATATGCAAAAGAATACGTTGTAAAGTTTGGTGGCCACGAAGCTGCCTGCGGCCTTACGTTAGAGTATGACAAGGTTCGAAGCTTTATAGATAAAATTAATGAGTATACAAAGCAGGTTGAAGAGAAGAAAGCTCTGCCGCCTGCACATATTGTGATTGATGCTATTGTATCTCCTGAGGAGATTACGGTAGATGGCGTGAAATGGCTAAATAAATTAGAACCCTTCGGTGTGGGAAATCCTGAACCTGTGTTATGCATAAAGAATCTTCAGGTAGAACGGGTAGGCCTTGTGGGCAATGACGGTAAACACGTGAAAATGAAGTTTTCGTATATTGACGCTGATGGCGGCAAAAGATATTTAGACGGCATTTCTTTTTCCAAAAGTGCATATGCGCCGCTTATCGGAAAAATAAAGAGTGCAGCCGTTATTTTCACTCCTACGATAAATACATGGAACGGTAATACAGAGGTGTCATTGCAAATCCTCGATATGTGTGATGGGGAATACAGTATTGATAATAATATAAGATGTGTGTATAATGACGCCTATATCACGGCGCCTGGGTACATTCTTAACCGTGCCTTAATGGTAGCCGTTTATAAAGCAATCTGTAATATGCCGCCGAAGTTTGGCAGCGATGATATTATCAGAATCCGTGAGGTTCTTTTGCAACACGGCATTTGTTGTACGTGGTATGCTTTGAAGACCGCGATAAACGTTTTTACGGAGCTGGGGTTGATTAAGAAATCTTCAAAGGGAACGTATGAGATTGCTGCAAGTCGGAAGGTAGAATTGTCTTCCTCGAGTATCTTTAAAAGCCATATGGAAGCTAAATAATAATTCAGGAAGGAGTGCTGTAATGAACTATAATGAAGAATACGATAAATTAAAAGCCAAAATACTAGCGCACGCTCCTGATGCGAAAACTGATTTGCTTGACAAGGCTTTTCACTTGGCTGATAGTATGCATAAGGGACAGCTGAGAAAGTCAGGAGAACCTTTTGTTATTCATCCTGTTGCCGTATCTATTATGCTGGCAGACATGGAAATGGATATGTCGTCTATCATCGCCGGTATGCTTCATGACGTGGTGGAAGATACGGCTGTTACGATTGAAGAAATCCGTGAAATGTTCGGAGACGAGATTGCTTTGCTCGTAGACGGGGTTACAAAGTTAAAAAGAATACAAACGTATACAAAAGAAGAGCAACATGCTGAGAATCTGAGGAAGATGTTTCTTTCAATGGCTTCTGATATCAGAGTAGTGTTGATTAAATTAGTGGACAGACTCCATAATATGAGAACTCTTCAGTATATGAATACTGATGCACAGGTTAGTAAAGCCAGAGAAACAATAGAAATCTATACGCCACTGGCCCATAGATTAGGTATGACAAAGATTAAATGGGAACTGGAGGACTTGTGTTTTAAATATCTGGAGCCGGATGCATATGAATCTCTTATAAAGCAAATAGACCAAAACAGAGAGCAGAAGGAAGAATATATATCTAAAGTTCTTGACTCGCTCAAAGGCAAATTAGCAGATGCAGGTATCAATGCTTTCTTAGACGGAAGACCTAAGCATCTATACAGTGTCCATAAGAAAATGGTTACACAGAACAAGACTCTTAACCAGATTTATGACTTAATGGCAATCAGAGTTATCGTTGATACAGTGCAGGAGTGTTATACGGTATTAGGTATTATTCATGAGATGTATACTCCTGTTCCCGGCAGATTCAAAGATTATATAGCAATGCCAAAGGCGAATTTATATCAATCACTCCACACAACTTTAATCGGTCCTGACGGCCATCCGTTTGAGGCTCAGATACGTACATGGGATATGCATAAGACTGCTGAGATAGGAATTGCCGCTCACTGGAAATACAAAGAAGGAGTCTCAGAAAAAGAGAGAAACAGCGAACTGGACAGTAAACTTGCCTGGGTACACAATTTATTTGATAACCAAAAAGAATTAGAAGATCCGAATGAATTCGTCGAGACGTTCAAAATGGACCTTTTTACAGACGAGGTATTTGTTTTTACACCGAAAGGTGACGTAAAGTCTTTGCCAAAGGGCTCCACCCCTATTGATTTTGCCTACTCAATTCATAGTGCCATCGGCAACAAAATGGTAGGGGCGAAGGTAAACGGTGAAATTAAGCCGCTTAACTACAAATTGATGACAGGTGATTTTGTAGAGGTAATTACGTCGCAAGCTCCGGGCAAAGGTCCTAACCGCGACTGGCTCAGTATTGTAAAAAGTTCTGAAGCAAAGAGTAAGATACGTCAATATTTTAAGAAAGAGCATAGGGAATCCAATATAGAACGAGGCAAAGAAATGATTAATAGGGAGTTGAAACGTATTAATTATACGTATTCGCAACTCTTTAAAGATGAATTTGTGGATCCTATACTGCAAAAGTACCGTTTCCATACGTTAGATGATATGCTAAACGTAATAGGTTTTGGTGAAATGTCAGAACGCAAACTTCTTAATTTGCTTGTCGAAGAGTATAAGAAGTCTCAATCTCAGTCGGATGAGAAGGCTGCAGAGGAGATATTAAGTAAGCTTGAAGTTAAAAAGGACAAGAAGGAAAAGATTAAAGAACGCCATTCAGACAACGGTATTATCGTAAAAGGCATTGATAATTGTTTAGTTCGTTTATCGCGTTGCTGCAACCCCGTTCCCGGAGATTCTATCGTAGGATATATTACAAGAGGACGCGGTGTGTCTGTCCACCGTACCGACTGTCCCAACGTTGCTTCTATGGAGGTTTCGTCTGACCGTATGATAGACGTACGCTGGGCTGATACAAGTGCGAAGTCTTCATACGTGGTTGATATCTGCGTTACAGCTATAGACAGAAGCCGCCTGCTTTTGCAGATTGCAAATCTTATTGCGGACTCTAAGCTGAACATGAAGGCGATTAACGCGCGTACTACACGGGATAAATATGCAATTATTGATTTGTCAATAGAAATCAACGACAGAAGCGAGCTTGACAGGCTTGTTAATAAAATCAGCATGTTAGACGATATCGTTGACGTAAGCAGAACTGTGAAATAAAAAAAGAGGTTATATATGTTCAGATATTTAAGATTGACAAAGGGCTTATTAGGCGCAAATACGTATATATGTTACGATGATTCTACGTCAGAATGCGCAATTATTGATGCCGGAAATAAAGCTCAGGACGTAGAGAAGCTGATTTGTGAAAATAATCTTACGGTTCGTTATATTATTCTTACTCACGCTCATTATGATCATATTTTCTATGTAGAACAATATAAAGAGCTTTATCCCGATGCTCCTGTTGTTATTCATGAAGGGGATAGCACTTTTATGCAGAATCCTAGGCTTAATGCGTCGATTTATTTTGGACCGGAGAAACGCTTCCCGGAATGTGACGTTATTGTAAGAGATTTAGATCGACTTCCTTTAGGACAAGGCGAACTTATTTTTTATTCTACTCCCGGTCATACTACCGGCTCTGTTTGTATTCGGGCAGATGATTTGCTTTTTACAGGAGATACCCTTTTTTACGGTGGCTTCGGAAGAACCGATCTGGGTGCGGGAGATTGGAATCAATTGTCAGATTCTATTGACAGGCTGTATAAAATGGATCCTGATTTGACAGTTTTACCCGGACATGGAACAAAGTCAACTATAGGATACGAGCGGGAGAATAATCCTTTTATATGAAACAATATATTAAACCTATCAAAATAGGCTCTATAGAGATTGAAAATAACGTCTTCCTTGCACCTCTTGCAGGTGTAACAGACAGCGCTTATCGCCTTATGTGCAGGAAGTTTGGCGCAGGCCTTACGTATAGTGAAATGATAAGCAGCAAAGGTGCCTGTTACGACAGCCGCAAGACGTTAGAACTTGCGACGATTCGCCCCGAAGAAGGTCCTTGTGCTATTCAAATATTTGGAAGTGAGCCTGATATAATGGCCCGCTCTGCAGTTGTGTTTGAGAATATGGGCGCGGCTTTGATAGATATCAACATGGGCTGCCCGATGAGAAAGGTTACGTCTAATAGGGAAGGCAGCTATCTTATGAAGGAACCTGAGCTTGCCGGACGAATAGTAAAGGCAGTAGCCGGCGCTGTGAAAATTCCTGTTACTGTTAAAATGCGTCGGGGCTATGATATGGGAGATGAGTCAGCTGTAGAGCTGGCGAAAATATGCGAGCAAAACGGTGCGTCTGCTGTTGCCGTTCATGGCAGATTCAGGGAACAGTATTATGAAGGATACTCTGACAGAGGTATAATTGCTAAGGTCAAGTCTTCGGTAAAGATTCCGGTTATTGGTAATGGAGATATAGACAGCTATGCGTCTGCTTGCTCTATGATGGAGGAGACCGGTTGCGATGCTGTGATGATCGGCAGAGCATCTATGGGAGATCCTCATATTTTTCACAGAATCGTTACCGGAAATGAAAATCACCTCTCTTTATCTGAAAAGGCAGAGGTGATCTTGGAACATTTGTCTTATAGTGTTTCTTTTAAAGGCGAGGCAGTCTCTGTAAGGGAGATGCGTAAAAACCTTTTATGGTATATAAAAGGTATACGCGGTGCAGCCGGCCTTCGTAATCAATTGTCTCGAGTAAGCTCTGTCAGTGATATTGCAGATGCTGTTCGAAATATTTTCACCGATTAAAAATCAGTAGGGAACGTCTCGTTTTCGTCAATTTTAAAGAAGCGTGCTCTTTCGTATGGGCGACCGTTTGGCTGGTGAAGTGTTAAGTATAACTGACCGTCAAATGCTTTGAATACCATGCCGTGTCCGCCGTCATTGTTGTAGATCGGCTTGGGAGAGTGTTTCCAAGGCCCCATGATATCGCCGTTTTCGCTGTATGCATACGTCTGAACGTAGCGATGGGTAGCATTTTCAAAAGTTGACCAGAGCATGATAAGCTTGCCGTCTTGTTTCCGGTGGAAGAATGGGCCGTCTGTTACATAGTCGTTCGGATGATCGGTAAGGGACCACAACCAGTCATTCTGGCCTGCGTTGAAGAGTAAAACGGGTTCGCCGATTGTGTCGGACAAGTCATCTGTTAGTCTTGTTGCGCAGATGGTGCCGTCGTGGATTTGTGTCCATTCGTGGCAGAATACAATCCAGGGATTACCGTCTTTGTCAATGTAGAGGGTACCGTCAAGACATACCCTGTCCTCAGGCGTTGCCGGCTTGTCGCTGACAGGTATGAACGGTCCCATGGGACTTGAGGATTTGAGAATGTGTGTCGCTCTTACGTGAGTAAGACTTCTGAAAGAAGCAAACATATAGTATGATCCTTTCCACTTATGTACCTCGGGTGCGAAGAAATCTCTGTCTGCCCAGAAATCTGCGGGCCTTGTAAAACATTCTACAGGCTCTGACCATTCTTCTAAGTCTGTAGATGTATAAACGTCCAGTCCTTCGCCTTGCGCAGAGCCTAACGGACCGTTACATCTTGTTCCGTATAGGTAATACGTGCCGTTCTCTGCAAAAACAAACGGATCTCTTAATCGTGTCTCTGTTATTTTCATATTTGAATGTATCCTTTCAAAATTGGATTTGCTATTAGTATATTGGGTTTGACTTGCTTGTCAAGTGCTTGACAAATTCACGGTTTTAGAGTACAATTTTCACTTAAATATATACAGAAATGGAGTGTTTTATTGTGGCTTTTATTTATGACGAACCTTCTTATACTTTTAGTGAATATTTACTGCTTCCGGGTCTTACTACAAAGGATTGTACGCCGGATAACGTATCTTTAAGGACACCACTTGTTAAGTTTAAAAAAGGAGAAGAGTCACCTTTATACATAAATGCCCCTATGGTATCAGCTATTATGCAGGCTGTTTCTGATGACAGAATGGCAATTGAACTTGCAAAATGCGGCGGACTTTCTTTTATTTTCGTGTCTCAGCCTATTGATAAGCAGGCAGAAATGGTCTCAAAGGTAAAGAAATATAAGTCAGGCTTTGTTGTTAGCTGCTCAAACCTTACTCCTGAACATACACTTCATGACGTTGTTGAACTTAAGAAAAAGAACGGATATTCTACTATCGCTATTACAGCAGACGGCACTGCTACGGGAAAACTTCTTGGTATAGTTACCAGCCGTGATTACAGACTTAGCCGTATGTCTATGGATCTTAAGGTTAAGGATTTTATGACACCTTTTTCATCATTGATTTACAGGGAAGAGGGTATCAGCCTTAAGGAGGCAAATGACGTTATCTGGGATCATAAGCTTAATTGTTTGCCGATTATTGACAGTGTCGGTAATCTTAAATATTTTGTTTTCCGTAAGGATTATGATTCTCATAAGGAGAATCCGTTAGAGCTTCTTGATGCTGAGAAGCGATATATGTGCGGTGCAGGCATCAACTCCAGAGACTATAAGGAGAGAGTTCCGGAATTGGTTAAGGCAGGCGTTGACGTACTTTGTATTGATTCTTCCGAAGGTTATTCAGAGTGGCAGGCAGATACTCTTGATTTTATTAAGAAGGAGTATAACGGCAAGGTTAAGGTTGGTGCCGGCAACGTAGTTGACGCAGATTCTTTTAATTATCTTGCTGATGCAGGTGCTGATTTTATTAAAATAGGTATTGGCGGCGGTTCTATTTGTATTACGCGTGAGCAGAAGGGTATTGGTCGCGGTCAGGCTACATCCGTTATTGAGGTTGCAAAAGCCCGTGATGAATATTTCAAGAAAAACGGCGTATATATACCTTTGTGTTCTGATGGAGGTATCGTTCATGACTATCACGTGACTTTGGCTTTGGCTATGGGCGCTGATTTTGTTATGCTCGGCAGATATTTTGCCAGATTTGACGAGAGTCCTACGCGTAAGCTTAATATTAACGGTAATTACGTTAAGGAATACTGGGGAGAAGGTTCTAACAGAGCCCGTAACTGGCAGAGATACGATATGGGCGGCACAGGCGGCATGAAGTTTGAAGAGGGTGTTGATTCTTACGTTCCGTATGCAGGTTCTCTTCGAGACAACCTTGATATCACTTTGGGCAAGGTTAAGTCTACGATGTGTAACTGCGGCGTGAAAAATATCGCAGATTTTCACAAGAATGCTAAACTCACTCGCGTATCATCTACAAGTATTGTTGAAGGAGGAGCTCACGACGTTATTCTCAAAGAGAAGAACTATAGTGCTAAGTTTTAATATATTTTAAGGAGTGTACAGAAGAATGGATGCAAAAGTAACACATTTGACAAAAGAAGGCTTGAAAAATCTACAAGAGCGTCTTGAATACCTTAAGGGTGTTAAGACACAGGAGATCATCAAACGTATTGAAATTGCCCGCGGCTTTGGAGATCTTTCGGAAAACTCTGAGTATGATGAGGCAAAGAGAGAACAGCAAGAGAATGAGGCTGAAAAATTCAAGCTTGAATCTATTTTAAAGAACTACGTACTTATCGATTCTGATAATCTTACTACAGACGTTGTCAGACTTGGTCAGTGTGTTGTTTTGTATGATTATGAGTTCGATGAAGAGATTGAATATTATTTGGTAGGTTCTTCTGAAGCTAATCCTTTAGAAGGCAAGATTTCAAATGAATCACCTGTAGGTGCTGCTATTTTAGGTAAGAAGAAAGGCGAGGACGTTCTGGTAGCATCACCCGGCGGTACATTTAAATATAATATCCGGGATATTTCTATACCCCAATAATTTGTTTTTAGGAGTAAATAATGGACGAGATTATTAATGAAATTCAGACCGAAGAGGAAGTAAACGAACTTGTGCGTGTTCGTATGGACAAGCTGGCTGCCCTTAAGGAAAGTGGAAATAACCCATATGAGATTACTAAATTTGACGTAACTCATTATTCTGACTATATTTTATCTCATTTTGACGAGCTGGGAACAGAAGATCATAATGCAGCTACGGCGGATGGAGAGAATAAGTCTGAAGCCGCTGAACAAGCCGAAGTGAAGGAGCCTGTCGTGGTATCTATTGCAGGGCGTATTATGCTCAAGCGTATCATGGGTAAGGCAAGCTTTGCACATATTCTTGATAAGAACGGTCAGATTCAAATATACGTTAAAAGAGACGACGTTGGCACAGAGGCATATGCTGCTTTTAAATCTTTTGACATCGGTGATATTATTGGTCTTACAGGTACTGTTTTCAAGACAAAGACAGGGGAAATAACAGTTCGTGCCGATAGTATTATTCTTTTATCAAAATCTTTAAGACCTCTTCCTGAGAAAAAACACGGTCTGCGTGATATGGACTTGAGATATCGCCAGAGATATCTTGATCTTATTGTTAACCCTGAGGTTAAGGACGTGTTCTATAAACGTTCGCAGATTATCAAGGCTATCCGTAAGTATTTGGAAGATAGGGAGTTTATGGAAGTAGAAACACCGGTTCTTCATAATATTGCCGGTGGAGCAAATGCCCGTCCGTTTATTACTCATCACAACACTCTTGATATTGATATGTATCTGCGCATAGCTTTGGAACTTCATTTAAAGCGTCTTATTGTCGGCGGCTTTGACAGAGTGTATGAAATCGGCCGCGTTTTCCGTAATGAAGGTATGGATACACGTCATATCCTGAGTTTACATTGCTTGAGTTATATCAAGCATATACAGATTACGAGGGAATGATGAATCTTACGGAGGGACTTTTCAGATCTGTATGTAAGGAAGTTCTTGGTACTGCTGTTGTTCAATATGGCGATACAACAATTGATTTTGAATCACCGTTTAAACGTATCAGTATGAATGATGCTGTTGTTGAGTATGCAGGTGTTGATTTTAGTAAAGTGGAGACTCTTGAGAAGGCGCGTGCTCTTGCTAAGGAACATCACATTGAATATGAAGAGCGTCATGGCAAGGGTGATATTCTTAATCTGTTTTTTGAAACGTACGTTGAAGACAAGCTTATCCAGCCTACCTTTGTGCTTCATCATCCTGTTGATATCTCACCGCTTGCTAAGAGATGTCCTAAGAATCCTGATTACACAGAGAGATTTGAACTGTTTATTATGGGACGAGAGCATGCAAATGCCTTTTCTGAACTTAACGATCCTATCGATCAGCGTCAAAGATTTGAACATCAGGCAGCTTTAAAGGCAGCCGGTGATGATGAGGCTACAGACGTTGATAACGATTTCCTTAATGCGCTTGAGTATGGTATGCCGCCAACGGGTGGCCTGGGAATCGGTATTGACCGTATGGTTATGATGCTGACTAATGCGCAGACGATAAGAGACGTGCTGCTGTTCCCGACAATGAAACCGTTGGATTAAAAGGGACAATAAAAGAAATTATAAGAAGATGTAAGAATTTCCCAAAATTTTCTTACTACAGTTTAACTAAAAAAGGGCTATGACAAATGTTGTCATAGCCCTTTTTGCATGTAACGACAGGTGTTAAAATTTATCGAGAATATATTGCTTTGTTTTCAAATCAACCATAAAAAACTCCTCTGCGGGAACGGGGTCGGTTTTATAATCAACAAGTTTGGCTCTTCGTTTTTCCAACGGATTTCGTTTTTCCCATTCCATAAAGGCAAGTAAACGTTCTTTGATTAAGGACTTATTTGTCCATTCTTCGCACCATTGCTCAAAATCGCACAACACCTTTTCGGGTGTGGTTGGTTCAATTCCTTGCATCCAATGACCGTAATATAGTTCTGTTGGCATTAATTCGTTTATAAATATGCCTGGGCGAATGTAATAATTCTCTTTTGAAAAAGAACTGCCTTGAATCAAAAATGAAATAGTGAACTCTTGTGTTTCTTTGGTCCACCTTTTGTTTTTCTTTTTGAAACCCCTTGCTTTCAAATAAGGTTTTGCATATTCGATTAATTGTTCTTCGGGCAAAATGTGGTCCATATATTCGCCCTCCTTTTTTACATTATACAATAAATTGCTTGGAATTTTAAACCAATCGTTAAAGAATAAATTTACCACAATTTTACCACAGATTTGGAACAAATTATAAGAAGTTATAAGAAGATATAAGAACTTGTTCAGTTTCTGCGATTAGCGAAGGCAAGATATAAAGGGTTATAAGAACTTATAAAACAGAAAAACCATCTCATTTTACGTCTCCCCACGATGAAACCGTTGGATTAAGAAAATGCTGTAAAATAGCGGTATTACAGGGTTTTCCAAACCCAACAAAAACCGATTTACGACACATTTACGACAAATGAAAAAATGAAGACACCCTATGATCGTAAAAAGTCATAGGGTGTTTTTATGTGAGTTATATTAAAACAGACTATCAAATTGGGGATTTGTTTTAATTCTTATTTTTCTTATCGGCAATAAGATTGCAAATACACATCACTATCGGGAACAGGATACCTCCTACTGCAAAGATAATCCAAGTTAGATGCCAATGATTTGTGAGGAAGGTTACCGCAAGATAGATTGCGGTCAAAACACCCCAATAGCAGAATCCAACAACCTCTTTTATGCTCGTTCTGTTTTTCTCTTTCTCCGTAAATTCTCCTTCTTTCAAGAGCTTTTGCATACTTGCGTTTTGTGTTCCCGCCACGATAAACATTCCTGCGCCTATGCCTACAATAACCATAAGCAAAGCAAGTGCCGCCGCAATAAGTATCTCATTCTCTGTAAAAGATAGAATTACCAAAGGAACGACAGAGAAAATACACAAGCATGTTGCGATGATGTTATATGCAACATAGGTCGGTCTGAAAGCGTTTTTCTTTTCTGTTACTAACCCTTTCACTCCATATTCAAGTTCAAAGGGAATATTCTTGTCAAGAAAAGCATAGGGCTGATTTTTGAAGCCACAATAAACGTAGATTGGAACGGCACAAAGAATAAAGGCAAAGAGAACGGTTAATCCCACCGAGCCGGCCGTGGTTTCTGTTATAATTGGATTTGGCAACCCTGATAAGATGCTTAATACCATAATTGTGATTGGAGAAAGAATACACAAGAAGGTGGCAAGAGCGATGCGCCATGAGGCTTTCTTCCTTTGCTCGATATATGCATTTGCTTCTTCTATCGAGATTCTTTTTATGGTTGTATCCAAAGAAGTATCATTGGTTAATTCTTCGACCTCAATTTCGTCTTTCAAAAGATAATCGGTAGTAACTCCGAAAAGCAAGGAGAGTTGCAATATCTTTTCTAAGTCGGGGATAGTTTGTGCGCTTTCCCACTTTGAAACGGCTTGCCGTGAAACATTCATCTTGTCAGCGAGTTCCTCTTGCGACCAACCGTTCTTTTTTCGTAATTTGATAACCTTATCTGCTAAAATCATAAAACCACCTCGTTTGAAAACTTATAAGTTCGTGACTCTTATTGTACCTTCAGTATACTTTAAATCACGCTTGCACACCACCAACCGAGAGCTTTCAATGTGTCAACCGACGGTTGCTTTTTGCTCTTTTTTATATAATTCAATCACAAATTTCAGCATAACGAATTAATTACGTTATACCATAAATCAATAATAATCTCAATGTTTCCTGCAATCTTCATGAGTTATAACGATTCTTATAGAATCTTTATGACTCTTTTTCTTTTATATAAGACTCTTTATTAATCATGATGATTATATAAGCATTATGAGTCTTTATCTTAAACATAGAGTAATTGAGAGTTATCAAGATTAAGAAAAGAGTAAAGAATCCTCTTGATTGTTACAATGAAATCGCATCGGGGGATTCGGAGGAAGAAAAGGTGCTGGCGGCATACACTTGGATCACCGAAAATATGACCTATGATTATGATTTCGACTGCTTTTATCAGTATTCGGATACTTCCAAAACTCTGCGGACCAAAACGGGCATCTGCTACGATTTCTCCTGCCTCTTCGCCGCCATCTGCCGAAGCCAAGGCATCCCGTGCTATGCCGTCGATGGCTATGCACGTACAAACCGCAGTATTCAACACACATGGAATCGGGTGTGTATTGATGGTGCGTGGAATAATGTCGATGTTACCCACGATATCAACAATATTAACTCTTACGGGTTTCATCCGGTAGATGATTACAATTCTGCGGATGAAAATTTTGTAATCGTGAGGATGTATTAACTAAACAGTCAAAACCACTGTTCGTTACATAGCGGAGATGACAATTTAATATTAAACCCTCTTGGACGGCGTTATTGTTATCCCAGAGGGTTGTTTTTGTATGTTTTCGAGTGAAGATTGAAAAATGTGTTTTGGAGTAGCTTTCAGACTTGAAAAAATATGTAAAACACCCCTTGGTTTTTATGAAAAAATGTGTTATTCAAAAGCTGCCGTCGGAAGCAGTCGACGAGAACGTTTTCTTATCGGCTACTTTTTGAATAAAAATGATAACACAAATTGATTTTTGTTTCAATTTGTCATTGATTTATTGGCGTACTTGTGATATAATACAAATGAAAACATTAAACCAAACGTGTTATCATTTATTGGAGGTTGCATCTTGGAATATAAAGAGACTATAAAAAAGATAATCAGTGCCAGCGGCGGGATTGCAAAGCTGTCTGCGTTCACGTCTGCCGGTGTGCCAAAAGAGAAGATATATAAGCTTTGCTCCGACGGCTTTCTTCAGCGTGTCCGCCAAGGTTATTACCAGCTTGCAGATGAACTGATCCTCTCCGATGAGCAGGTGATCGCCTCTACTATTCCCGAAGCAATCATCAGTATGGAGTCGGCTCTGTTCCGTTATGGTTACAGCGATTTTATGCCAAGAGTTTGGTCTGTGACCGTGCCTCGAAGTGCATCACGTAGGCTTAATACCTCCGTGCCGATGAAGGTTTATTACGTGAAGGACGATATTTACGAACTCGGAAAAACCACTATTACCGAAAACGGTGTTACCTTTGCCATTTACGACCGTGAGCGTACCATCTGCGATATGTTCAAGCATCGTGGCAAGGTGGATAACGAAATGTTCAGCAAGGCGGTAAATGCCTATGCAAACGATACACAAAAGAGCCTCAAAGCCCTTTCCGATTACGCAAAGAAACTGAGGGTTTACAATAAAGTGATGGACATTATGGAGATACTGCTTCATAACTGATATATAAGAATAAACAAATTATTATCTCACATATATCTTTTCTTGAAACCAAAATTCATTGCACCCAATAGTGCGAAATTTGTAGATATATGAGATATGATTAAAATGCGAAGGAAACAATGAAACGAATTAGGCTAATTGCAAGGAAACGACATCTTGAACCCAAAACGGGAAAGCCATATAGCGATGCAAAATTGATGACTGTTAACGCCTATTATGAAGATGTTTTTGAAGTGCCTGATGATTTTAATAAAACTATGTTTTTGCTTCAGTTTGAAGCAGACCATCCAGAAATGAAGGGCTGGTTGTTTGAAATCACTGAAGAAGTAAATGTTAAGGGGGCAGGAAAATGCCAAAGATAATGGAAATTATCGAAAAAGAAACCAAAGGTAAAAGCTATCATACCTACAAATACAGTTATGATTCCATTGGTTTGCCTTCCATTGACTACGATGACGATCCTAACAAAGTAATGAAATGGAAAGATTCCGGAGAAACTGGGTCTCCCAAGAAGCCAATTGATCTTAAACCTTTAGCCGATCAGCTTCAAGCTGTAGGCGAAAAACCTTTGCTTAAATATTTTCTTGATGGTTCACGTCACGTTTTTAAGGTAGATGATATTGCATACAATAAGCAGGTGTTTCCTGTTGTAGCTGGGCAAATCGGTATTGGCTGTTGTAAACGTGAAAATAAGCGAATGTCGAAAGAACGCTTCTACCGTGAATTAGTTTTGGCTCTCCCCGATAAGGCAAACGCTGACGGTTGGGATGATGCGGCTTATTTTGCAGCCAAAGTCAAAAAGTTAAATGAAAGCGAAGAATTGAAGCGTTTGGGATTGCATTTTTCAGCCATTATTCCATATTCAACATCAAAGGCAGGCTCTCCCGATACTAAACTTGATAACTTAGCAGTTGGTGTTATACAAGATTATATGATCGAAGCCGAAAAACGAATGATTGCTGAGTTAGTTAAGGACAAGCGTTTAGGACAAGATGCCTATTTGCTCAAGGACGGTTCTCTTGAATATAAAGTGATGAAATCCGGTCGAGAAGATTTAAGAACGCTCCAAAAAATCAAGCATAATTACAGTTGGGTAATTGGAGTTTCTAAATCATTTAACCCTGAAAGTTGCCTTGATCATACGGGCAAGCCAAATTCCAACTACATTGCTGATTTGCCTGTGTTTCACAGAACTCCCGTAGCAAGATACGAAAACCGTGAGTTTTTAGGCGATGTTCAATTTGGCGTTTGGTACATCCGTTTACGGGATAAACGCAGAACGCAAACACCTTTTGACGGAGTGGTTAAGGTCGAAAAAATAATGATGGATGAAGAAATAGAAGACGGTATTGATAGTGATGTTATCGATCTGATTTCCGCCAACATTATCAACGAACGTAATCCTACCTGCTACGGTACAGATCGACGGTGGGCAAATCACTTGTACCCTGTATTTTTGACCGAGTCTTACGTTAAAAGCAAATATATCAGCACTGAAATGTTCTTACATCTGTTTTGAGGAGGATAAATAAAAATGGCTAATACAATTATAGGTCGTGTGTTGGCGACAGAAAAGAATCCAACAACAATTGATGATTTTACCTTTTGGACGGATCCTGAACTTATCTTAAATCCGTTTGACATTGTTAAGGTACAGCACGTTAATAACTCATTTTCTTATGGTGTTATTGAAGATATTGCACATATCACTGATGCCGCAAGTTTTCTTACCAATTTCATCTCAAGCGATTTTGGTGATGTAAACGCCGAAGAAAACACTCTGCGTGTAGGAATGAATTATGTTACAGCCAAAGTCGTATGCAATACCGAAAACATCTATATTCCTCTCCAAAGCAATGCAAAGGTAATGTTGGCAACCGCTGAAGAAATCAATTATGCTCTTGGACTTAATGATATTCGCAATCCTCTTGTATGCGGTTATCTTGAAATGTACGAGGGTACTAAGGGTTGTGAAAAAGTTACGCTTCCCGTAAACCTCAACTCAAAATTCATTATAGGCCCCGAAGGTGCGCATTTGAACATTTCAGGTATTTCCGGTCTTGCTTCTAAGACTTCTTATGCAATGTTCCTTCTGAAGGCTATTCAAGATAGATATATGAAGAAAGATCCTCAGAACGAAGACGAAGATAGCGTTGCATTTGTACTGTTTAATGTCAAAGGTAAGGACCTGCTTGCTATTGATCAATTAAACGACTTCTCTGATGAGCGTAATCCTGAGCAAGCACGCAAGGATACTTTTGCTAAATACGAGAAATTGGGATTGGCTGCTGAACCTTTCAAAAATGTTCAGTATTACTATCCTTATTCCATCCCCAAGACACGCCATTGGAATACTTATATGACTCCCGAAGAAGTTGCAGACAACATCAAAAAGAAAAAAGCCAAAAAATTTAAATATATCTATAAGTACGACAAAGAGAATCTCGATTTGATGTTTGCTAACATTGATGACTCCACTCAAACAATGGAGTCTATCATTAGCTATATTATGTCGGGACAAGGTAAATTCAATCAAGTTAGCGATTGGCAGGAATTCCTTGAGGCTGTAAAGGAAAAGTGTTCCGCAGAAACATCCGGAAAAGACAAGGAAATCCCTGTGGCGAGCTGGAGAAAATTCTATCGCATCATCAACAAGAGCATTACTGATAATAAGATTTTTGCAAGAGATATTCGTGAAGATGAAGGTGAAACCCGTATTGGCGATGCCCTTAAATACATCAAGAAAAACGAAGTACACGTTATTGATATTGCTAAGCTCTCTGAAGATAAGCAGGCATATGTATTCGGTGACGCAATCCGTACAATCTACGATTTACAGTTAGGCCAGTATGCCGGAGAAGAAGGCGTAAATCCGCCTTCAAGGGTTGTAATTTTTATTGACGAGTTGAACAAGTATGCTTCTAAGGAAACACCTAAGAACTCTCCTATTCTTCGTCAAGTGCTTGATGTTGCAGAACGTGGACGTTCTCTTGGAGTAGTGCTCTTTGCGGCTGAACAGTTCAGAAGTGCTATTCACGATAGAGTTACAGGTAACTGTTCTACCCACGCTTACGGTCGTACAAATTCCATTGAAGTTACAAAGAGCGACTATAAGAGCATTCCGTCTGTGTATAAGACTATGATGACTCGTCTGAAGCAGGGCGAATACATTATTCAAAACCCGATTTTCCGTTCATTGCTTAATATCAAGTTCCCGAAACCGATTTATAAGCAATTTAAGTAAGGAGATAGTTATGGCGACAGTAGGAAAAAATATACTTGATAACCTTACAACGGGTATGTACTCAGACTCTAAGGTTATCTACAGGGAATACATACAAAATGCGTGTGACCAAATCGACCTTGCTATACGTTTAGGGATTATTGCTCCCGACGAGGGAGAAGTAGAAATCAACACTGATAGCAAGAAACGTTACATAAGCGTCAGAGATAATGCTACCGGAGTTAAAGCGAGTGAGTTTATCGAAGATGTCGGCGATATTGCCAACAGTAACAAAGAAATCGGCAAAAACAAAGGTTTTCGTGGTATCGGTCGTCTTTGTGGTTTGGCATATTGTAAAACATTAAAATTCTCAACAAGCTATCTTGGTGAGGATACCAAGTCCATTATGACTTGTGATGCACAGAAGATGCGTGCAATGCTTGTTGAAAACAAGAAATACACTCTCGATGAAATTTGGGATGCTATCATAACATATTCAAATGAACCCGAGGCAAAAGATGAACATTATTTTGAAGTTGAGATGTTTGATATTAACAAAGAAAACACCGACCTTTTAAATGATGCAAAGGTTCGTGAATATCTCAGCTTTGTAATTCCTGTTCCATACAAAAACACCTTTATTCTTCGCAACCAGATTTATAGCTATGCTAATTCTATTGGTTATACCATTGATGAATATTGTGTTAGAGTAAACGGCTCGCAAATTTTCAAGGAATATACGACTAAGCTCAAAGAGCAAAGCGGTGCTTCATTGAAGAATTACGATGAAATCTCCCGGTTGGAATTCAAGGATTTCCGAGATGCTTCCGGCAATTTGATTGCTTGGATGTGGGTTGGTTTATCACGTTTTGAAAAACAAATCCCAAGTATCAATCATATGAGAGGTTTGCGTGTACGAAGTGCAAATATTCAGCTTGGAAATGATGATGCTCTCCAACCCCTTTTCAAAGAAAATCGAGGCAACTATTATTTTGTTGGCGAAGTATTTGCTGCAAGTCGTAATCTTATTCCCAACTCTCAGCGTGATTATTTTAACGAAAACGAAACTCGTGTTTTTTTTGAAGATCTGTTGCGAGAGTATTTTTACGACGTATTACACAAGCTTTATTATGAAGCTAACCGTGTAAAAAATGACTACAAACGCCAAGAAGAGTACCTTAGCAAGGTCGCCGAATATCAAAAGAAAGAAAAAGAGCAGGGTTTTGTCAACGAGGAAGAACGTCAAAAACTTCAGTTTGATATTGATAAGGCAAAGAAAAGTGCCGAAGAAGCCCGTAAACGTTTGGACAAACTTGATACCAACGATAGCACTTCTCCTTTATCAGAAGTTAGAAAGAGTATTGGACAGAAATATGAGGCCGACAAGCTGAAGAAAAAGGCTGAAACGACTACTGTAGTAGTTGATGATGACGATAAGAAAAAGTCGTTCGTTACAAGCTCTATGTCGAAACTTTCTAGAAGTGAACGAAAATTGGTTGGTAAGATTTTATCCATTATTACCGATATTGCGCCTAAAGATATTGCGGAGCAAATTATCGACAAAATCAAAGAAGAGATGAGATAATATCCTATGAATAGAAAAGTCTTGCTCATTGAGCCTAATTACAAAAATAAATACCCACCGATGGGACTAATGAAATTGGCAACCTATTATCGTATGGTTGGCGATGATGTCCGTTTTTATAAAGGCGATATGCGTTCCTTGGCAGTGGAGCTAATTTGTGATGATCTTATCAATCATCTTTCTATAATTCTTCCCGAAATCTTCTGGAAGAACTATTATCTTACGCTCTTTGAATTTATAAAACTCGGTAAATATGCAATCCTTGAGGCTGATCCTATCTTTGAGGATGAGATTGTCTTAGATGCAGTAAAAGAATATCGTAAAAAATATAAAGACAAAGAGTATTTTACAAAGCCAAGATTTGATAAAGTGGGTATCACTACATTATTTACATTCTATTGGGACATTACAATTGATACTATTAACTTCGCAAAACAACTTTGTAAGAAACCCGAAGATGTTATGGTGGGCGGTATTATGTCCTCCCTTCTTCCTAATGAAGTTGAGGCAGCCACTGGTATTAAACCGTTCATTGGATTATTAAACACTCCCGGTGACATTGATCCTGACAATAACCTTATTATTGATGAACTTCCTCTTGATTACTCAATTCTCGAAGAGATAGACTATGTTTACCCTGCAAACAACGCTTATTTTGCGTATATGACTAGAGGTTGTGTCAATAAATGCAAGTTCTGTGCTGTACCGAAACTTGAACCACATTATTGTGATTATATCAATTTGAAAAAGCGAATTGAGTTTACGGATAAGCGTTTTGGTGCAAGAAAAGATTTGCTTTTACTCGACAACAATGTTTTGGCATCAAAATGTTACGACCAAATCATTGATGAGATTAAAGAGTGCGGTTTTGGCACAGGTGCAACTTACTCACCACCTAACGAATATGAGGTTGCGATCAATAATCTTAAAGACTCTTACAATGACCGTGCATATATCCGCAAAGCAATTTCAATCTATAAGGATATAATGGAAAAGCTGAAAGATGATGCAGAAAAAACGGAACTATATCTTAAATTGGAAGAAGCTCATTGTCTTTGTTATTATACTGCATCCAAAGAAGATATTTTGGGGTTAGACGAATATGTACGCCCGTTGTATGAGAAAACCCACAAGCCTTCAAAGAGAAAGCGTATTGTAGATTTCAACCAAGGTATTGATTCTCGCCTGATTACAGAAGCGAATATGGACAAATTGGCAGAGGTGAATATTTATCCTTTGCGTATAGCTTTCGACCATTGGAAACTGAAGGATATTTACGAGAAATCAATTCGCACAGCTGTTGGTAGTGGAATAAAAAGTCTTTCAAACTATCTGCTATATAATTTTGAGGACAAACCCGAAGAACTATATCATCGCTTAAGAATGAATGTTGATCTATGCGAGGAGCTGGGCGCAAGTATCTACTCCTTCCCGATGAAGTACCATCCGATAAATGATAAAGAGTTCTTTATGAACCGTGATTATATCGGCAAGCATTGGAACAGAAAGTTTATTCGTGCTGTCCAAGCCGTGCTTAATTCTACAAAAGGCAAAATCGGACGTGGAGTTTCTTTTTTTGAAGAGGCTTTCGGAAGAAACGTTGATGAATTCATGAAAATTCTTTGGATGCCAGAAACGTTTATCATATATAGACGCATATATGATGCCGATTTGCGTGCTCGACTTGCTGAAAAGTATAAAACTGTCACAGAGCACGATTGTGATTTAACTACGGAATGGTGGAACAAGTTCAACTTATTAGCACCAGATAAACTTCAAGTTGCAAAAGATATTATAGCTCGCAACAAGTTCAATGATGGTGATTACGAGTGTGATGATAAAGACGTTCTTGACGTTCTGGCCTATTACAAAATCACAAGAGACGATGCCGAAAGGGTTACAGATAAAGAAGGTGAATAAATGAGCAACGATAGCAAAGTTTTACAGTGGTTGGCCGAGGAAGATTCACTTCCGGCCAAGGAGCCTCACGAAGAACCACCAAGAAAATCATATGATAAAAAGATTGTTGCGTGGCTAGATATGTTAGGAATCCGCGCTAAAATAAAAGATGAAAAGACTAATGATGCTGAAAGTATAATTAATATTATGTCCCAAATGGCATCATATGTATCTTCATCTTGTGACAAATATATGGCCGAAGGCGTTATGTCATATCTACAAATAGCAGATGGTTTTATGCTTGTTGCGGATTTAAATTATGCAGACCAGGTATGCTCAATTATAGCTGATATACAATGGAAGATTCTTATCAATCTGAAAATGTTGTCAAGAGGAGCTATAACTGCCGGGAATGTAAGTGTCGCAAACAATGGCTCTTTGATAATTGGTCCTGCTTATGTTGATGCATATGCAATGGAAAGCGAAAATGCTATATATGCAAGAACTATCATTTCTGATGCGTTTTTATCAGAAACCAAAGACTATTTGAGTTTTAAGTTTATCAAAGAAGATTTCGATCGCACTAACTATATCGATTATATTCATTACATAATGGATAAGCAGTCTTTTGATTCTAAAAGGATGCACAAAATCCTTGTAGAGCAAGGAATATGCAAAGAATTGAAGAAATCTTATGACCCAAAGAATACGCCTAAAATTAATATTCGACAGAAGTATGGTTGGACAATGTCTCTGCTGAGTCGGAATAAAATAGAGATTATCTAATATACTAAAGGAGGTATAAATATGAGGATTGGGATGGGTATAAGATTGCTCGAAACATTAACTTCTGCACTTTACGAAGATCCTATTGTTTTGTTTAGAGAATATGTTCAGAATTCAGCTGATGCTTTTATTAGGCATCCTGCTGTAGATAATAAAATCGAAATAACCATTAATCAAGATGACCGAACGATAGAATTTTTAGATAATGGTTATGGCGTAGAATATGATGAATTTGAACATAAAATGCGGAACATAGGCATTTCAGATAAAGGATCCGCCATTGACCAAATTGGATTCAGAGGTATAGGAAGATTATCTGCAATGCCGTTCTGTAGAGAATTGATTTTCACAAACAAACTTGAAGGAAGTTCAGAAGTTCAAAAGTTTTCGTGGAACGGCGAAAAATACAACAAGTTGTTATCTCAATCAACCAGCGATGATTTAGAGAAAGCTGTTGATGAAATAACTAAATATTGGAGTGAAAAATATTCTGGAGACGATTCAGAACATTTTTTCAAGGTTACTCTTGTATCTTACGGCGATGAAATATCCGAATTAATATCAATGGGAGAGTTTGATGATAATCTTAGCAAAATACTCCCTGTAAAGTATGCCGATGCTTTTTCAGCCAAGCAACAAATTCACGATCACTATGCTGATTTTATGGGCGATCGTTTGGAAAAGTTTGAATTTGATGTTTTTCTGAATGGTAACCAATTGTTTAAACCATATACTAACGAAAACATTCTTGAATCAGATATAGTATTTTGGGATTTGTGCTTCGATAAAACATCTGATGATATGCCAAATGAAAAAATCGGAGTTATGTGGTTTACTTTTAATCGTAAAGTATCATCAAACCCACCTAAGTCGCCAAGAGGTCTGTATGTTAGATCTAAAAATATGTTGTTAGGTACGGAGTACGCAATCGCCGACTCAGTAACAAAAGGAAACAAAGAATATGTAGCAACATATCGTGAACTTACTCAAACCTTAAATGGCATATATGGAGAATTGCTGATTGACACGGCTCGCTTAAGCGATAATGCTCGTCGGGATTGGTTTAGGATTGATGCTTCTTCAATCCAACTTCGTACGATTCTTACTGATTATCTTAGAAAGCTGAAAGCTTATCGTTATGCAGCTTCACAAGCCTTTAATGATAAGCAAACTCAAGCTAAGAAGCAAAAAGTTATTGCAGCTTATGAAGATTTAACTAAAGGATTTGATTCAAAGAAATTCGAACAAGAGTTTTATGACACAACTGAAGAACCTAAAGAGGATAACACTTTTTTCTATGCAGATGATGATATTCCAAGGCGTTCAATCACAGCAAAAAAATTCTATGAGGAAATTTTAATTGGTTTGAAGCAATATTGCACTGCTATAGATGGAGAGCAAGGGATTGAATCATTTATTAAGATAAGAACTTTCTTAAAGCAGTATTTAAACAGCAGGGACTGAACGTTGTAAGAAAGAATAATAAACAGTATAAATTATTTTGTTAAACAGCACCGCCCTTGCGGGGAAGTATTTCTCTGCAAGGGCGGTATTCTTTTATGTGATTAGTCCTTCAAGCAGCCGATAGGAACGACAAGGACGCCATCGTCGCGTTTATAGCCGTACTGTGTGCCTGTAATTACGATCTTCAAATCGGGCAATCTCAGTTTGCACTGAGTCTCTTTCTCGTTATATCCTTTAATCAGATTTTCAAGCTCGATTAAATGCTTTGCACCGTCATCGATATCTGCGCTGCCAAGCTTAAATTCAATGAGTGCGTATCTTCCGTCACGGAGATGGAGAACGCAGTCCGCTTCCAGACCGTATCGGTCATGATAGTAGGACACGCGACCGCCGAGTGCTGCGGAGTATGCCTTGAGATCACGGATACAGAGAGTTTCAAAAATGAATCCAAACGTCTTCAGATCAAGATTGAAATATTCGGGATCTACACCAAGTGCGGCAACAACCAGAGAAGGATCTACAAACTCGCGTTTGTCGGTTGCCTTAATGGCGCTCTTGGAGCGAATTGCCGGGCACCAAGCCTCCACGTCCTGTA
>JAFWZX010000021.1 GCA_017517275.1 Clostridia bacterium
ATTTTCATGGTCATTCCTCCTCAAATTCTTGGTGTAGTTTTTCGCCAGTTCGCTGGCGGCTTTGCGGCGTTCTTCTGTGTATGGCGGTGTCAACTTGAAACCGAACCGTCCTTTCTTCACTTCAAAGGTTTTGCAGCCCTGTTCATCATCATCAATCAGTTTGCACTCTTTCGGGTGCTGACTTGCAAAGGCAGATAGTCTGTTTTTGAGATCGGTGTTATAAGTAATAACCTCGATCATAGGGCTATATCCACTACTGTATGCACAAGAAAAGCAAAGAGCGAGAAGTCAAATTCGCAAAGGCTGCCGTTGACTTTTCAAATGAGCTTACACACAATCGTACTGCTACAGCAATGGATGCCGAATTATGCTACAATGCCGTTTTATCTACCATCCACATCATAAGAGTTTTAAACAAATACAACGACTAAACAAAAAAAGAGCTAACTGACTTAATCAAAATCAGTTAGCTCTTTATTGTTGAATAATGAAGTTTTGTTGCCATTTCGTTGCCACGAATGGCTCAAATCCTTAAAAAGTCCGGTGATGACTGGGCTTTTTAGACCTGTGGGCTCACTCCCACTCAATCGTCGAGCAAGGCTTTGGTGACATATCATAGCACACGCGGTTAACGTTGGGAACTTCTGCCAAAATACGGTTAGTAATTTTATATAAAACGTCCCAATCAAGTTGAGGCACTACTGCTGTCATAGCATCTACCGTATTAACGGCACGAATAATAATAGGATATTCATAGCATCTTGCATTATTCTTTACACCAACTGATTTGAAGTTAGGAATAACTGTGAAATATTGCCAAACTTTCCTATCCAGGCCGGCAAGAGCAAATTCCTCACGAAGAATCGCATCAGATTCACGCAAAGCGTCCAACCGCTCCGTAGTAATAGCACCAAGGCAACGCACGCCAAGACCTGGTCCGGGGAAGGGCTGTCTGTAGACCATCTCATAGGGAAGACCTAACTCTACACCGCAGGCACGAACTTCATCTTTGAAAAGTTGATATAACGGTTCTACTAATTCAAATTGCATATCCTCCGGCAAACCGCCAACGTTATGATGTGACTTAACTACGTGTGCAGTCTTAGTGCCTGATTCAACAATATCAGGATAAATCGTTCCCTGAGCCAGGAACTCTATGCCTTCAAGCTTTCTTGCTTCTTCTTCAAACACGCGGATAAACTCAGCGCCGATAATCTTTCTCTTCTCCTCAGGATCTGCAACACCTTCAAGCTTTCCTAAGAACCTGTCTGTGGCATCAACGTAAATAAGATTTGCATGAAGCTGATTGCGGAATACCTCTATAACGTTCTCTGACTCACCCTTGCGCATAAGACCGTGGTTTACGTGTACGCATACAAGCTGATCTCCAATAGCTTTAACAAGCATTGCTGCAACAACAGATGAATCAACACCGCCCGACAGTGCAAGAAGAACCTTCTTGTTACCAACCTGCTTGCGGATAAGCTCTACCTGGTCATGTATGAAGTTTGCCATATTCCAATTAGGAGTTGCGTGGCATACGTCAAAAACAAATTCCTTCATCATAGGGCTGAGATCATCTTCATTTTCCGGATAGGATTTATTTCCAATCTTTGCCAATCTATGATCAATTGACATAATCGGATATCCTGCTTCGTACAATTGAGGAATAACGTCAATCGGTTCCCCGTCTATAATATTATTTTCACCGCCGCTAAGGATAATACCCTTAACGTTACCCATTTCCTTTAATTCCTCCAAAGTAATGTCATGCGGCTTAATCTCACTGTAAACACCAAGATCTCTTATGCATCTTGCTATCACAGTATTGTTATGACTACCCAAATCCAAAATAACTATAGTATCCTGTTTCATTCCGTTTCTCCGTTCTAAAAAATCTATTATAAAATCTTCTTACGTAACTCTTCCGGCGTTTCCGGATGCAGATATGCAGGTGCAATATCAAACACCGTCTTACAGCCCTTTGCTCCTTCACAACCAAGACGATAGGCGGCTCTGGCATATGCTACCAATACGCTGGAAGTAAATTGCGGATTAGAATCCAATTTCAAACTGAATTCTATAACATGATTATTACCGTTGTCAAAGCCTGTTTTGCCGCTTCTGATAACAACCCCACCGTGAGGTATTCCGCTGTGATCACGCTCAAGTTCTTCTTTACTGATAAAGTGAACTGTCGTATCGTAATCCGCAAAATAATTCGGCATTGTAACAATCTCATTTTCAATCGCAGCCAAATCCGCACCCTCTTCAGCAACGACGAAACATTCTCTTGTATGTTTTTGTCTTGTTGTAAGATCGGGATTTTCACAGGCACGAACACTCTGCAGTGCGCTGCCTACAGGAATCGTATACTGTCTTGCATCAACCACACCTTTAATACGTCTGATTGCATCTGAATGGCCTTGGCTTACGCCTTTGCCCCAAAAAGTATAGTCGCGACCTTCAGGAAGCACTGCCTGTCCAATGAGCCTGTTTAGTGAAAACAGTCCCGGATCCCAGCCTACGGAAATAATTGCCACGTGCGAGCCTGCCATAGCCGCATTGTTAACAGCCTCAAAATGCTCAGGTACCTTTGCATGAGTATCAAAACTGTCTATCACGTTAAAATGCTCTGCAAGTTTCGGCGTTTGAACCGGTAAATCTGTAGCACTGCCACCACAGAGCACAACCACGTCGATTTGATTCTTCATCGTAAAAATATCATCGAAATAATACACCGGTACGTCAGTTGCGACTTTGACACCCTCCGGACCTCTTCTGGTAAAAATTGCCACGAGCTCCATGTCGGGATTCTTATCTACGGCTGCCTCGACACCCTTGCCAAGATTACCGTATCCTACAATTGCAATTCTGATTTTATGTCCCATAAACATACTCCTTTGCATTTCTGCTTTTTTACTGCTGTTACGCCTTAACACTACCGTCGAAAACTATCTCCGCACCGCCTGTCATAAACACAGTCGTATCTGTATACTCAATCGTAAGCTCCCCGCCAAGCAGTACAACCTTAACTTTTTGATTCTTTTTGCAAAAACCGTTTAAAGTCGCTGCAACAACAGATGCACAGGCTCCGGTTCCGCAAGCGAGAGTTTCTCCGCTGCCCCTCTCCCAAACACGCATACGCAGAGTATTTCCATCAATAACGTTAATAAACTCAGTATTCACGCCATCGGGAAAAATAGGATTCTTCTCAAATTTCGGTCCGATCTTCTCAAGGTCAAGAGTTCTCACGTCTTCTTCGCAGAAGACAACGGCATGCGGACTTCCCATTGAAACACACGTAATATTATACGTAACACCATCAATGATAATCGGTCTGTTAACAACTCTTTCACCGGGAAGAACTGTCGGAATGGACTCCGGGTCAAGGCCGGGCGCCTGCATATCAACAGTAATAGATGATACAATTCCGTCTTCAGCCTGCATTCTTAATGTTTTAATGCCTGCAAGCGTTTCAATTGTCAAAACCGGCTTCTGAACACCTCTTTTTTCATAGACAAATTTACCAACACATCTGATACCGTTTCCGCACATTCTGCCTTCGCTTCCGTCCGCATTAAACATACGCATCTTCGCATCTGCCACGTTACTTGGACATACGAGAATTACTCCGTCCCCGCCTACGCCGAAATGTCGGTCTGACAATCTGCGTGACAGTGCGCCCGGATCGTCGATTTGCTGTTCAAAGCAATCAATATATATGTAATCGTTACCTGCTCCGTGCATTTTTGTGAACTTAATCATCGTGTGTAAAGCCTCCTGAAATAAAGTGCTACAGGTAAAATTATATACAAAAATGTCGCGCTTGCAAGTACCCGCGCGACATCTGAAGTCTTTTTTTCTTTAATTTTTTTCAGTGAAAATTTTAACAAAATCTTCCATCTCGTCAGAGACGTTCCTGCCTCTGAAAACAACAATAAAACGTTTCTTTGCTTTCATGGCAGCCTTGCACAGCATGTTGCGGTCTGCAACCGCCGGGTAAAGCTCACCGCTTACGTTTACAAGCTCCGCAACGTTGTTATTCTCAATAGTCATATCGCCAAATGCATAATCCGTATATCGCGTGCATAGCCAAACAACAGTATCATACTTTTTGTCCAGATCTCGCGCCGCTTTGTATATAAAGCCATTATCTGTAAGCACCCTTGCGCTCTGCGCGTCCTTATCGTATATTCCCGTCAGCACCGTAGTGTTCTTGTCAATGCTCTCGAAAGCACCAAGAAGCGTCTCGTCTTTTTCCGCTTTAACAAGGGTAAAACACTCAGCAATAGTCGTTTTATCCAAGGCAAGTCTGGAAATCGCTCTGTAATTTGTTCTGTTACCGTCTTGCTTTATATATTTTGCAATTTTCTTGAAAAGTACCTCGGGAACGTTTATAAATTTATCGGCACTTATGCTTAGTCCTCCCGGATAGAAGCGTGAAAACTCCTGCAGGAAAGACGTATTTGCTCCGTTTGAATTTGTTTCTGCCGTCCAATCTGTACCGCAGGCAAAAAGATTACATCCGCAGTTATCGATTATCGCCCGTAGAAGCTTATTGCTTAGGCTATTAATATTTTGGAAATTATCTACAAATATCTGTTTGTATTCCAGCGGTTTTTGCGCGCCGGCTAAACATCTCAAAGCTTCTTCTATAGCTGTAAATTCATCGTCCGAGTGCTGCTTTTTATACTCATCAACAGCGGGTAAAATAATAGAAAGAAGTCTTTCGTTCCTCTTATAATTACGGCTTGCAGTCTTGCTCTTGGTTCTGTTCAGTGCAACAACCTCTTCTGCAGTAATTCCGCTAAGCCGTATACTGATAAAGGCATTCAAAAGGCTATGTGTAAGGATATCAATCAAATCGGGACAGCGCCTGTCGATAATTGTCCAGATGTCATCATCTGTCAAAGCATTTATCGCCGCACCTGATGACAAAATCTGTTTTTGTAATTTTTGTTGCAGCGTGCCTTCATACAAGTCTTTTTCACAACATACAATTTGAGAATAGCCTTCATTTTTATAAATCTCACAAAGTTCACCAATAAATGCATCTCCGGCTTGCTGCCCGTCTGTCACAAGGTCAATGCAGATTTTATTCTGCGGCAAAATAAAGGCAGGATTATATCTTCTTGTCGTTCCGTGATCCATAATAGGTACTACAAATTGGGCATTATACTGATAATCTATGCCAAGCATACAAAGGAAATCTGCGATCTCTACCTGCGCACAGCTTCTCATCTCCTCTCCTTTAAGGGAGGTCGGAGGGCAAAGCTCTATATACTTTTCATAATCGGCTTCTTTTGAGAAATCCCACCGGGTCTTTCCTACTTTATGGAAGTTGAGATAATAATCAATTATTTTGCGGCGATCGGTCTTCTCCTGTAATGACTTTTGCAAATATTCGCGAAGCCACCTTTTTCTGTCAATATTGTAATTAACTGTCCACACTTGGCCACGGTAATACTCTACAATATCAGCCGCAAGTTTTGCAAAGCCGGCGATGTCTCCGCCTTCCAGAAGAATCTTTTGCGTATTTTCAACTGCCAATCGGTCATATTTTATCTTAAGAGCCGTCGTCTTACCTGTGGAGGGAGCGCCTGTGAACAGAACAATCTTATCTCTTGCCGTTATAGCATCAAGCTGATACTGCTCGATAGTCGGCAGCATTTCTTTAATTTGGGCTTCTTCTGCGGCAACAACCTTCTTATTGCGCCCCTTTCTGTGTTTGTCAATACGCTCATACATAACACCCATAATAGCGAAATAGTGCTGATTTTTCTTTGAAATTTTTCGTTTCTCAATCATGCCGTCCTTAAGATATGACGTAGCATCATCATGTGTCTTAGCATGCTTGTTGCGCCACTGTATTGTGCGGCTTATATCAATGTACTCTCCTTGCGTGGCAAAAAGCGCTTTGTACTCTTCCTCTGCCTTTGACACGTCTATTAACAGCTGTTGAATTTTGCGTGAAAATTCCTCTTTGTCTTCTTTTTTTGCAGCAAAATAATTCCTGATTCGTCCGAATATCATGCTCGGGCCCCTTTCCGCTATTGTTATTTAATTATTGCACAGGAATAATTTCCGGTCAAGTAAAATACCCGTTGAATTCCTGTATAAAATAAGTTATAGTTCGGCTTTAGTAACTTATGAAAGGCTTTTTACCATGGTTAGTTTATTATTGGTGTTAATTTATATATGTTTCATCAGCCTCGGTCTTCCGGATTCCCTACTTGGTTCGGCATGGCCCGTTTTACATGCAGAGATTGACGTTCCAATGTCTTTCGCCGGCTTTGTTTCGATGACGATTTTCCTCGGAACCATTCTCTCAAGCCTCTTTAGTAACAAGCTGCTGGTTCGTTTCGGCGCCGGGAAAGTCACCGCGGTCAGCACCGCGCTTACAGCCGCCGGATTGCTTGGTTTTTCCATAAGCAGTCATTTTTGGATGTTAATTCTATTTGCTGTTCCATATGGTCTTGGAGCCGGAGCTATCGACGCCATTCTGAATAACTACGTTGCGTTACATTACAAGGCTCAGCATATGAGCTGGCTTCACTGCATGTGGGGCGTCGGCGCTGCCATCAGTCCATATATTATGAGCTTTGCATTAATAAATCTTAATCGCTGGAATTATGGTTATCTGATTGTTTCAATTATTCAAGCTGCCTTATCTGTGGTGATTTTCATTAGTCTGCCGCTTTGGAAACGGGCTGCCTGTGTTAATTGCCCCGGTGAAAATGGTGCCGCTGATACAGATAACACAGACGAAGCTCCCGTTTCTCTTTCTTTTAAGGAAATTTTTGCCATCAAAGGAGCTTTTTCCTGCTTCCTATTATTCTTTTGCTATTGCGCTTTAGAACTTACAACTTCCCTTTGGGCCAGCAGTTATCTTGTTCGACGCTGGGATTTTTCACCTGAAAAAGCGGCTGCCTTTGCAAGCATGTTTTACCTTGGTATCACCTTCGGTCGCTTCATCAATGGCTTCCTTGCAATGAGGCTTTCTGACCGGATTTTGATTCGTCTCGGCCTTGCAATTGTTTCTCTCGGCATCATAATGCTCTTTGTCCCTTTTGCCTCGACATTTGCCCTGGCGGGATTCGTCGTCATCGGCCTGGGTTGCGCTCCGATTTATCCTTGTATTATCCATATGACTCCATCAGTCTTTGGTGAAAAGAATTCTCAAGCAATGATCGGTGTCCAGATGGCTTTTGCTTACGTGGGTTTTCTTACAATGCCGCCATTGTTTGGTTTAATTGCTGACAATATATCAATTGCTCTTCTTCCGGTCTTTCAGGTTGTTTTCTTGGTGCTTATGTTCATCATGCACGAGCTTGTCTACAGACAGCGGAGTAATTAAAATTCATTCATTTTTTCCTTAATTGCCTGCCATTCCGGCATATAGTGATTCATTGCCTCGATGAAATCTTTTCCGTGATTTCGTATTCTAAGATGCGTTAGTTCGTGAAGTATAACGTATTCAAGGCAGACAAAAGGTTTCTTGGCAAGCTGTAGATTCAACCATATTTTTCCGCTGACTGTGTTGCACGTCCCCCAGCGCGTCTTCATGTTTTTTATTTGCCACTCTGTGGGATGAAGTCCTGTTATCTTTTCCCATTTCGGAAGGTATTTTCTGATTTGCTCCTTGAGAAGCTGGCGGTACCATTCGTTAACTGTTTTTTCTCTATCCGCCGCGGTACTTCCGTTTTTTGTCTCAAGATATGCTGTGTTGCCATTTATTGTCACCCGGGCTTTGCCTGTTGCCGGAAGCGTCTGCAATGTATATTCCTCTCCGAAAAGATAGATTTTTTCACCTGTAACATACTCGCGGTTAACAATTATTGCCTTCTTTAATATCTTGTCGCGTTGTTTTTGTATCCATCCCATCTTGCTGCGCACAAAGTCTGAGATGTATTCATCTGATACACGTTTTGGTGCAGAAATACGTACCGTGCCCTCCGGCGAAAGAACTGCAAGGTTGATATTTTTAACTTTCTTTTTTTGGATTTCGACCTTCAAGCCGTCAATGACGATATACATCGATGTCCCTTTTAGATATTTCTATAGTGATATTGTATATGTATTATGTTCCTTCTTTTCTTCCTTGTCAACGCTGTGAAAAGGAATCGTTGAACTCCCCTAACTTATACTTTTTTCTTGTCTCTCTTGGAAAATACTCCGCCGGTTCTGAATAAATAATCTTCTTTTCCGTCTTGCCGGCACCTTTTGTGGCACTTCCCATCTGCCGCCTGAACGTTTCATAATTCTCTGTTTCCCGCGGCAGATGGTACACCGCATATTCAATAGTTTCAAAGCAGCCGATAAAATCCTGCATTACGTTATAAAATACTTTAGCGACAATTGCCGGGGGATTCATAAAGGCTCCGCAACCAAAAGCTCCTAATACTAATACCCGATTTCCTTCCGCAGTTGCTATCTCAAAGATTCGTCTGATACGTGAGGTCAAAAGCGTCTCCAGCTCTGAATCAAGGAGTTTTGCCGCCTGATCTCCGGCACACGGATTCATTTCATTACTGGGCTTTTCCCTTAAATTAGGGGCAGCGCAGGTTAATATATTGACTTGCCACCACATCTCCACAGGCATCAAGGTCGGAAAATCCACGTCGTTCTTGAATACCCAAACGTCCGGAGTATAGATACAATCGTTATTATATAACGGATTTTTCTCTGATCTGTGCGGTTTATAGAAAAGCTCCCACATTTTATCACTATTTAAGCATGGATATAATGTTGTGCAGCGGCAAATACACTCTTCCTGAGCAGAAGATCCACGAGTAACACCACCTCCAGGATTGGTAGCAGAAGCAAAGTTCAGCACGCAGACTTTTTTCCCCAGACGAGCGTAGCTCTCAGCCGCCTCTAAGGAGCGTTTACTGCTGACTACAACATTCGCCCTTTCTTTCGTGTCCGGCTGTGTAACCGTATCATTCTCCCATGCCACGTCATCCTTCTCGCCGATAAACTTCTGTCTTTTTATCCCTTTACTTACTGCCTCCACAAGTGCCGGCTCCGTATCATACATCTTCTGTGTATCACGAAATATTTCTGCATTCTTTTGTCTTTTGTCTATCATTTCACTACCTCTTTCCAGCTCAGCATATACGCCATCTTGCTTATTATCTTATTATACTCTTTCTCCACATTCTTTTCAAATGTTCATGAAAATATAATCTTTTTTCAATAATTCACCTCACCCCATATGCTTCTTAATCTTCTCAATCGCCGAATGTTCAAGCCGGCTTATATACGACCGGGACAAACCAAGCATCTGTCCTACCTGTTTCTGGGTCATCTCTTCGCCGGTAAGCAAACCAAATCGCAATTCAATAATACGCCTTTCGCGTCGCGTTAATACAGTTCTGATAATCTCGCGCACACGAGTCTGCTCATCACGGCTATCAATCGCATCAAGCATTTCACCGTCATCCTGACTTAGCAAATCTGCAAGAGAAATCTCGTTCCCCTCACCGTCTATTCCAACGGGTTCATTCATCGACACGTCCTGGCTGTGCTTTTTTGTGGACCTCAGGTACATTAGGATCTCATTTTCAATACACCGTACCGCATATGTCCCCAGATGAATGCCCTTTCTATTGTCAAAGGTTGCAATTGCCTTAATAAGACCGATAGTCCCGATAGAAATCAAATCCTCACCCTCCGTGCCGGAAGCAACGTATTTCTTAACAACGTGGGCAACAAGGCGCAGATTCCGTTCAATAAGCACCTCCCGCGCCTCCATATCACCGGCAGCCATCCGGCTCAGATACTCCGTCTCCTCTTCGCGGCTAAGCGGCTTTGGGAACATATTATGTAAAGTAATCATATAAATCTCCGTAAAAAATATCTGTACTTCAATATATGAATCACTATTTTGTCCTCGTGTTTGTCTATGTCTAAAGTAAACATAAACAAAACATAACATTTTCATTGTGAAAAACCTTGTTTTGTGTTATTCTTCAAAGAGTTGAAAATAAACTACTACTTTTTGAAAGGTTGTGTTTTTAATGTTAGATAACAAATGGAAGAAACTGCAAAACGGCAGCGACATAAGAGGCGTTGCGCTCACAGGTATCGAAGGCCAGGACGTCAACCTCACACCTGAGATTGCAGGCATTATCGCATGCAGCTTCGCAAAATGGCTTTCTGCAAAGAAAGGTAAAGCCGCAAACGAATTATCGGTAGCTGTTGGTAACGACTCCCGACTCAGCGCAAAAGCACTCAGAGAAGCGGTAATAGAAGGACTTATGTCCATGGGCTGCAAAGTAATCAACTGCGGTCTTGCATCAACACCGGCAATGTTCATGTCCACTGTAATTCCGGGCTATGAATACGACGGTTCAATCATGCTTACAGCAAGCCATCTTCCTTTTAATAGAAACGGACTTAAATTTTTCACCAACGACGGCGGCTTAGAGAAGGGCGACATTACAGCGATTCTTGAGATAGCACAAGAAGGATGTTTTGACAAAGCTGCAGGCGGCAGCGTATCAGAGCTGTCATTTATCGACATTTATGCTGCAGATTTAGCAGAGAAAATCCGCAAAGCCACAGGTGAAAACAAACCTCTGGCAGGCTTTAAAATCGTCGTTGATGCCGGAAACGGTGCAGGCGGCTTCTTTGTAGATAAAGTATTAAAGCCCTTGGGAGCCGACACAGAGGGCAGCCAATTCCTGGAGCCTGACGGAAGCTTTCCAAATCACATTCCCAATCCCGAAGATGCCACAGCTATGGAAGCAATTACAAAAGCTGTTATAGATAACAAGGCAGATTTTGGTATTATATTCGATACAGACGTAGACCGCGCAGGAGCAGTAGACAAACACGGCAAAGAGATTAACAGAAACAGAATTATCGCACTTATCTCAGCAATCGCTATTGAAGAACATCCCGGTTCCACCATCGTAACAGACTCCATCACGTCAAGTGGACTCAAGGCCTTCATAGAAGGTAACTTAGGCGGTGTTCACCACAGATTCAAAAGAGGCTACAAAAACGTTATTAACGAAGCCATCCGCCTTAACGCAGAAGGTGTCTACACCCCCGTTGCCATCGAAACGTCAGGACACGGCGCTCTCAAAGAGAACTACTTCCTCGATGACGGTGCATATCTGATTGCAAAGATTCTTATCAAAATGGCAGCTCTCAAAAAGCAAGGCATCAGCATCGATGAGCTCATCGCTGACCTGGCAGAGCCTGCAGAAGCAAAAGAATATCGACTTGGCATCGCATGCGAAGACTTCAAAGCATATGGCAATGATATAATCAACAAATTGGCAGAATTTGTAAAAGCTCAAAGCGGCTGGGAAGCTGAAGCTGTCAACTACGAAGGTCTGCGCGTAAAATGCGACAAAGCAAACGGCGACGGCTGGTTCCTTTTAAGACTCTCCCTGCACGATCCCTTAGTGCCCCTTAACATAGAATCCGATTCAGAAGGCGGCGTTCAGGTAATCGTAGATAAACTGCTTCCTTTCTTCAAACAGTTTGCAGATCTGGATACAAAACCCTTCGGAGCATAATATTTAAGCAAATCAGGGAATTTTCCTTCCCTATAGAGCTTCAAAACTGAATCAACAACAAAAAGCGCGGTATTATAGTCATAATCTGACACAATACCGCGCTTTTTAGCATATTCCAGTTCGTCCATGTCAAGAATCTCCGGCTCCTTACCCGGATATATCCTGACGTCAACAAGCAGGTCTGTGAAAACGTACTTATTTTCACCGGGAAAATACTTAGTAGCTACAACGTCTACGTACCAATATCCGAAATTCCCCTCTCCGTCGTGCACCGCACTGATCTTATAGCCGCTTTCCATATCAGTATAAGAAACTCCCCAACCGATATCTCTTCGCGGTTTAATCGGAAACCACCTTGTTATAATAACTCTCCCGTTACACGAAATGAGTTCATCTGATGATATATCTACTTCCTCTTCAGGAATCAATCTTTTTCTGATAAACGTATATTCCATATTCAGCTCCAAACACTTGCTGAAATAAATATACCATCTCAAACCTTGCTTGTAAAGATATTATTTTTTGTCTTCGCTATTCTTAAGATGAACGTAATTAAGAATCCTCTGAGCCGGATTAACCAGTGCACCCAAAGACTCATCATAGTTAAGAGCATCGATAAGTTTTGCAATATATTTAGACATGTCAACCTCAACAAACCAAGGAGCCTCTCTAAGTTCAGGGCGTCTGTATGTAAGGTTAGTTGCAAGAAGCTTGTCTATCAAACCTTGCTCATAGCACTTTTGGAATTCGCCAATACCGTCTGTGAAAAGAGCATACGTAACAGCCGCGAAGATACGACCTGCCTTGCGGCTCTTAAGCTCTTTAATAATATCAATCATTGAGTCTCCGGAAGACAGCATATCGTCAATAATAAGGATATCCTTACCTTCAACGTCATCGCCGATAAACTCATGAGCAATAATTGGGTTACGTCCGTTAACGATACGACTGTAGTCTCTCCTCTTAATGAAAACACCCAGATCAATGCCGAAAAGTGATGAATAATAAAGGTTTCTGTGAATACCTCCTTCGTCAGGGCTGACCATCATGAGGCGACTTTTATCCACACTGAAATTCTCAACGTTAGTATATAAAGCTTTAATAAACTGATAGTAAGCATGTACGTCTTCAAAACCAATCTCGGGAATGGCATTCGATACTCTGGAATCATGTGCGTCAAAAGTAATAATATTCGCAACACCGACCTCAGCCAACTCTCTCAAAGCTTCCGCGCAGTCAAGCGACTCACGAACAACTCTCTTATGCTGCCTGCCGCCATATAAGAAAGGCATAATAACATTTATTCTCTTTGCCTTACCTGCTATTGCAGAAATAATTCTCTTAAGGTCTGCAAAGTGATCGTCCGGTGACATATGGTTTGTATTACCCATAAAATTGTATGTAAGACTATAGTTGCCAACATCACAAAGAATAAAAATATCTTTACCTCTGACTGATTCATCAATAATCGCTTTTGCCTCTCCGTTACTGAATCTGGGGCAGCGTGAATTGATAAAAAAAGATGACAGGCCTTCTTTATTGCCCGTCTCTCCGTGTCGTTCTTCTAATAACCAAGCATCTACTTTTTGCGCAATTTCCTTACAGCTATCCATAGCAATAATGCCAAGAGGACCTACAGGGAAAGAAAGGGATGAAAAAGGAGCTCTCTCAGGACTCATATGAATGTTACCTCCACTAACATAATAGTCAGTGTTATTGTAACATTTACCCCCTTTATTTGCAAGACTCTATTCCTATTACATCCTCCACAGGAAGTGTAAACGCAACCCCTTGCGCAGAAGAACCCGTGCCCATCTCATCGTACAAGCCGTACAGAACATCATTCTTCTTCGCTTCGTCAAGAATAATCATCAATATTTCCTTATCCGGCTCTATTGTAATATTAAAATGCTTCTCAGCCTCTTTGGATGCTGTGCCTCTGGCATGGAAAACAGTGCCGCCTGTTGCTCCGTATTTCTTAGCACAATCCATTGCCGCTTCTGAAAAGCCATTATTTACTATACAAAATATTACTGACGTTTTCTTCATGATTTCCTCCGGTTAATTCTTATAATTGCTCAAAAATTGGTAAATAGATGCTCCAACGATGCTTTGCATCGGAATCGTATAAGCTATACCCTTTCCGTTCCGTATCTTTTTAAACTTTTCAGAAAGAGTGGTCTTAATCTCCTTTATCTTATCCTCCCTGACGCAAGAAAAAATAATAGCCTTCTCTGTTTCCGCCAAACCCAACAAATTTAACATTTCAGAGTTAGCTGTTCCTTTCCCGTACACTACCATTTGCATGTTAACCTCAAACTGTTCCAGCAAATCAATAAAATACGTTTCCTTGCTTCTGTTTACAACAGTTACCAGCAATTTCATTTTTTTTATATCTGCGTTTGCCAAGAAAAGGCCCTCCTTACTCAAATTCAATAATTTGTTTATCATCAGAAGATAAGATTCTCTTCATAGCGATTTTTTCACGTGCTCTCTTTTTTACAATAGAGCTAAAGCCTAGACTTTGGATTGTAATCAAAGGTGTCATAGCGACCAGAGCGATTATCCCGAAAGCATCTGTAAGCACCTGTCCGGCCCCCGAGCCTATCATGCTGCATGCGCCGATTGCAAAGGGCAGAATAAAAGTCGAAGTAAGAGGACCGCTGGCTACACCACCCGAGTCAAAAGCAATCGCCGTATACATTCTCGGAACAAAAACAGACAGTCCCAAAGAGATAAAATATCCCGGAATCAAATAATACAAAACTGAAAAACCAAATATAATTCTTATTGTTGACAGGCATACCGCCAGGCCAACACCTGTAGAGAGCGCTATCATCATAGATTTCTTTGATACTCCGCCACTTGTAATCTCTTCAACCTGTTTGTTCAGAACATGAACGGCAGGCTCGGCAAGTACCACAACCATACCCAGCATGAAACTGATAATTACTAAAGCCTTTGTACTGCTTCCCGCAAGATCACTACCCATTTTATATCCGATAGGCATAAAGCCTACGTTTACGGCGGTGAGGAATATCACAAGACCCACAAAAGTAAAAAAGATACCCACAATAATCTGCGTTATTTTTTTCACCGGGATTTTCAGGAAAATAAAATTGATAATAAAGAAAAATATAACAATAAGGCTCAGAGCAATCAGCACTTCTTTTGTAACTGATAAAAGTGTCCCCGTAAAGCCTGAGATAATATTATCTGCAATTCCATAATCAGGTAAAGTATATGTAAGATCACCTTTTGAAAAAAGAGCCAACGCCATAACAGCCAATATAGGACCGACCGAACAAAGGGCAATCAAGCCAAAGCTGTTCTCACTTGAATTACTTCCTCCGATAGTAAGCGCAACACCTACCCCAACAGCCATTATGAAGGGCACCGTAATAGGTCCTGTAGTTACTCCGCCGGAATCAAAAGCCAACGCCAACAAATCGCCCTTACCTCGATCGAGCATCAAAGCAGCCAAACCGAACATCAGGAAATAAAAAAGCATCAAAATCTTCGCCAACGGTATCTTAAATACAATCTTTAACATCGAAATAACAAGGAAAACACCCACGCCGACTCCCACAAAAAGGATAAGCGTTGTGGGATTAATAATATTTGCAACCTGACCGGCAAGAACAGTCAGATCCGGTTCGGCAACAGTTATTAAAACGCCCATTGTAAAGCATACAAACAAAAGTAACGTTAATCTGCGGGATTTTGTAAGACCTTCACCTACGTATTTTCCCATCGGTGTCATCGCCAGATCAGCTCCGAGATTAAATAAACCGATGCCAACCAATAACAAAACGGCACTTACACAAAACACACCGATCTCTTTACCTGAGAAATTAACAAGCGGGGTGAGATTCAATATAATTACAATCAACGTCACCGGCAATACAGAAATTAACGCTTCTATTATTTTGCTACGTAATTGTTTTAACATTTACTGATAACTCCTTCTCCCTCATCCTTGCTATTGTACCATTTTATTTATGCATTTGCCATTAAATATCGTATTTTGCAATAATTTCGCTGGGAGTTTTTTTCAAAAGCGACATTACAGGAAGCGTTCCAAATAACAAGCTCACTCCGTATAGAATAACAAGTATAATCAAAGCCATCCATACAGGATAATAGAAAATCCTCGACATCAGGGAAGATAAGCTAAAACACGTAATTATAAATCCGCTTACAAACAGATAGCCTATCAGGATTGTCAGAGAGGCCAGCACGAAAGCTTCTATCATGAATCTGAACATTAAATTTTTACGCGATACTCCGATAGCCCGATATACGCCTATTTCTTTGATACGATTCATCAAAGAGGATCTCATAATAAAATACATGCATATACACATCAGGACGAAAACTACACTCATGCTGATAAGATTTGCTATAATCGTCGGAGCTTCTTCCTTAATCAGCAGCTTGAAAATATATTCCGGTGTTATATAAGTGCCTTCCTGCATTTCACTTTCAAGCCACTTTTCTGTTGCGGAAGGATTGGATGAATGAATCGCAGTATACGTTGCATCGTAATTTACAGAATCTTCTCTATACAGGGACTCCTGGCTCATATCGAGATACAAATACACGTCTGAAACAGATTCGGAAACAGATTCGTGTGTCTCTCCAATCTGTTTGGAAAAAGATATATAATCTTCGTCCGACACAAGATATACCCATTCGGAGAACCCGGTACCTCCGCCTCTTTCATAGAACTCATTACTATACCTTTCCCGGTCAGCCTTAAGCGTTTCCTCTACGTATGGCAGCGACTCATACACCTGCTCCAACTCCTTGAGGGTTGGATACCTTCCATATAATTCCTTGTACTCCACCGCCTTAAAATAATCCGTAGGCAACATCATATATTTTGCATTCTCTACACCTTTTTCAAGATACAACCAAATGTCATAGTTTGACGGCTCATAAGACAGATATTCTCTGTAAAAATCATCAATCTCAGCATAAATATAATCATAGTATTCAAAATAATTCTCTGTCTCCAGCCTGTTAATAATATTTTTTATCTCCTCTTCCGTTGCATCAGGATATAGTCGGCTGGCTATTTTTGCAAAAAACTCATTTCGTTCATCTTTTACAATACCCTGAACTGCAAGCCATTCTTCGTAGTTTGTGTGCACTTGCAAGATCTCCGTAACCGTCAATTCAACGTTGTGTATCATAATCTTTTCCCCTTTATCAGGCAGTTTCTCCTGATTTGAGAGGGCTTTTGCTTTCATAATAAGCACTGTCTCTCCCAGCTTTAGGTCGTAGCCGTAGTCTTTTGCTGACTGCACACGCAAAGACGATACAAAACCCATTACGTATTTTGCAAGAGACATCTCGTTAATGTAAATCGCCGGCTCGTCAGACTCTACAATTCCCACAATGTCTGGAAACACAGACTCAACGTAAAGAGAGGTTGTTATCATTCCCAATAAATCGCTGTATTCATCAATATATCCCAAAGAGGCTTTTTCAAGCAATTTGTCTGCAACAGCAGTTGTAATTACCATTTCATCCATTGCAAGATTGTCTTTCTTCCCAATTATAAGAGTTTTTTCTTTTATTAGAGATTCTCCCAAATATACCGCGTTTGTTTTAAGAGAATTCTCATATTCAAACTGTTCAAATGACTCAAAAGTTCCCGGTCTAAACTCCACCTCGTTATTCTCCAGCAAAAAGCCCTTGGTAAGTCTTACGTAATCAATACCGGCCTTACCTGATTGCATGGCCTCATTGATTTTCTTCGATTCCTCAGCACCGTTTGTAACTACGTAATAAACGTTATGGTTATATGCGTCACTTGCGTTAAAAATTTTTTTAAGAGAGGTTCCGAAAACAGCAGTCATAAAAACAATAACCACAGCAAACAAGCACAGACAACCGCGAAGAAGCTTCTTTCCTTTCTTGTTATTTTTAAAATTAGCCTTATAGCCGCTTTTTATTGACGATTTGATTGTAAACAAGCGTCCTGTTTTCGCACTTTCTATAGAAGGCAATTGAGATAAATCTATTTTTTTAACAGCGTCCTTGCCGCCTGTTTTCTCCCTGTAAATGTCATCGATTATTTTTATTTCGCTGCCCTTATCAACAACACGGATTTTTTCTGTACCGAGTTGCACAAATAACTGGCCGTTATTGTTAATAATACGGATATTTATCGGTGCTTCCGGCTTTTCACCGTAATATTCAACGTGGACATTTCCATCTGCTAAGCTGGTTTTTGTCATTTCGCCCAGATAAATATGGTTTTTATCTCTTGCTTCAAAACCGTATGCGTCCTCGTTATTGCGAATTGAAACCACGCGGCCGTCTTCTAATTTAATAACCGTATCACAGTAATAGTCAACAAGATTTGCCTCGTGTGTAACAAGCAAAACAAGATGATCTTGTGAAATGCTTTTGAGCAGGTCCATAATCATTACGGTGTTTGCCTCGTCAAGATTTCCGGTAGGCTCATCTGCAAGAATAACAGAAGGGTTTTTTACAATTGCTCTCGCAATTGCAATACGCTGTTGCTGACCGCCCGATAACGTGTCCGGAGTGCGTTTCTTGTATTTCTCCATATCCACACAACGCAATGCCGCCATAACCCGCTTTTCTATCTCCTGTTCGTCTGTAATACCGCAAAGGATCAACGCCGCCGCAATATTATCATAGCAGGACTCAGAAGAATTCAAGTTATAATTCTGGAAAATGTATCCTATATATTTATTTCTGATATCATCGGTGTTTTTTATAATCGGTTCCTCTTGAATCAAGATATTGCCGCCGGCAAATTTATCAAGACCGCCTATTACGTTCAGCAGTGTAGTTTTACCGCAACCGCTTTTGCCGTATATTGCCACCAAACCCTTATCCGGCAGTTCAAGATTAATATCATTAAGCACGTGAATCTCATTTTGTCGGCCTTTATTAAAAAACTTATTTAACCCCTTGATGCTGATCATTCTTTATTCACTCCTTTCAAAGCTTTCTTTACGCTCTGTCCGAAAAGTTTCCTGATCTGCCTGTAGGTTACCCTTACAGTAAGCAATATCATTCCGATAAATATCATTACATATTGCCACGCATAAAGATATACAAAATACTCATTAGTCTTAGGTGAAGTGTATATAAGCGCAGCTGATACTGCCACCACAACAAAAGCCGGAAGCAAGGAAATTAACATTCTTACGTACATGCCGATACGAATTACCTTTACAGGAATTCCCATTGATCTCATGATAGCCATATCGCCTTTAAATGCTCCTAATGTCCTTCCAAGGCATAAATTAATGAAGAAAGCAAGGAAAACAATCGCAATCAACCACGCAAATACCAATACCAATGAAGATATTAATGACATCATTGTCTCCTCAGCGCCCGGTTCGTACGTCGTATTTGAAGGAACTGCAATATATCCTTCCTTTTTGATTTGTTCTGCCGCCTGATGTGCCGCCTCATCATCCTCAAAAAACAAAGATGCCTGCGTATATTTCAGATTAAGCACCTCTTGTGCAATCCGACAGATTAGCTCGTCACTCATAATGAGCGACTCAGACATTATCCTCTTGTTTTTTACAACGGGTCTTACCCGCGTAATGTTTTCATCTGTGAAAGTCTTGTTAAAGATGTATATTTTTTCGCTTCCGTTATAGTTGTAATTATATTTATAATATTCCGACGAATAAGTAACGGTAGTAGTAAATGCATCCGACGGCAAATTATTATACGCATTATGCTCAATATAAATCTTGTCCGGATCCATATCAAAAGAAACGTATATGTTATGTAACTGGAAAATTTGCGAACCTTGCTCTTTAGTGGAAACAACTTTTACCATTACAGAAGAATTATTCATTATAAAATGCCTTGCCGTAGCAAAGTTAAAGCCTTCCTCCGTAAAAAGGCATTCGCCCAAGTGATTATTATCGTAAAAATATTTCACTCCTACCAGGTCATAATAAACAGAATCTATCATAACTTCTTTGAGTTTCAAAGATTCTTTTCCTACTGTGGGTTGCCAGTAAACAGGAAGATACAGGAATACTTCGTTTTCCTTTTCAGGGTATCGCCCTATGATTTTTCCACTGTATTTTTTACCATACGTATAGTTCAACGAAGCGCTTTTTTCCCAATAATCTTCTTCCTCTGAGAAAGTAACGTATACCGAATTACCCATATCTAATAATATATCGTATCTCAGACTGTCTTTCGCTCCGTATTTCTCAACAAGAATATCTACCTCCTCTTGTGAAATAACCTCTCCGCTCCGTTTTGTTACAACAAGCCTGCCGTCGATATGAGTAAACATGTACTTTTTCTCAAAAATATCATTAGCATTCCCGCATAGCGTGGTCATCAGAAAAACTCCCAGGGTTCCTACAATTAAAAGTAAGCAAATAAAAACGGACAGCTTTGGTTTTGCCGTGAAAATTGTCCTTCCCAGCGTTATCCCGTTTTTTATCTGTTTTTTTATACTTCTTTGTGTGTCTTCTTTTTCCTTTTCACAAATATCTATTGAAGGTGTCCCGCAATATTTTTGATCAGACTCTACAGATCCGTCGAAAATACGTATGTGACGCGTAGAATATGCTTCTACTTGTTCAAAATTATGAGTTACTACAATCAAAAGCTTATCTTTGGAAACTTCCCTCAAAAGTTCGATAATCTCCGCCGAGGTTGCTGCATCAAGATTCCCCGTAGGCTCATCTGCTAAAATAATAGGGCTGTCTTTTGCCAAAGCTCTCGCAATTACCGTTCTTTGTTTCTGTCCTCCGGAGAGCTTACTTCCTTTTTGCCTGATATGCGAAGTCATTCCTACTCTGCGAAGTAACTCCATCGCTCTTTTGCGACGCTCCTTCTTGTCATCTATATGCATAAGCGCAAGCTCTACGTTTTGAAGAACAGTAAAGCTTTCTATAATATTATAATCCTGAAAAATAAAAGAAATATATTTCTCTCTGTATTCTTCCCAATCTTGCTGCATGTAGTGGGAGGTCGGCTGGTCTTCAATAAACAACTCACCCTCTTCATACGTATCCATTCCGGAAATAACGTTTAATAACGTGGATTTTCCGGATCCGGATTTACCTGTTACCGCAACAAATTCTCCTTTATTGAAGCTTAAATTAACTCCTCGTATTCCGACAGATACAGATCCTTCAGAAACATATATCTTCCCGATATCTTTTAAAGTAAGTAGCGCCATTTACATTTTCCTTTGTTCGTAAAATATATTATATCTGTATTATAACATAGATATTAGAACAGAAAAAAATTTTTAGTGACTGTTGCAACATAACACTGATTTTCTGCCTTGAATTTGCTAATTACGTTAAACAGAAAAAGCAATATAAAATGAACTTTATCCCTTTCTCCGGTATTTCTGCAGACTTCAAGCACCTGGGTAAAAAGTTCACAAAAATTCGGTTTTCATACGAGAAACATAGATAATAATTCTTTGAAAAGTAAAAAACACTGCTTCAATAATGAAACAGTGTCTTTCGTTCCCACGGAGATGGAGAGATTTGAACTCTCGCGCCGGTATCCCGACCTACACCCTTAGCAGGGGCGCCTCTTCGGCCAACTTGAGTACATCTCCAAAACATTGGCTGAACAGGTTGTATTGTATCACAATGAAATAAAACCGTCAATATTAATTTGTTTTACTGCCCTGCTTGAAGGCTGCTCTTGTATATCCTGAATTTGCTCCGCTTTCCTTTTCCCACATCAATCTCATCTTCTCGTACACTGCAGGGTCAATCTCCGGATTGCCCTTGGAGAAAACAGGTATATATTGATCACCGGCTACCTCCGGATCTGTACACATTACGTCATTTCTGTACTTTTCACGCTCTTCTTTATTCCTTAAATTTGGAATTTCCATAGGGATTCCGCCATTTAACACAGAACGGTACGCAAACATGCCGGGTAAAAACATATCCAGTGCTTCGTATATATCAATAGTGTCAGCCTCATCATTTCCAAGGATTTTCTCAATAAAGTTATACATCGAATAAAAGTCAGATCCGCCATGACCGAAAGCCGCTGCAGCCTGCTCATTTTTCGGATTATAGCTTACAAGCTCTCCGCTTGCGTAATCACATTCTTCTTTGTCAGAATTAACGTATATAACGTGAACGCCACCGGCTCTTGCATCTTCTCTTGCTGTTTCCATACGACCTTTCGAGCCATACACTGAGTACCAGATAGAATCCTTATACAATCCTCCGTGTATGCTTTTTATAATGCCTCCATTTTCCAATTCAATCATCTCAATGCCGAATTGACCTGATTTTGAACCAACGTCAAGATGCCTTTTTATCATTTTACTCTCAAAACCCGTAACTGACACAGGTCTTAGACCGGTAATGTGAATTAACGGCCCTATGGAATGGGTACAGTAGAAAGTAGCATACATGTTATTTCTCCAATGATTTTCCTCACCGTATGTTATGCTGTGCCAAATCGGACCGCAATTGTGAACGTACTCGCCTTCGCCATACTCAAACTCACCGATTTTTCCCTCGCGATAGAGTTTTCTCATCTCATACGGTCCCGGCATATAACAGTAATTTTCACCGTATGCGTATACAAGGCCGGTCTGCTCAATTGTTTCAATCAACTCAACAGCTTCCTTCATTGTCTGCACAGGCAACACTTCGCTAAAAACGTGTTTGCCTGCTTTGAGACATTTAATGGCAAAAGGAGCGTGCTCATTAGCATAATTTGCCAATACCACAGCATCCATATCATGCTTGATAAAATCTTCGAAATTATCATAAAAAGCGATATTTTCACCTTTTAGATTTTCCTTTTGTCTTTCCAATACCTCCTGAGATTTATCACAAATTGCAACAAGCTCAACGTTGTTTGCCTGTTTACTGTAATTAATCATACTCGTTCCTCTGTATCCTCCAAGAACACCAACTTTAATTTTTTTCATTTTGTCCTCCCTGTTTACTAATATATTTTCTTATGAAATACCCGGGCTAATACCATATGACATTGCGCTATCCACAACACTTGCCTATCTTCGCCACTTACAAACAACCCCTGCTCCTCATCAAACATATTCGAAGCTACTTTCGCTGCCCTCTCAATTTGCTTTATCAAGATAATTCATATTGAATTCTCCATTTTAGTATTATTGGGTATACTATCACTTGTTTTTTGAAATGTAAATATAAATATACGCAAGTTTTATTTGACTGAAAACATCAAATACTGTATGATGAATCAAATAATTTCTTTAAGGTGGTTTTTATAATGAAAAAGCTTTTAACTATTCTTTTGGCTATTGCTTTGGTATTCACTTGTTTCGTAGGTTGCGGTGATTCTTCAGAAGGTACACAACCTACCACAGCGCCTACCTCTGCTCCTACCACAGCACCTACGCAAATTCCTACGTCAGCTCCCACATCAGAGCCTACTCCTACACCGGAACCTGTAGATGCTCCTGTTGCAGATGTTCTTGACGTTCGGTTCGAAAATGGTGCTCCCGTTAACAAAACATCTAACACAGCTACGTTCCAGACATACGGTTCTCCCGTTGTTGATACAGACAGCACTATCAATATGGAAGTTGCTACCTTCGATGGAAGCAGCGCTTTTGCGATAGAAAATATCAGTGATTATTATGAACTTCTGGCTAAAGGCTTCACAATGGAGGTTTATTTCTCAATTGCCGACACAACAAACGAAGTAGGTATAGTAGCTAATATGGAAAGCGGCGGTTTCGGTTTTGACTACGTTCCCGGAAACAACAGCTTTGGTTTTAATATTTATACCGGCTCATACACTCATCCTTATTACACATCAGCAGCAGAAACAGATGTTTACTACCATGTTGTAGCTACATATGATTGCTCAGATATTTGCCTTTTCGTTGACGGCGAATATGATTCTGAATGTACCTCCGGCGATATCATTTTCCCCGGCGATACAGCTCAAAGACTTGTTATCGGTGCAGACTCCACATCAAATGGTGTAGAGGGATACTTCCAGGGTTCAATCGCCTTCGTAAGAATCTACAGCCAGATTCTTAGCGATGCACAAATTGATGCACTTTATAAAGCAGTAAAATAATCCAATAGTAAGAAAAGAATTGATTTTACCTGCGTGCCGATAAGACAGTAATTTGAAGAAATTACGACTTCGGCATCTGTCAGACAGGATTAGATGCAAAACAGACGACATTCCGCTTAAGTTGAGTGTCGTCTGTTTTTATGCATTAGATTTTTTCCAAGAAAGAGCTTTATAATACTTTATTTTATGCTTAATTTATGCTTCTGATTTTTACACCGGTATAATAGTGAGTAAGGATTGTCTTATACGAAGCATCCTCCAATGCCATAGCCTGAGCACCACATTGGCTCATTCCAACCCCATGACCGTAACCATACACCTCGACAATTATCTTTCCATCTTCTCCCTGTTTAAAATATGCCTTCGTAGATCTTAGATCCAATCTGCTTCTTAATTCTCTGCCGCTAAGCTTTTTACCATTTATTGTAATACTGTTAATTCCTCCGGAACTGCTTCTGTCTATATCAGTTATATTCTCATAAGAAGCTCCCTTAATACCTGATTTCTTAGCAAAAGATTTCATTGAAAATTCATATTCTTTATAATACGAGTCGAAAGCCTCTTCTCCGGGGCTGCTGACCGCAACTAAATAAGGCTTACCGCTTCCTCCCCAAACGTTAGAAGAGTCTTCCGTATATCCTCCGCTATTGTAAAAATAGTTCGCACTGATATATTCGCCGTCATATTTAATTACAATTCCCTCGGTTTTAGTTACTGCTTTAACATACTTCGAAGAATAATCCTCATCAGAAAAAGCCTGACAATGGGAAGAATCTGTACAAATAACTGCTCCGTCTTTATGCTCTTTAACGTGTTCTAAACTATAATAACAATTTGTTCTGATTGCTACAGCCTGTGCCTTTAAAGCCTCTAATTCAAATCTATCAGACATCTCTGCGGCAAGAACTCCCAAAACATATTCCTCAATATTAAGTCTTCTTACCATGTCCGTTTCATGAAAATAAACTAAAATTGTATTCTTTAATTCTTCCTCTGGGATAGGAGTGGCAGTAGGAAAAGGTGTCTCGGATACTGTCGGAGCTGCAGTCGCTGTAGGCTCTGCCGTGGGGACTTTTGTAGCATTTGGTGTTGGCGAAGCCTGAGGCATCGTCGTTTGCTCCGGGTGTGAAACATTTTCCTGACCATTAGATTCTTCTTGAAGAATTGACAACGATGAATAATTTTTTATTATTTTTACCAATCCATGAAACATATCTGCACGTCTTATTGCAACCAAAGAGTTACTACCAAGCACAGCACTATGTAAGGATGCAACAAAAATAATAACAAGTAGCAATATATGCAAAACAGATTTTCTCGCCCTGCTCATGGCTAATTCACCTTTCACTAATTACTTGTCTGTAAAAATATTGCCGTGAATCAGAAAAATATTCATCATTTATAAAATTTTATCTGATTTGTGGATAACTTGCCCGTTTTCCACAAATAATCCACAGGTTTTCCACAGGACATTCATTTTTATCCACAAGTTGCGTGTGGATAACTCGGTAATAAATTAAGAATTATCCACAGGATTATCCACAAAACACACAAATATCTGTGGATATTATTGTGGATAACTATAATGATATTAAATAAAAAACTCGACGCTTTAGGCGTCGAGTTCTCATAAAAAATCCGGCAACTACATATCTTCACAAGACGTCTCCATCTAACTATTGTCTGCATCTAGGAGCTTAACTGCTGTGTTCGGAATGGGAACAGGTGTGACCTCCTCATCATCGTCACCGGATAGTTTTCCGTTTTTCAGAAGGTATTATACCTTCAAAACTGAATATTGTAAACTAGTTTTTTTCAAAACTTAACCTCAATCTCTGACCTTCGTCTATTCGAAGAATACTTGGTCAAGCCCTCGACCAATTAGTATCAGTCCGCTCAATGCATTACTACACTTACACTCCTGACCTATCAACCACTTAGTCTTTGTGGGGTCTTACTCTTTCGATGGGATATCTCATCTTGGGGCCGGTTTCACGCTTAGATGCTTTCAGCGTTTATCCGATCCGAACTCGGCTACCCAGCTATGCTCCTGGCGGAACAACTGGTACACCGGAGGTTCGTCCATCC
>JAFWZX010000022.1 GCA_017517275.1 Clostridia bacterium
ATGAAAAAATATATAATACAACATGATATTAAGGTTGAAGATGTAAATGCAATTTTTTTAATTATATCAAAAAATTTAAAGATAAATTAGTGCGAAGATGTAAACGCAACTTAAATGTTGCGTTTAGTTTTTCAAATAAAGTTATGTCAATATGTGATAAAAAAAAAGTAGATTTAAATTGTGAAATATGTGATAATATAGCCCGCTTAAAAAGCAATGAGCATAGGAGTAGTAAAGCAATGAGTAGTAACAGAGGTTCTTTTTCAGGAAAAATCGGTTTCATATTGGCTGCTGCAGGCAGCGCAGTAGGATTAGGAAATATATGGCGCTTTCCGTATCTTGCCGCACAATACGGCGGAGGTATTTTTCTGCTTGTATACCTTATACTAACAGTCACTTTTGGTTTTGCTCTTATGACAGCAGAGATTGCCATAGGCCGTAAAACAGGTCTGAGTACTGTAGGCGCCTTTAAAAAGCTGAATAGCCGTTTTGCTTTTTTAGGTTATATGGGTTCTGTTGTCCCTATGATAATTCTTCCCTATTACTGTGTAATCGGCGGTTGGGTTACAAAATACGCAGTAACGTTTTTAACCGGCAATGCGACATCAGCTGCATCTGACACTTTTTTCGCTAATTTTACGGGAAAATCAACTGAGTCTGTTCTTTGGCTGTTGCTTTACATAATATTAACAGCCGTTGTGGTTTTACTGGGTGTTGATAAGGGTATAGAAAAAGTCAGTAAAATCATGATGCCCGTACTGGTAGTTATTACCATTTTTATTTCTGTTTATACACTGTTTTTACCCGGCGCAATAGACGGAGTCCTTTACTATATAACACCTGATTTTTCAAAATTTTCTGTAAAAACAGTATTAGCCGCCATGGGACAGCTGTTTTATTCTATGTCTATTGCCATGGGAATTATGGTAACTTATGGGTCATATTTAAAAAAAGATGTTAGCATCGAAACGTCTGTCAGAGGCATAGAGCTTTTTGATACAGGGGTAGCCTTTGTATCCGGATTGATGATTGTTCCCGCGGTATTTGCTTTTTCCGGCGGAAATCAGGAGTCGTTAGGACAAGGACCCGGCCTTATGTTTGTAACACTTCCGAAAGTTTTTGATTCTATGCCCGGAGGCACTTTCATAGGAGCCGCATTCTTTATATTGGTTTTCCTTGCTGCCCTTACATCATCGATTTCACTCATGGAAACAATCGTATCTATCGTTAAAGATAAATTCAATATCAATCGCGTATGGTCATGTATTGCAGTTATAGTTCTGTGCCTTGTATTAGGAATACCTTCTGCACTCGGCAGCAGCGTATGGGCGGAGATTAAAATTCTTGGTTTCCAATTCCTGGATTTCTTCGATTTTATAAGTAACAGCGTGCTTATGCCGATTGTAGCTTTGATCACCTGCATTTTCGTAGGGTACGTCATTAAGCCCCATTCAATCATCGAAGAAGTTGAGTTGAATTCAAACAAGTTCAAGCAAAGGAAGCTGTTTGTTATAGTTATAAAATATTTAGCACCGGTTTGTATCGTGCTGATTCTTATTTCCTCTATATTAAGCGGTCTTGGTATTGTGAAAATATAATATCAATTTAATAAAAATTCCCAGCTACGGTAGCTACATTGCCATACCGCATCTTCTGCAAAAGAGTTTTACGGGTAAAAAAAAACGGTACCAAGTTATCAAACCAAGTATCGCTAATGTTGTTTACCCAACCCTGCCTGACATATGCTGTAAAATAGTTAATTTCTTGGGTTAACTGTTTTACAAGCACCAGCCATCGTCCTCGGGATTTTTTATTAAGCGGAGAGGATGGGATTCGAACCCATGTGGGGTTGCCCCCAAACGGTTTTCAAGACCGCCTCGTTATGACCACTTCGATACCTCTCCGTATTGAAATGAAGCAATCAACGCCGGTTATTATAATACAATAGGCGATACCTTGTCAAACACTTTTTACATATCTCAAAATTGACTTTTTTTACCCATTCTTTGTATAATGTAAAAAATAGAGTCGTGGTCTAAGGAGGCAAATCATGAAAAAAATCATTCTTACTATAATATGCATAATAACCGCCGTACTCATTTTCTCTGCATGCGGAAAAAAAGACACTGATACACTGCTTTTGGACAGTGCCCTTGACAAAGCGATTTCTGCCGATGCACAAGGCAAGGTAAAAAGCGGCTCTATTACCGTTACAGAAAAAGTATCCGGAACTGAGACAAAGAAAGAAATCAGCTACAAATTCTCAAGCGGTGAAAATTACGTATACATATCGGAAAAGCAGGGAGACACCGCTAATGAATATTGGTATTCTGCCACAGACGCTAATACTGTTTTGGGAATACAAATGTATTACGGTCAGCCTACTGTACTTCCCGAAGCTGTTTTTGAAAATACGAAAGGCTACGTTTTTGCAGATAATTTCTTTACGGAAAATAGTTTCGGTCAGGCATACGGAGTAGAAGAAATGGTAAATAACGTATGTAGTAAAATTGCCTCCGGATCTCAGGTAAAACCATCAAACGGAACATACACACTTACGTGGGAAGGCAATCTTAATTCAAAGACGTGCAACGTTGATTTTTCACTGGAGCTTGATGACAGCTATACGATTATCGCTTGTGATTTAATGGTAACAGACACAGGCAGCGGCGACACATACACGTACAAAATCAAGCAAGAGACAGGAGAGAGAGAGGCAGAAGAAACAAACAGCATAAATACTCTGGCAATTGCCGATTACTCCCTTTTACTGCTTGCACCTGACGGCAGTTCTTCTGAAATAAAAGACGGAGATACGATTACCGTCTCGCCTCTTGACAATCTTGATGACGCACTTCTTTTCCAATTTAGTAACGTAACTCCGGACTCTGCCGTTATATCCATTGACGAGCCTAATATTACCGTGCTGCTCGGAGGCAAAGACACCGACCTTCTCAACGTTACTTACGACAGCTGGGAGGAAGTCGGAGAGATTTATACAACTGATCCGCAGGCTATTAACAAGGAAGGAGAAAGCTACAAAGTAACAATCGAAACTTTGCGCAAAAAGCTTACTTTTAACGTAGCTGTACAGATGCCGGAGCTTACTGTTTTCAAGCCCGCTGTTTCGTATTTTAACGGCTTTGGCAATACGGTTCTATCCTGCAACGAATATACCCTTTATAACAAGCTGAGTATATCCTTCGGCGCTAACGTAAACTCCTTTGCAGACAGCGGATATTCATACGTTATCAAGGATAGTTCAGGTAAAAAAATAGCTGAAGGCAGTGAGACTAACGGTATTTTCACAGAATTCAAACAGGAAAAAAACGGGAAATATACAATTGAGCTTGTCTCCTTAAGCAGCAATAATCACAAGGCAACTTTAGTTGTCAACGTGGTTGACACGCCTTCCGTTTCCCAGATAAAATCAGGAAAATATTGTGCAACTGCAGTTGTCGCAGACGGTAATATATTAAACAACGTAAAGGTCATCGTAGATTACACGCAAGGCACACCTACACTTGTCGTAGGAGATAAAATTTTTACAAATCTGGTAAGCAAAGACGACGGTAAGTTTAATATTTTATCAGACGCAAATGATGTATTTCGTATTTACACACCAAAAGAGGGTTATTGCTACCTATTTATTTCATACAGGGCTACTTGGGAGGATTCTGATGAAGTATTCGTCGAACTGCTTCCGGCAACACCGTCAAACCTTTTGGCAGGCGACGTAGAATGGATTGATTATACAGATTCATGGGATAATGCAGGCACTACGGTATATGGCTTTAAAGTCTCATTTTCAGCAGACGGAACCGGAAAACATGAATCAAACTACCAAGATGACTGCGAGTGGTTCTACAGTCAATTTGAATGGTCTATGGATGCCGACGGAAATATATCTGTTATTTTCACCGAGACAGAATTTTCCGACATCAAAAATATAAGCGGTAAATTCATCAAAGATTACTCAACTTTAGAAATTACCGCTACATATAATAATGATTCAGTTAAAACAATGATTCTCAGAATGCTTCCCTGACGTATTCCGCCGGGATCTCAGGTGTCTCGTATACGGCTCTGTAAGCAGCTTCCTTAAGAATCACTGCATCCTCATCTTTGAGAAGGCCGTTATAAGTAAGATCCTTTGGGTTTGCCATGAAAACTCTGGAATATAAAATGTACGCAGCAAGGTAGCTGCCTTCTACAGATGGGTGGCTGCCGTCTTTGTCGTACAGATTTATATCAGCAGAAGACGTATAAACGTCGTAAAAGCCAAGGCCTACGTGTGCGACTTCTGCATCAAGCTCTTTTGCTATTGCCGAATATGATGCAGCAAGATCCCACGTCATAGATTCATTAGTCCACAAAAGTTGGTTAAGACTGGCCTCCCCTTCTCTTCTGCCCCACGTAGAATAAAAAATCGGAACGGCACCATTTTTACGAACCATCTTTACTATACTTCTTGCGCCTTCAAAGAATTTAGCAGGATCAAGTACCGGCCGTTGGCTTTGTTCCTGAATAATTACAAAATCAAATTCCTTTGATTCAAAAGCAGCCTTAACTTCCTGCCCTTTAGGATCCTCAGGATTAGCAAAAGATGTTAAAGTATATCCACCGGATAGTACAGACGTAATATTCACTTCATAGCCGTCCTCTTCAGCAATACTCTTGAAAATGGCCGGCAAATCATTACAGTAAGTATAACTGTTTCCGATGAAAAAAACTTCATAAGTCTTATTCTTTTTTGGTTTCTTTCGTTCTCCCAATTGACAACTTGTCATAGTTAATATCATACAAACCCCCAATAAAAGAGATAATAATCTAACACTTCTTTTCATTATATCACCCTCATGGTTTTTTTTAAGTATAGCATACATGTTTATTTTTTCCAATACGTTCATGTTTTTTCACGTATCATATTGAAAAAAAGGTCAAAAACAAGTATACTTGCTATCATGTATTAAAAAGAGTTTTATATTTTTTATTCTAAGCGGGGACGTAATGAAAAAGAGATGTTTTAAGTTATTTGTATTATTACAGGTTGTTGTCTGTGCCATTACAATGATCTCATGCAACAATAATTCATCCGGACTGAATAAGTATTCGGAAGAGTCACTTTTAAAGAAATTAGATCCGTTATTCCGTCAAAAAGGCTTCTTTACCGGCGATGAAACAACGTTGGATTTATTAGATCAATGCGTAGCAGATATGCAAGCTTACGTAATAAACACAAAAAGCAATTATAAGGTAAATAAAGGCAGTACCGTGTACTATTTCTCTGAAAACGGTGCAGATTCAAATGACGGACTTACTCCTCAGACTGCAAAAAAGACTCTTGTAGAGCTTGAATACGACGTAACGCTCCAACCGGGAGACGTAGTTTTGTTTGAAAGAGGCAGCACGTTCAGAGGCACGGTTAAAGCCCGCACAGGTGTGACTTACTCTGCATACGGAGAGGGTGCAAAGCCAATTATCTGCGCATCAAAGCAAGATTACGCATCCTCGGACTTATGGGAAGAAACGGAATACGAAAACGTATACGTCTGCACAAAGAAGATTAACAACGCGGGAAATATCATGTTTAATAACACTCACACCATAGGCGACTATGAACAACTGTTGGGTAATATGAAGGTATCCGGTGTCGACGACTTCAAAGGACCTGAGAATTTGGAACAAGATCTGGATTTTTATTGCAACAACAGATTAGGAAAGCTTTACCTCTACAGTTCAGCGGGCAATCCGGGAGAGAGGTTTGAATCTATCGAAATTGCCGAAGGCGGCGATATCATCAGCGTTAGTAACGTAAAAGACGTCCTTATAGACAATTTACATCTCACCTTAGGAGGCTCTCACGGAGTTGGTGCTACGAATTCTGATAATCTTACAGTCCGTAACTGTATCTTCAATTGGATCGGCGGCTCTATCTTAACAGGCACAACCAGATACGGAAATGCCGTCGAATCGTATAAGGGCAGCAACGCTTTCTACGTTTACAATAACTGGATATATCAGATTTACGACACCGGTATCACAACACAGTATAGCCAAGATCCGCAAAACAAGCGTAACGTAATGAAAGATAACGAATATTTCAATAACCTTATAGAATACTGCTTCTGGTCCATCGAGTATTATCACAAAATATCAGACGGTGTCGTGCGTATTACAGAAAACATATATATACACGACAACTACTGCCGAATGGGCGGAGAAGGTTGGGGACGGACCGGTGCAGGTCACATGTGTTGCCTTTCGCCCAGCGGAGAGACAATCAAAAATATTAAAATCGAGAATAATGTATTTGACAGAGGTCACGCCTTTTTGGTATCTACATACAGTGCAGACGCTTCTCAATTAACATTTAACAGCAATATTTACGTTCAGGAAAAGGGCCGCATTATAGCCCGTATCTGTAACAAGAATTATAATATGGATGATAATGCATTAGCAGTCTTTACCGATACTGTCGGTGATAAAAATGCTCACGTAATCTGTGTTTCAAACAATCAATAAAAAGGATATGTAATTATGAAAAAAATCAAACTACTTACTTTTATTTTATTATTAACAATGGTGCCCACTATGTTTATCAGTTGTAAAAATGATAATCTCACAAAAAAGCAACTTCGCGAAAAATACTTCAGCCAGGAAAAGGTTGATATTGTCGGTTCATCCGAGGATTTAAACTCATGGATTTACATGCTTAAAGATTCAAAAATTATGGTCCGTGAAGTTGTAATCGACTCCGGTAAAGGAGGAGAACCTGTAACTATTTCACAATTAACAGATCTTCATTTCAATTACTGTAATGAAGAGGACCTGCTAAGCGGCAGTCTTGCGCTTAAGAGCACACACAGATACAGACTTTGGCTTGCCAACGGAGAATCTGTTCCGAAAGCGGAAAAATGTCTTGAGATGGCTTCAACTGCAGACCAAATGATACTAACAGGAGACGTCCTTGATTACCTGTCTCTCGGAGCAATGGAGCTAATGCAAAAGCATATCTGGGATAAATATCCGCAAGCGCTTGCCTGTCTTGGCAACCATGAATCAACCAGAGTTTGTCAAGGAAAAGTACCGGACGAAACAACACTCGAGTCAAGACTTGCTATTCTTGAAGATTTCTGGATTCATGATATGTATTATACCTCCAGAGTTATAAACGACAAAGTAATGGTAATACAGCTTGATAACGGTACAAACGATTATTTTTGGGAGTCACAGATAGAACCTTTCAAGGCAGATTTAGAGCTTGCCCGCCGTGAAGGATACGTTGTTTTACTTTTCTACCACGTTCCTCTTGCAACTAATAACGGGGAGCCAAACGTGGTTTTTCCTTTAAGATATAATGCAGGTGTAAAGACGGATTTTTCGGATTTCGGCCGTTCGCATAAGGCAAACGAAGCAACTGCATAGGTATACAATCTGATTATAAACAATGCAGACGTTATAAAAGGAACATTCTGCGGCCATCTGCACAGCGACTATTACACAGAAATCATTGCAAAAAACAGCGATGGTACAGATGCAGTTATTCCGCAGTATATTTTGACAGGAGTTCCATATGACGAAGGTCATATTCTTTGGATTACTGTAAAATAATCATCAGATACAGTCGATATTGAAAAAAACTTTCGGATAAAGTATACTTGTAAGAACTACCTTAGTACATCACGGAGGTTTTCACAATGAAAGTATCTGATAAAAAATATATTTTCTTTGATCTCGACGGAACAATTTCCGATTCCATGGCCGGTATCATAGATTCTGTTGAGTATACTTTGGCAAAATACGGTATCTACGAAGAAGACCGATCTGTTTTGAAGAAATTTGTAGGACCGCCGCTTAAGAACTCTTTCATGAAATTCTACGGTTTTTCAGAGGAAGATGCGGATAATGCGGTAAAACACTACAGAGAGTATTACCCTGAGCACGGTATTTTCAAGTGCAATATTTACGACGGAATAGAAAAACTCCTGGAAGAATTATCAAGAAAAGGAAAACATATTCTCCTTGCCACCGTTAAGCCGGAGCCTTATACGTTAAGAATTCTGGAACGTTTTGACTTGAAGAAATATTTTGATTTTGTTGCCGGAGCTCAGTTTACAACAAGAATTGAAAAAGATGAGATCATCCGCTACGCAATGACAGAATACGGAATCGAAAACCCTGATGAATGTATAATGATCGGAGACCGTTTCCACGATATAGAAGGAGCTCATAAAAACGGAATTGAGGTTGTAGGTGTCCTTTACGGGTACGGCAACCGTGAGGAAATGGAAGAATACGGTGCAGACTACGTGGTAGATACTGTAAAAGACCTTAGTGATCTGCTTGGCCTTAACAAACTTCAGCCCGGTAGCCCCGACATGTACAGATTTGTCGGTTCGCCTGAACAGCTCTATAGTGTAAAAAAGTACACACTTGAGGAAGGAAAAGGTAAGGGCTCCTCCATCTACCGTGTGATAACCGGCGGCGCATTAGAATACGATATAACTCCCGATAACGCTCTTGATATTGCAAATCTTACTTACAGAGGCATTAATATAAGTTTTATTTCAAAAAACGGAAGTGTAATCTCTCCGTATGCGCACGTCAATTATGAATCGGAATTTGATCATACTTTTCCCGGCGGAATGCTATATACGTGCGGTCTGCTTAGTACAGGCGGCGGCACCAGAGACGGAAATAAATGGCATCCGGTACACGGAAGAATCCACTCCATTCCCGGTGAGAATTGCAGCAGCATTATAGAAAACGGTGAGATTAAAGTCAGCGCTACAATGCGTGAGACTTCCCTTTTCGGACATGCACTTGAACTTAAAAGAATAATCCGTTCGGAAATCGGTTCCGGGAAACTGGTTATTGAAGACGAACTTACGAATCTTACTCCGGAGGACGAAGAATATATGATCATTTATCATATGAACTTCGGCTACCCGTTCTTAAGTCCTGATCTTAAGATGACACTGCCTCCTGACACACTTACCACACCCCGTACTAAATACGCCGAGAAATTTATCGGTCGCGAGACGGAATTCACCATGCCTATAGACGGCGAAGAGGAGACTGTTTTCTTTAATACAGACGCTACCCCGGATGCAGATTCAATGGCAACGGTAACGTTGGAAAATCCTATTCTCGGCATCGGTGCTCACCTTCGTTATTCAATGGATACCTTGCCTATTATGGCCCATTGGAGATGTATGAAAAGCGGCGATTACGTACTTGGCATAGAGCCGACTAACTCTTATATAATGAATCGTGTCAAAGAAAGAGAACATGGAACAATAGGCAAAATCCCCGCATTTACAAAAGTAAATATGCGTGTAGAACTTGATTTCTACGATTTATAATATACTAAAGAGGCCCGTTATATGATTCACCGCTATATAGCAACCTGTTTATTTGGAATTGAAAAAATACTTTCAAGAGAAATAGAAGCTCTCGGCTATGATGTTGTCGAAGTGACCGACGGAAGGGTTACTTTCCAAGGTTCTTTAGAAGCAGTAGCCAGAGCTAATATCTGGCTACGCACAGCAGAAAAAATTTTCATTCTTATTGATACATTCAAGGTTTTAAGCTTTGAAGACCTTTTCACAGGCGTAAAGAAGCTTCCTTGGGATGAATGGATTAATAAGAATTGCAAATTTCCCGTAACCGGGCACGCATTAAGAAGTCAGCTTCACAGCGTTCCCGATTGCCAGAAAATAGTAAAAAAAGCAGTTGTAGAAAAGCTTAAAGCATCCTACGGCATAGAAGGAATGTTAGAGGAAACAGGATCGGAATACAGGATAGAATTCTTTATTTACAAGGATATCGCCCAGATAATGTTAGATACGTCAGGTACTGCATTGTACAAAAGGGGCTACAGAATAGAATCTAACACGGCACCAATGAGAGAAACGCTGGCATCTGCTCTTATTAAGCTATCCTCCCCTTTTCGCGAGGTTACTGTGTGGGATCCATTTTGCGGTTCGGGAACGTTACCGATAGAAACTGCTTTAATACGGACTAATACAGCCCCCGGAATCTCAAGGCATTTTGCATCAATGGATTTTTCACAGATATCTGAGAAAATCTGGAAAGATGCCAAGGAAGAAGCAGAAGCTGCCGTCATAAGCAAAAGTGATCGGAATAATCTGGGACCTATACTTGCCGGTGATATTAATCCCCGTTTTATCAGAATTGCAAAGGAAAATGCACGCAGAGCAAACGTACAGGATCTTATAAGTTTCCGTGTACAGGATGCATTAAGCTGCACCTATGAACAATATAAACCAAACAAATGTACGGTCATTACAAATCCCCCTTACGGAGAGAGGATTATGACACCACAGGAAGCAGATGAATTATATACAAATTTTGGAAAAGTTTTTTCTGCCCTTCCTGACCTTAAAATGTTTGTTATTACGCCAAATGAAAATTTTGAAAAGTTATACGGCAAAAAGGCAAATAAAGTGAGAAAATTATACAACGGCATGATTAAATGCAATTATTATCAATATTTCTAATTATAGGAGGAAACAAATGACAAATATTACGGTTTTTGCTTCTCATGGCGGAAGTGATATGCAGGCTATCATTGACGGTTGCAAAAGCGGCGCTATCAACGGACGCGTGGTGGCGGTAATCTCAAACAACGCAGACAGCTACGCTCTTGTCAGAGCACAAAAGGAAGGAATCGACGGATATCATATTGCTCAAAGTAAATATCCGGATGAAGAATCCATGGTAAAAGCAATACACGAAGTACTTGATTCACACAATACTGATATGGTTTTCCTTGCAGGTTACCTTAAGAAAATAGATCCGTCCATTATAAAAAAATATGAAAATAATATTTATAATATCCACCCCGCTCTGCTCCCTAAATACGGCGGCAAGGGTATGCACGGAATAAACGTTCATACAGCAGTTATCAATGCCGGCGACAAGGAGACAGGCATTACAATTCACCGTGTTACGGAAGAATACGACAGCGGTACTATTATCGCCCAGGCTAAGGTACCCGTTTTAGAAAATGACACTCCCGAGATTTTAGCCGCAAGAGTATTAGAACGTGAGCATACATTTTTAGTTGAAGTATTAGAAAGGATTACAAAATGAAAAAAAATTTTACACACTTTATTTTATTTTTATTGATAGGAGTATATATATTTATGATGACAGCATGTAATAACAGCACACCCCCGCTTGACACAAATCAACCTACTGCATCACCAACACCTGAGCCTATGCCTAAAAGAGATTTCTTCTCAGAAATATACAAGGAAGGCTTTATGGAATCAAGCGATGCGACTTTACTTCTTTTGGACGAATACGCCGAACACATGCGTAATAACGTAGTTGAATCCACAAGTAATTATAAAATAAACGAGGATTCCACAGTTTACTACTTTTCTAACAGCGGAAGCAGTATTAACGACGGACTCAGTCCTCAATCTCCCAAAAGCACACTTTATGATTTAAAGCATGGAGTAAAGCTAAAAGAAGGCGACGTGGTTCTTTTTGAAAGAGGAAGCATATTCAGAGGCACTATCGTTGCCCGCTCAGGTGTGACCTATTCTGCCTACGGAGAAGGTGCAAAACCTATAATTTGCGGTTCTACGCAGGATTACGGGTCTCCCGGATTATGGCAAGAAAGCGAATACGAAAACGTTTATATATGCAACAAGAGAATTAATAATGCCGGAAATATCGTGTTTGATAATACGTGGATTCTGGGCGATTATGAACAGACGTTAGGCAATTTGAGAGTTTTGGGGCTTGACGGCTTTACCGGTCCTCAGGATTTAGATAAAGATCTTGACTTTTATTGTGATATCAAAAATAAAACACTCTATTTATACAGTAGTCAGGGTAACCCCGGGGAAAGATTTGAGACAATTGAAATCTGTGAGAGAGAAGATATTTTTGATCTCGTCAACGTTAAAAATGTTATTATAGATAATTTACATATTACACTTGGCGGAGCTCACGGTGTAGGAGCAGCAAATGCAAACAATCTGACGGTACGAAATTGTATTTTCAATTGGATCGGCGGTTCTGTACAACACGGAACTACACGTTACGGCAATGCAGTAGAATCATATGTGTCCAGCCACAATTATTACGTTTACAACAATTGGATATATCAGATTTATGACACAGGAATTACTACACAGTTCAACGCGTTAGAAGAAACAGTCCGCAGCGAAATGTATGACAACGAATACTATGATAATCTAATAGAGTATTGCTTCTGGTCTTTTGAATATTTCCACAGACCTAAAGGAGCGGCAGTATGTGTCACCAAAAATATTTACGTACATGACAATTACTGTCGTATGAGCGGCGAAGGTTGGGGACGTCCGGGAGCAGGTCATATGTGCTGCTTTGCCCCAAGAGGAGAGACGATTGAAAACATAAGAATCGAAAATAATATTTTCGACAGAGGTAATTGCTTCCTTGTATCGACGTATGAAGCTGATACATCAGAACTTACGTATAATGAAAATATATACGTTCAAGCAGAAGGCGAACTTATCGCGCGCATACGTAGTACAAATTACCGTATGAAAGCAGATTCCCTGGACGTTTTCAATAATCTTGTCGGAGATAAAAAGGCCTGCGTGATCTGTGTAAAATAGTCTGATAACAATTTAAATAATGCACTATAAAAATGATTCAACTTCTTAATTTTTAAGTTGAATCATTTTTCATATTATAGTATACTTCATGAGTTAAAGAATATATAAAGGAGTGTTTTTCATGGGTTACTACAATAAGAAAAGTATTGAAGATATCGATGTAAAAGGCAAAAAAGTTATCGTACGTGTAGATTTTAACGTACCCTTTGATTCAGAAGGCAATATTTCTGATGACAAGAGAATTGTCGGCGCTCTGCCCACAATCAAATATTTAATTGACAACAACGCAAAAGTTATTCTCGTTTCACACTTAGGCCGTCCTAAGGGAGAATTTAATATGAAATACTCAATGGCTCCCGCATCAAAGAGATTAGGCGAGCTTCTTGGTATAAATGTAATTCAAGCTACTGACGTTATCGGAGAAGATGCTAAGGCAAAAGCTGCAGCTCTTGAAAACGGACAGGTTCTCATGCTTGAGAATGCTCGTTTCCACAAAGAGGAAGAAAAAAATGACGCTGCTTTCGCAAAAGAGCTTGCAAGCATGGCTGAGATTTACGTAAACGATGCTTTCGGTACAGCTCACAGAGCTCATGCTACTACAGCAGGTCTGGCAGATTACCTCCCTGCAGTGTCAGGCTACCTCATTCAGAAAGAAATTAGCGTAATGGGTAAAGCATTGGCAAATCCCGAAAGACCTTTCCTCGCTATCTTAGGCGGCGCTAAAGTATCTGACAAAATTGAAGTTATCAAAAATCTTCTTGATAAAGTTGATTACCTTATCATCGGCGGCGGTATGGCTTATACGTTCGTAAAAGCTCAGGGTAACGACGTTGGTACTTCTATCTGTGAAATGGATAAGCTTGATCTTGCAAACGAGCTTATTGAATCAGCAAAAGCAAAGGGCGTAAAACTTCTTCTTCCTGTAGATAACGTTGTATCTGATGGCTTTAGCAATGAAGCTAATAAGCAGACTGTTGCTTCAGATGCTATTCCGGCAGGTTGGGGCGGCATGGACATCGGTCCAAAGACAATTGCTCTCTTCTCAGAAGCTATCGCTGCTTCTAAGACAATCGTTTGGAACGGACCTATGGGCGTATTCGAATTTGCTAACTTCGCAGTTGGTACACGTGCTATTGCAAAAGCTGTAGCAGAGAGCGGCGCTATTTCAATCATTGGCGGCGGCGATAGTGCAGCAGCAGTTGAACAACTCGGTTTTGCAGATAAGATTACACACATTTCAACAGGCGGCGGTGCTTCTCTCGAATTTTTAGAGGGCAAGGTTCTTCCCGGCATAGCTTGCTTACTTGACAAATAAGGAGATTTTTTACTATGAGAAATAAAATTATCGCAGGCAACTGGAAGATGAATAAGACTCCTTCTGAGACAAAAGAGTTTATCACCGCTCTCAGACCGAGAGTTGCCAATACAACCAACACAGTAATTTGCGCAGTACCTTTCGTATGCATACCTGCAGCATTAGAAGCAGCAAGAGGCAGCAATATTGCAATTGCAGCTGAAAATATGCATTTTGAAGACAAAGGTGCCTACACCGGCGAGGTATCAGGCGCTATGCTCCAGGATCTTGGTGTGAAGTACGTTATTATCGGACATTCCGAAAGACGTGAATACTTTGCTGAGACTAACGAAACAGTAAATAAGAAAGCTCACCAAGCATTCAAGTACGGAATTACTCCTATCATTTGCGTAGGCGAATCTTTAGAGCAGAGAGACCAAGGCGTTACGGCAGAGCATATCCGCACACAGGTTAAGATCGCGCTTATCGGTCTGAGCAGCGAGCAGGTTGCTTCACTTGTTATAGCATACGAGCCTATCTGGGCTATCGGCACAGGTAGAACAGCTACGACTGAGCAGGCTCAGGAAGTTTGCAAAATTGTCCGTGATACAGTATGTGAACTCTACGGTGCAGACGTTGCAGACAAAGTACTTGTACAGTACGGCGGAAGCGTATCAGCATCCAACTCAAAGTCACTTTTCGACATGGCTGACATTGATGGCGGCCTCGTTGGAGGTGCAAGTCTTAAGCTTGACGATTTCGAAGTAATCGCAAACTATACAAAGTAATATGATGTTTTATTCTATCAACGTAGATAATGAACAAAGAAAAGAAGGCAATAAGCGGCTCCTCAAAAGGCTTCTTATTGCCTTGCTTATTGTAGTAGCCCTGGGTTTTATCGTGCTATATGCTGAGAATTTCGGTATTTTCCCCGGTGGATACTTAAATAAACCCGTAGTAAACTCGTATTTGGAAAAGAATTATCCCGAATATGAGTTCCAGGTAAATTATAACAGCTATTCCAAAGATATTCCGGCATATATATACGACTGCTCTTATGTAGATGATGCAGGAGTAAGGCAAACCTTTAATATGTATGCAAAACGCTACAGTGTAACAGACGACGGTTTTTTTGACAAATTCTTAAGAGACGCAAACAAAGAGCAGATTGTCTCAGAATATATAGCAACAGAGCTTAGTAAAAAGTGGAAAGAGATTAACTCCACTGTCACCGCCGAGTGGGTTTGCACAATTGAGATTCCAAAGAGTGAGACTGAGACTGATGCAAAAAAGCTTATGGCAAAATATGCAGCTTCCGTTGATATGGTTGCTACTCTTCACGGTGAAAAAATAGATTACGATGCATATAAAAATATAGCAAATTCTACACTTACACCTGTGCGTACAGTTGGTTTTGCCCAAAGACCTTCATCTTTGCAGATTTTTTACTATAGAGACAGCGAACATATGCAATATGAATCGTATATAAACGGTTATAAATTCGATCTGTCAGATGCTGCCTTGAGTAATACGGACGGCATTCACATGTACGTAGAAGTGCCAAGAGACGTTGCCACGGAGGTTAAGATTTATACCATAATTCAGATTATAATGTTCAGTGCTATTATTATCGCAATAATCGTACCTGTGTCTTATAAGATTTACAAAAAAGTCTCCAAACAAGTTAAAAAGAAAAAGAGAGAAAACAATGCACAAAATAGTGATTTATGACGGATATACAACGAATACAGGCGACCTGTCTTGGGAGCCTGTTTCTTTACTGGGAGAATTAACGGTATACGACAGAACGGCGCCGGAGGATATTATCTCCCGCGGGCAGGGCGCAGACGTGCTTATTACTAATAAGACTGTTTTAAATGCCGACGTACTGTCGCATTTGACAGATTGTCGCTATATCGGTTTGATGTCGACAGGTGTTAACGTAGTCGATCTTGAATATTGCGACGCCCATAAAATCGCTGTAACAAACATTCCGGGATATTCAACGTCAAGCGTTGCCCAGACTACGTTTGCAATGATTTTAGAGTTGACTTCCCGAGTATCTCTTCACGACAGATATGTAAAGAGCGGGTATTGGACAAATTGCAAAGATTTCACCTTTAGAAAATCGCCTATAACTGAGCTGGACGGCAAGAAAATAGGCATTATCGGATATGGAAATATAGGAAAAAAAGTAGCTGAGATTGCCTGTAGTTTCAATATGCAGGTGCTGGTGTTTGCCCGCCGCAATCTTGATTTCCCGGAAGGAAGCAATATCAGGCAAGCAGACCTTGATACTCTTCTGTCTTCCAGCGATATCGTAACGCTGCATATCCCTCTTTGCGCTGAGACAAATAAATTCATAAACGAGGCAACAATATCACAAATGAAACAAGGAAGCTTCCTTATCAATACCTCTCGCGGAGGCTTGATTGATGAAAAAGCTTTAGCACAAGCATTAAAGGACGGACATCTTGCGGGCGCTGCCCTGGACGTGCTGTCAAGCGAGCCGCCAAAGCCGGACAATCCTATGCTGTCTTGTCCAAATTGCTTAATAACACCTCACATTGCATGGTCTTCCAAGGAAGCGCGAAGCAGATTGATTGATATTTTGGCCGCTAATTTAAAAAGCTATGTTGATTGCACCGATGCAAGACTTAGCTACAACGCAATACAGAATCTGGTAAATTTAAAGAATATTTAACTTAGTTATAACATATACCTTTATTGGCACTTTATGTAAAAAGCAGGAGGAAATAATGAAATACGTTTTCACAGGAGGCGGCAGTGCCGGTCACGTTACGCCTAACATCGCGATTATAAATAAACTTCGTAAAATGGATGAAGCTTGTTCCTTTGATTACATAGGCTCGGAAGCCGGAATTGAGAAGGATATTATCGGCGCTATCGATGATATTAAATATCATAGTATACGGACAGGAAAGCTACGTAGATATTTCTCTTGGAAAAATTTTACAGACCCCTTCCGCGTGCTTCTTGGATATAAAGATGCCGTAAGGCTTTTGAAAGAAATTAAACCTGACGTTGTTTTTTCAAAGGGCGGTTTTGTCTCGGTCCCTGTTGTTTACGCCGCAAAAAAGCTTAAGATACGTGTTATTGCACATGAATCAGACATGACTCCCGGTCTTGCAAATAAATTATCAAAAAGATGTGCACAAAAGATTTGCGTTACCTTTCCCGAGACTTTAAAAGATCTTCCCGAAGGTTTGGGCGTCCTGACAGGGTCCCCTATTCGTGATGAACTTTTCACAGGAGACGGAAACAAAGCACGTAACATGCTGCATTTTGACAGCAAGCCCGTTATTCTCGTTATGGGCGGCAGTCTTGGTTCTGTTGCTATCAACAAAGCAATCCGCGAGAATATTGCATTCCTTACAGAGAAATACAACGTGGTCCATTTGTGCGGTAAGAATAACGTAGACGAGGAGATTTCCAAACAGTCAAACAACGTATTTTTATCATACAAACAATTCGAATTCATCACACAGGAACTTCCTGATGTGCTTGCATTGGCAGATTTTGTCATTTCAAGAGCCGGAGCAAATGCAATTCACGAATTTTTAGCATTGCACAAGCCGATGATTTTAATTCCACTGCCACTGTCTGCAAGCAGAGGCGATCAGATTCTTAACAGCGAATCTTTTGAAAAAAGAGATTTTGCAAAGGTTTTAAAAGAAGAAGACGTTACGCCTGAAACTCTCAAGACGGCTATTTGCGAGCTTGAAGATAATAAAGACAAAATGATTGCCGCAATGTCTCGTGAAACGTCTGTACTCGGCGCTGCAGAGAAAATTGCGGCAATGCTGATTGAATAATCAATTATTCAATAACTACCTCATGACCGGTGCGTGCTGATTCATAAATAGCACAGAGAATTTTCATCATATCAACACCGTCCTGAGCCGGTGCGATACATGAAACTCCGTCTGTAATGCACGAGATAAAGTGTCGTATCTCACTCTCAAACAAGCCACTAAAATCAAATGCTGTTCTTGCTTGCAGCGTTGTATTTGTCATATATCCGTTGCTTTCTCCGTACAGTTCCAGCTCCGGATCAAGTTTTGCGCCGCCTTTAGTACCAAACAGCTGAATACGACCTTCATCATTTTTGATATTTAACGAAAAGCTTGCTTCAATTGATATTACAGCTCCGTTGTCGAAGCGGATAAGAGCGCTGGCAAGATCTTCTACATCACAAATGTCATTATTTCCGGCAGATACTGATAAGTATGCTTTACCTGATTTGATATTCGGTCTGTTTCCAAGCTTTTCAAAGGTAACTCCATATACTGATACCGGTTTAGGATTTCCCATAAGATATCTTACGAGGTCGATCACGTGCACACCGAGATCAATAAGCGGGCCGCCGCCGGAACGTGATTTATCGCCAAACCAACCGCCGGGGTTGCCATTTCTGCGCAAATATGTAGCCTTAGCATAGTAAATCTCACCAAGGGCATCATTATCTATAAATTCTTTAATAATCCTGCAATCATTTCCGCTTCTGCGTACAAAGCCAATCATCAGAAGCTTGCCGCTGCGCTCTTGTGCAGCTTTCATTTCCAGCGCCTCCTCTACTGACATACACATAGGCTTTTCACATAAAACGTGCTTGCCAGCATTGAGAGCTGCAATAGTACAACAAGCATGTGCAGAATTCCACGTACAAACGCTTACAGCATCTATCTCAGGAAGTGCTGCTAACATCTCATTGACGTCTGTATACAGACGGTTTATTCCCCATTCAGCGCCTCTCTTATTAAGTTGCTTTTCGTTTATATCGCAAAGTGCATACACTTCTACATTAGAAAGCTTTTTATATGCGGAATAATGTAAACCGGCAATCCCGCCTACTCCAATAATTGCGATTTTCAATTTATCCATAAACAATACCTCTTTTCGGAATTATATGTCATATACTACCCTTTTAATTATTACGTGTCAAGCGTTGGTATTGATAAAATATCGGTTGACAAGCATGATATTAGTTGCTATAATTCACCCGTTGCGTGCATCGCATGGTGGCTGTAGCTCAGTTGGTTAGAGTACCAGGTTGTGGCCCTGGGGGTCATGGGTTCGAATCCCATTAGTCACCCTTTTAATTTGAAAAAGACCGATGAAATATCGGTCTTTTTTTAATGTTGAATAATAATTGTTAGTTATGCTTTGGGAAGAATAACCGTAAACGTACTTCCCTCACCTATCTTACTTCTTACTTCTATCCTGCCGCCGTGAATCTGGACAATTTTCTGAACAAACGCAAGGCCGAGGCCTGTGGAAGTCTCCCCGTCAGGGTCTTGCACTCTTGATTTGTCTCCTTTATAAAATCTGCGGAAGATATTATCAAGTTCGCTGTCCGCAATGCCGATTCCGTTATCCTCTACACATAAAACCGCTACCGGTTCGTCCATTTCATTCCAACCATCACCGCTTTTGACAGATACGTTTATATATCCTCCGGGATTACCGTATCTATATGCATTTGATACAAGATTAGTAACCATCCTGAAAATTAACGTTATATCAGCATTTATAAAAACATCTTTATCTGTGTCAACCTTAAGCGTAATATCAGTTTTATTGGTAGCTTCCATATCGCTGCACAATTCTTCTACAAGCTCTCCGAAATTCAATTTCTCTATATTAATCTTCTGTGTTCCCTGCTCTAAGCGGGTGAAACTAAGCAATTGAGAGATAAGCAGATTCATTCTCTTGCTCTGCCTGTTAATTACTTCCAGACAGTCTACGTACTCTTCTTCTGTACGCTTGTCTGCCAGGGCATATTCACACTGGGCAGAGATAATCGCAGTAGGGGTACGAAGTTCATGAGAACTGTCTGATGTGAAAGCCTTCTCGCTTTCAAAAGATGTTTGCAGACGCGATAGCATCGTATTGTACGTCTCTGCAAGCTTATGAAGCTCGTCCTCTCCCGAACCTACGTCGATCCGCAAGCTCAAATCGTCTCCTTTACTTATATTTTCAGCCGTTTCTGTAATCTGTCCTATCGGTTTAAAAAGTGCTCTTGTTATAAGGTAGCCTACTAATGCCGATAAAACAATAGCCAGCGGTAATATAATAAAATCAGCTTTTATAAGACTGCCTGTTGCACCAAGGAATGCACTTCCCGTATCCTGTACTACTCCTACCAGCATAAAATCCACTGTTATCTTCTTATCAGTAAGACTTACAGTGCGAGCATAAGCGTAATAATCAGTCTCATTGAAAGACATCGAGGTTATCTCTCCTTGCTTTAATTCCACAACGTCAAAATTGTAATCATCAGTATGACCCAGCAAAACCTTACCGTCAGGTCCCAAAATGAAAATTTTCACACCTCTTTTTGCACTAACGTATGCTTCTTCTACGCAAAGACTTCCAATATGACCGTCCTCCAAATAAAAGACAGTCTCACCTTTTTCATATGCTTCTTCTATATCGTCCTCGTCTATGATATCAAAATCCACGTCGTCTACGTCTTCTTCTACCATTAATACTAAATTATCTTTTATATCATTGTCTACAACCTTGCCTGATATATGTACCATGAACAGCAACATAATTGCCACAATCAAAGTTGTACATAACGTATAAAAAAGCATTATTTTTGATTTAATTGATAGTCTTTTCATCTTTTATTCCTCTTTGATAACGTATCCGCTGCCTCTTACGGTGTGTATCAGCTTTACGTCAAAACCGTCATCTATTTTTCTGCGTAAATATCTAATATATACGATAACAGCTCCCGGATCTCCTTCAAAATCAAAATTCCATAAATTGTTCTCTATCTGTGCGTGGGAAACGACTTTGCCTTTATTTTTTACCAAATATTCCAGCAAAGCAAATTCCTTAGGTGTCAGTGAAATATCTTTATCTCCTCTCCTGACAACACGAGAGGAAGTGTTTACGGACAGATCGCCAACTGTATAAATACAATCAGGATTGGCAGATGCCTTGCGTCCAAGCACTCTTATTCTTGCGCTTAGTTCTTCTAACGAAAACGGTTTTATCAGGTAATCATTTGCGCCGCTGTCAAGGCCTGTGACTCTGTCACTGATTGAATCTTTCGCAGTCAACATCAGCACGGCAGTTAGATTATTCTCTCTCCTCATGGTTCGAAGCACCGTAAGTCCATCCATGCCCGGCATCATAATATCCAGAATAACCGCGTCATAATCTCCTGCCCTTATGTATTCTAATGCATCAAGGCCGTTAAAAACACTATCAACACTATGGCCTTGCATTTTAAGGTTTTTTGATACTATATTGTTTAAATCTCTCTCATCATCTGCAATTAAAATTCTCATATCCGTCACCTGTGAAAAAAATATCATACATCTGTTATTCTTGTCAAGATGTGGCCGTACGGTCAGTTCCTGTCCTTTATCAGCAATTTTTTTCAGATTAAAAATTTTAATGTTCCTTTAATGTTTGCCCTATATAATCCAAAGCGTAAACCAAAACAAAGGAGGCGTTAATATGAAAAACGCAAGTAAAAAATTTTTATTTATAGCATTAATGGTAGTTGTTACATTGAGTTTGTCAGGTATTGCAATATCTGCCCGTACAGCAACAAGTGAAGTTCGCGAAAATGCCCTCAACAAAGCTATCGAGCAAGCAGGAGTAAACGCCGATGAAATATATGACGTTGAAATAGAGGTAGAAAGAAAAAAAGGTGTTGAAATTGTTGAAGTCGAATTTGAAGCAAAAGGCAAAGATTATGAGTATCATATAAACAAGGAAACAGGTGAAATTATCGACAGTAAAGTAAAAAACGATAAGTATTTAACACCCGATACCGCAACAGATACAGAAATCTCCGAAAAGGACAAAATCTCAAAAGAAGCTGCTCTGCAAATTGCTTTTACGGAATCCGGTTATAACGTAGCAGACGTAAGAGACCTTGAAGTGGATTTAGACAAACAAAAAGGATCATATTATTATGAGGTTGATTTCGAAGTAACAGAAAACGGAACAGAAATTGACTACGAGTATGATATAGATGCTTATACAGGTGAAATCCTCAACAAAAAAGTAAAGGAAGATAAATCAGCGGTTGCGGCAGTTACCCCGAAAAACCCTTCCGGCCCCACAGCACCGGTTGCTTCCTCCGAGCCGAATAAACCTGCCGCAAGCGCTGACGAAAAAACAGTTGAATATACAAAGCCTGCTGAAGATCGAATCGCAAAAGAAGCA
>JAFWZX010000023.1 GCA_017517275.1 Clostridia bacterium
CGAATCGCAAAAGAAGCAGCTTTAGCAATTGCGATAAAAGATGCCGGCATCAATGAAGCAGACGTAAGAGATCTGGACATTGAGTTAGATAAGGAAAGAGAAATCTTTGTCTATGAAATCGATTTTGAAACTTACAATAACAGACAGGAAATCGAATACGAATACGACATAAATGCCGTAACAGGTGAGATTATAAAAAAGGAAATTGAAAGAGATGGATGACCCCTACGAGAGTGTAATAAATTCTCTAAACCAAGCTGTACAAAAACGTACGGCTTGGTTTTTTTTACAAGACAATATATAATGAATATGGAGGGGTTATCATTGGAAAATAAAAAAATATTCGTAATATCAGATGTTCACGGTTTTTACACAGAGATGAAAAGCGCACTTGAGAAATCAGGCTTTGACAAAAACAATCCTGATCATTTACTTGTATGTTGCGGCGATTATTTTGACCGTGGCTGTGAAAATATGGAAGTTTTAAAATATTTTGAAAAATTAAATCACACAGTTTTGTTAAGGGGCAATCACGAAGATTTATTATTAAAATTGCTGATAACCGGTCAGATTCATTCCCATAACTATGTGAACGGCACAATGCAGACCCTACTGGAATTTTTTGGCAGATATTCCATCAACCCTGTAGATGACACGATAGATTTTTCCGGAAAGACAAGTACGGTCAACAGAGTCATAGAGTTTATTGAAGATACACGCAATTATTATGAAACAGATAAATACGTTTTTGTTCACGGTTGGATACCCGCCGGTTGCACTAAGTCGGAGGACTTAATTATAGCTTCTGACAGCGATTGGGAAAAGGCTCGTTGGGTAAAGTGGACAGAGAAATACACAGGTCAGCCTCCACTGGAAGACAAGATCCTTATATGCGGCCACGTGCCCACATTTACAGCTAACAAATATGATAGTACAAGAGAATTAAACTGCTCTGATATTTTCACAGGTAACGGACTTATTGCGATTGACGCCGGTACATACGACTCCCGCCGAGTAAACGTATTGACGCTATACGATTAATATTGCTACTTTTATACTATTATTTTGCGTTGTTCCATTGTTGTATTTATGCTATAATTTTTTCATTACTTAAATGAAACTTTGCGAGGTGTATAATCATGGAAGCAAATAATATTCCACTATCTTTTGTTTACGGTGGCAAACTCTTATCCGGCATACCGCAGGAATTTAATCCTGTTAAGGAAGTTAAGAAGCTTGACGGCAACAAAACGCAAACCACATTTACCGGCACAGATTCCAAAGGTTTGACAATTACCGCAGAATGTGTAACATATAGCGACTTTTCAACTTATGAGTGGCTGGTTTATTTTACAAATAACGGAAACACAGATACTCAAATACTTTCAGATATCAAACTTAATCAAAAGTTTACCGGTAACAATCCGATTTTGTACTACGGAAACGGTGATACTTGCCGTGATGACGGCTATGAATGGTATCGCACGCCTGTCACACAAGAGATTAAGATAGATTCTCACTTTGGCATGAGCTGTCAAGATGCCTTCCCGTATATGCGATTACTTTTTGAAGACAAAGGAGCGAACATTGCCATAGGTTGGCCCGGTGGCTGGACTGCGATTATTAAGCCCGAAGACAATGGCGCAACTGTCAGCATCGGTCAGCAAAGATGTCATATGAAGCTTCTTCCCGGTGAAAAGATCCGCACACCCCGGCTTACTGTTCAACCGTACGAAGGTACAGATGACATTGGTAGAAACTCCTGGAGAAGATGGGCTATTAAGTATATCGTTGCAAAAGAAAACGGGACAGTATTACCCCCTAAATACTGTCTGCACGTGTGGATGGTAAATAATATGCCTGAATTTACCGGTGCGACAGACGAGAACCAGATTGGCGGACTCGTAGATTATATCAACGGTGGTTTGAAGCCCGATATTTGGTGGATTGATGCCGGTTGGTATAAATGCGACGGCAATTGGCCTTACGTTGGCTCTTGGTATCCTGACACTGACAGATTCCCTAACGGTCTTAAGACAATCGGTGATAAATGTAAAGAAGAGGGCGTTGGTTTCCTTTTGTGGTTTGAGCCGGAACGAGTTGTGTACGGCACAAGACTTCACACAGAACACCCTGACTGGCTCTTATATGCAGACGGTGTCCCCGGAGCAAACAAAGATACCGGTATTCTTAATTTAGGAATAACAGAATGTTGCGATTATATGATTCACCATATTACAAATATTATAAAAACCTCCGGAATCACAGTATACAGACAAGATTTTAACTTTATTCCTGAACCATATTGGATAAATAACGAAGCAGAAGACAGAATCGGCGCTTTAGAGAATTTTCACCAGCAAGGATATCTCCGTTACTGGGACGGTCTGCTTGAGAACAACCCCGGTCTTATAATCGACTCCTGTGCAGCCGGCGGAAGACGTAACGATCTTGAAACAATGCGTCGCAATGCAGTTGCACTTCACTACACTGACGTAGGTTATGGAATTCCGATTATTAAGCAAAAGCAGCACAGAGAAATGTTTGAATGGATTCCCTACTTCCGCGCTCATAACATGAACTGGGATTATCCTGATAAGAATCAGCCTGACTCATATGCCTTCCACACGGCGATGGCTCCTGCACTTACTGATATGATTAGCCACAGTGCAGATGAAGATGCATATGCACTTTCCCGCAAAATGGTTCCAATTTGGCGCAAAGCCGCTCATATAATGACAAGTGCTGACTATTATCCCTTAACCGAATGCCGTAAAAATCCCGAAGACGTTTATGCAATGCAGTTCCATAATCCGGAATCCGGAAGTGGCTTCGTTCAAATTGTCGCCGGCAAAGACTGCGCTCACGACTGCTACACTTTGATTTGTGAAAAGTTAGATCCCAACAAGAAATATCTATTTACAGATGAAGAAAGAGGAACAGAAATAACTTACACAGGAGCAGAATTAACGGCAGGTATTTGCCATAAACTGGAAAAGAGAACAGGCTATTTGTATTTCTATAATGAGATATAATAAATAATTGTACATAAGAAAGGACATATGCTATGAAAGACACAGAAAAATTGTACAAAGACGTTGTGTATAACTATGATGACGTAGAATGTAAACAAACAGGCGTAGGCTTATTTCCCAAGACTCCCTGCGAGGAAAGACAAGTTGGTATTGCATATTCTACGTGGCATACTCCGGCGCGCAAATGGGGTGAGACTACATGGGATATACCGCAAATCGGCCCATATTCTTCTGACGACAAGGTAGTTCTTCGCAAACATGCTGAAATGCTAGCCGCCGCAGACATAGACTTTGTACTTATAGATTGGTCAAATAATACTTGCTATAATCCTGAAACAATGGCAGCCTTACGAAGTGATTTTCGTATGATAGAAGTTGCTGTAGATGCAATGTTTGAAGTATGGGCAACAGTACCCAATGCTCCGAAAATTTGCTTCTTAGTTGGTCCCGGACACAGCGGAATGCCCAATCTTGACAATGGCAACCATCAAAAAAAAGTAGATCAAATTTACAGAGATTATCTGGCTAACGAGAAAAACAGGGAAATGTATTACTGTTACGATGGCAAGCCGCTTCTTATATGTTACGGTGCAACGCCCACACAATACGGTGCCGATCCAAAATGGGATGATGATCGTTTTACCGTACGCTGGATGACAGGATACGTAGGACAACAAAGAGATCTTTTTGATGCAGAAACAAAGAGGTCTTACAGATATTGGAGCTGGGAAGAACGCGACGAACAAACTTACACAGTATACAATGGCACAGTAGAATCTGTTACGTGTACAGCTGCCTCAAGACCACAAGGCAAACCGGAAGCGCCCGGTTACATCCCTGCATATCCCAGAAACAACGGTTCAACCCTAAAGCGCCAATTCCAGAGAGCGATAGATTTGGGATCACGTTTCGTATTAGTCGTATCCTGGAATGAATGGTCAAAAGGAGAACAGCCTACCCCCGAGATTTCCAAGGATATTGAACCCTCTGAGATATACGGAAGCTTTTATTACGACCTATTAAAAGAGCAAATCAAGAAGTTTAAAGGAAAAATCTGAAGCATTCTGTACTATGTAACCATTGACAAAAACGAGCCTCACTTTATTTAGTGAGGCTCGCTGTTTTAATGATATCTTTTATAAATTGCCTTCAAACTTAAATTGAAAATCCCGGATCTTCTGGACCCGATACTTCACCGGACGTCAATATGCCTATAATTATCAGCAAAAGAAAACATGTAAAGACAATCCCGATTACAAGATTCTTTATACTCTTATGTCCTTTAATTTTGAGTATAATAAAGGCAATTATTGATGATTGAGGGAGCAAGAGTGAAAAATAATATGCAAACATCGTATTTACTCTGAATTCCTGAATTAAAATCTCATCAATGATCATTGCTATAATCCAAGACGCAATAGACAGTCCGAACGTTATCCATGAAAGGGCTTTAAGTCCTCCCGGAACAGATTTTTCTTTTCTCTCTACTACCTGATATATGGGTTGCGTCGTTCCATACTGCTGTTGACGGTAAACCGGCTGTTGTATTGGTTGTCCATATGCTGCCGGGTGATACACAGGCTGACCGTACACAGGCTGACCGTACACAGGTTGACCGTACACAGGTTGACCGTAAACAGGCTGACCATATATTGGTTGCTGTTGCGGTTGAGCCGTTTGCTGTTGCGGTTGCGGCTGAGCTGCTTGCGGATTTACCGGCTGAGCTGCTTGCTGTTGCGGTTGCGGTTGAGCTACTTGCGGATTTACCGGTTGAGCTGCTTGCTGTTGCGGTTGCGGTTGAGCTACTTGCGGATTTACCGGTTGAGCTGCTTGCGGATTTACCGGTTGAGTGTATATAGGAACGTACTGTGGTTGAGGACGAGGTGAAACCGGCGGTACGTGATGTACAGGCTGTACCGGTTGTGCAGTCTGCGTTGGCTGCACTTCAATCGGTTTATCATTCAAAAGCGCGTCAACACTAATACCAAATACTTGTTCAATTTTTACTAACTCTTCTACTCTTGGAAGAGCTTTGTGCATTTCCCAATCGTCAACAACCGTTGGCTGAATGTCTAACTTCTCAGCAAATTGCTGTATAGTTAAGCCCATAGATATTCTATAGTCATGAATTTTATCTCCTAACATCATGATTTACCCTCCGAGTCTATCTTATCTTGCGTGTCAGAGGCTGTCTCCTCTGTTATTTCAACATTCTCTTTTGCTTCATTATCATAATCCTCTGAATTCGCCCATTTATCCACCTTATGAGCCGCAGTGGATGCTGACTTTACAATAGATTTACCAAGATTTTTAAATGCGTGGCCTAAGCCAACTCCTGTTGTTTTCCATGAATCTTTCAAATCGCCCATCTTAATCACTCCTAAATATTATCTGCTTATATAATATTGCATATTTCAAAATATAGCAAGCCTTTTTATTGATTACTTACAATCCATCTGATAGTTTCCGGCATAACCTTATAATTTCTGACAAAAATACTATATAATTCTCTTTTATCCAAAGCAGCTTCTTGACAACCAATCTCAATTGTTACGGAAGGTATACCAAGATATTCCATTACCCAATCCTTATACCCTGCGCCGTCAACACCGTAACTCGTGGCAAGAATATATCCGCTTACACTCTTTACAGACTGAGCCAAACTCTTGGATAAACTATTTACGGGTTCCTTATTGCCATATTCATAATATATTATACTACCTGTAGCATGATAACTAATAGTAACGTCGAAGTCATATTTCAATGTGTAGTCGCGTAAAGCTTTGGCCTCTGCACTTGAGAATGGTGCCGTGCCTCCGTATAGTTCCGACGAAGGTGCTTTACGCTCATCTTTATTTTCACCCCAACCGGCAGGGAAATTTCGGTTGATATCAACACCAAGGGCATTTGCCTTCCATTTTTCAGTATATAAAGCCTGTGAAAAAGACGTATATTTTAATTTTTTATCGTTTTGATATATTTTTAACTGAGAGGAGTTAAGCTTGCCCGTCTGAGAAATAACCACTCCGTCAGGATTGCTCATCGGAATAATATGGAAACAAACGTCGTCATAATCTGTAATATTGTAAATACACCAGTACTCTGCCATAGACATTAAAAGCCATGACGTCAGATGTTCTCTTGCATGAATGCCGCCTTGAATAAGAATCTGGTGCTTTGCGTTTTTATTGCCGATAATGATAACAGGAATATTCCTTTTCTCCTCGCTCCTGCCTATAGCTTCCGTCTTAGCTATGCTACTGTATTTATTACAAATGGCATTAATATCTCTGCACATTTCTTCATATGAATAAGCTCCTGTTTGCTCTACGATTGACAAAGCGTCGAGGAAAGCCCCTTTAGCCTCTGTTTGATAATCCGGGTCAATAGTAAATGAAGGCTTTATAAAACTGCTCATTACGTAACCGATTTTATTCTTATACTCTACCTTTGCGAACTTTCCGTACCATTCAAGAAGCGTGAAGGTAGATCCCTTATAAATTTTTGCAAGAACTTTAGCTGTAGTATTTGCGCTTCTTCTCAAATTGATATATTCATCACAATTTGCTTCCCATACAACCGGAATAGACGGATCGAACGTATCATCCACGTCGTATTCTTTCTCATCAGCATAATGCCACCATTCTTTGCTGTATCCCTTAAAGCCATGCTTTTCCATTACCGTCTCAAGCAAAACAGCATTTGCAGCGGCTTCTGTGCTTACATCACTATAATTTCTATCTGCTTTAGAGGAAAAATCGTCAAAATTTGACGGCATAACCAATTGTTTACCTGTAGTCAAATCAAACAGCGTCAAGTCAACTGCGCCGCCGCGGCAGTGAGATCGATTGCCGGTAACAGGATGTGATACGTAATTCGTATCAGGACAGATATCCCACAGTGCCTGTTGCGCGGAAACCGGTCTGAATCCGTCCCAGATAAGAATGCCAAGTCCTTTTCCCTTAAGTTCTTCCACAACAGCTGCTAATTTTTTTACAGTACCGTATCTTAAATACGTTTGCTGGAAGTCGTAAATTCTTTTTCCCGTGAAATTATCCTTCGTAGCATACATCAGATATTCTTTTGCATCGGGAATATATTCAAGTACGCGAACAAAAGCCGCATCACTGATGCCTGTATCGGGAGTCGGTTTCGGCGTAGCGGCAGGACTTGCAGTAGGACTTAATGCAGGTGTAACGCTCGGTGTTATACTGTGAGTCGGAGTCTCTATAGGAGTCATTGTCGCAACCTCCGTAGCTGATGGCGTTAACGTTAAATTACTCGTTGCAGTTGCTTGTAAGGAAGGTGTGCTATGGGCCGACGGAACTACCGTAGAATCGGCAGGCTGACTATTATGGCAGCCTCCGAAAAAAATCACAGCAGACAATATGAAAAAAAAGATTAAAACTAATCCCTTTATCTTCTTCACCCTATACCTCCAAGTAGCAATTACTCCCGTGCATTATAAACAAAGATCGGCTTTTTTTCAAGATGCTATAAACAACACGTTAAAAAGCTTATGATTTTTTCTTTGAAGAAAAATAGAATTTCCTTTCCGTTCCATGGATTAGTCGGTTTATATTTTCATGGTGACGGATTATGATAAAAAGAACCATTGCTGTGCAGGAAATTATTGCTCCCGGATGTGCATCCGTGAAGAAAAGAACGACTACACTGGAGGTAACGGCACACATAGTAGATAATGACATATATTTAATAGTGAAGATCAAGGCAGCAAGCACGGCGCAGGCAACAAGCCATGCTCTCCAGTCTACAAATAATATCAGAGACATATAAACCAGAAATCCCTTACCGCCCTTGAACTTGTACCATATCGGGAATGAATGGCCAAGCATACAGAATAAGCCCGTATAGGCCGCACCCAACTGAAAATGTCCTGTATAGTGCTTAAACAGCATGGCAAAAGTACCTACAACCACAGCTGATTTTAACAAATCAATTGCCATTACGACCCAGGACCATGCGCCTCCGAAGGTCCGCTTGAAATTAGTAAATCCCGGATTACCGCTACCGCACGTACGTATGTCCTTATGATACACGAGTTTTGATATTATTATTGCAGGATTAAGACCTGTTACGAAATATGCAACTAAAGCGGAAATAATATATAAAGCTATTTTCATTTTATTGATGGCACCTCCAGTTCAATATCAGTAATAGGAAAGCTGCAGCACGGGTGTAAATATGAATATTTGCTGTCTGCAAGACGACGTCCGTCTGTTTTTTCAGGAATATAAACATCTCCCGACAGGAGTTTGCTGCGGCAATATCCGCACTGGCCGCCACGGCAGCCAGATAGTGCCGGCACAGCATTTTCTTCAAGAGATCTGAGTATTGTAACGTCTGTTCGAGCCTTAAAATTCATTACTTTATCACGGATTTTCACAGTAAAGTTAACGTATTCCGGCATTTCGCCACAAGTTTTGCGGCTTTCTGCGAAAGATTCGAACCTGATATATTTATGTTTTTTGTATTCTTCTATATTAAGCTTATCAAGTATTTGCTCTGATTGGGATTCAATATATTGGTAAAGCCCCCCGGGACCGCACACAAAAACAGATACGTCCTCAGCATCGCAAAAAGAGCAACGCGCATTTACAATATCGTCAACAGTAATATTCCCATATACGTATCTTACCTGAACATCTGAAGTCCTACTGCATATTTCCTCTAATTCATCTTTGAAAACAGCAGCATGCTCCCCGGAGCAGCCGTATAAAATCGTGAGTTTGTGACGCTGCGTCCCTTCACAAATTGCTTTTGCCATAGAAAGCAGCGGTGTTATACCCATGCCGCCAGCAACACCTATTATATTCTTTGAATCACGAAGAGGCTCATATGTAAAAAAACCCATAGGCTCTGATACTTTTACTATACTGCCCTCTTTCCAATTATTGTAGATATATTCCGTGGCAAGGCCTTGATTATATTTTTTAACAGAAATCCTGTAATATCCTGCCAAAGATTCTTTAGGTGAAGACGATATAGAATACGGCCTTGACAGTATATTGCCATTTATGTCCAGTCTAACACATACGTATTGTCCGGCGCTGAAAAAAGCCGGCTTTTGCGTTTGATCTTCCATTGTGAGAATAAAACTTCTACAGTCGCGGCTGTGTTCGATTACCTTACTTACGACCATATTACGATCACCCGGATGAAGTAATTTGGCAAGCTCGTTTGACTGCCATTTATTTCCTTCTAATCCGCCGCTTGCCTCAGCAAAGCATTTTTCTCTTTCCTGCACTATTTCCATAAACCTCATGGGATTCAACGTTTTAAATTCATATTCTGTCATGCGATTGTCTCTCTGTCTTGTTTAATTTCTTTTATGGCACTCTTTGCGGCATCAATACCGTTTGATATAGCACTATTGTATCCGTCAGTCCTCTCGCCGTGTGCGCCTACAAACCATAAATTTCCAAATAAGCGCTCATTTTTTGAATTAAGAATTCTGGCAATCATACTATCCCACAAGGAAACCTCATACCCATACGGCGTACCTCCCGGTGTATTAATATACCTTGCAAAGGTAGCCGGACTGCTCGTGACGATCTCTTCAATATAAGGTGTAATACTTATGCCTGCTTTCTCCTCATATCGCTTTATCATAGCTTCTGCAACGTGATTTTTAAAATCTTTATAGCCTTCGGTAGTTACGTCTTTCAATATATCTTCCGTAAAAACAGAAGTAAAATACAACATACTTGTACCTTCAGGCGAGGCGCTTTTAAAAGCACAATTCAAGCAATTTACCATTATAAATGACGTATCTAATCCGCGACAGCCTTCGTATTGCTTCACAGATAACGGTGAATCATATAAAATTAAAGTATAATCATTAATGCCAAGAGACGCGGCATCTTTGCACAATCCTATATACATAGTGAAAAATTGCGCTCCGTTCTTGCGGGCATTGTGTATTTTAAGAGCTCTTTCCGGTATATGATCTTCTCTTATAAGGCTTCCAAAGCTACATCCCGGATGGCAGTTTGCGATTATTTTACTGCCGTATATTTCTTTTTCACCGATTTTGACTCCAAGTGCTTTGCCGTCCTTCATAATAATCTCCTCCACCTTCGTCCCATACCAGATTTCCCCACCGTTGCGGCGTACAGAATCCTCAAAAGCGGACGTTATCTCGTGTGAGCGCATAATAGGCATAGCCGGTCCGAGGTTAATATATCTGTCCAGAATAATCACGTAGAAAAGGAAATCCAAACGATCGGAAGGTGCCCCAATATATGACCAATATGTGTTCAGAATATTTTGGGCTCTTTGCGGCATATTAAGTGCATTAAGGCATGTATCTACGCTGTGGGAGGCCATTATCATAAAATCACGGTGCTTTGTCATCATCACATTCGGATCCGGTTTGCCGGAAGATAAATATTTAAATGCCTCATTCGCCTTCTTGCCAAGACGGAAAACAGCACGCACACTGTCATAGCTTCCGGGAACGTTTTTTTCCATCTCGCAACAGAATTTCTCAACACCGGCAGGCATTGTAACGTCGTAATCTGCCGTGATAACGCGGAAAGCCGTATCATCTATATGCCAATTTACGTCAATGCCGAAGTCGCTGAAAATCTTTCGTATTGTACCCGGATTCTCCTCTGTGCCGACGTTGGCAAGCTCATGCAAGGCCGTTTCAAATTCAAAGCGACCTCTGCGAAAGCTCGTAGCGCAACCACCGGGATATACGTTTTTTTCTATCAAAAGCGTCTTCATGCCTGTTGCTGCAGCCGTTGCAGCGGCGGCTAATCCTGCGTTGCCGGCACCTATAACAATTACGTCGTATTTTTTAGTCATTTTTTTTACACCAATATAAATATTACTTGCTAATTATATCACATAAAACGTAAACTCTAACTAAACTTTTGAAATTAACTTGGTGATTTTATCACTGAAATTTTTTGCAATTATGGTTATACTAACACCGTAAAAAGATTTAAGGAGGACACGAAAATGTCAGTAGTTAGTATAAACAATAATAATTTTGAACATGAAGTTTTAAAAAGCGACAGACCTGTTTTGCTTGATTTCTACGCCGACTGGTGTGGCCCCTGCAAAATGGTTTCTCCGGTAGTTGATCAGATTGCAAAGGAACATCCGGAGTACAAAATCGTTAAGGTTAACGTAGATGAACAACCGGAGTTGGCTTCCAAGTTCAATGTAATGAGTATTCCGGCTTTGTTTGTTGTAAAAAACGGTGAAATAGTCAATAAATCAGTAGGTGCAAAGCCAAAATCAAAAATCCTTGAAATGCTCAAAGTGGTGTGAGTTATCTCACACCACTACTTCTATGCTTTCGTCGATTGTCATCTGATTAGGTGTTACTTTGCAATCCATTGCAATTATTTCCACACCTGCTTTTTTTGCTTCGCACAAAGCGCATGCAAACTCTTCGTGCATATCTGTATTTGGTTTAAAGATCCGCGGACCTTTCATCTGTATTACAAATAATAGATATGCTCTGTGTCCGTCCCTGACACATTTTTCCAACTCCTTAATATGTTTAACACCTCTTTGAGTAGGTGCATCGGGAAAGAGAGCTATTCCATTTTTTTCCAAAGTAACACCTTTCACTTCAATAAAAACAGACTCCGTCTTTCCTTCTATACATAGGTCAAGACGTGAATCACCGTATACGACCTCTCTTTTGAGAGTATACTCCAAAGCCTTGTCGCCGGACGTATTAATCATATTTTCTATCCATTCATAGGCAGCACTGTTTGGAGCATTAGAATCCATATTTATCAGCAAATTATTTTCTTGCTTTACTACTGCGATTAAATCATACGGAGTTTTCCTGTTAGGATTTGTGCTTTTTTCTAAATAAACTGTACAGCCCGGAATCAATAATTCCCTACAGCGCCCGGTGTTTTTTACGTGTACAATCACTATTTGCCCGTCTATTTCAACTTTTGCTATAAAACGGTTAGGCCTTTCGATAAAAATGCCTTTTATAACGTTACTGTACTTCATTACTTATCTTCCTTTTCAAAAATACTCTTCTCTGCGTAGCCACGGGCTTCTGCTAATTCGCCGTCTGTTTTTATTGTCCATACAAATTTCGGTGCTTTATACAGACCGGTAGTGATTTTTACAGGAAGTGAACGTCTATATTTCTTATCAAAGGCTACGAAGGCAGGCTTTGCCAGAAAATTAAAGGCCATAAGCGTAAGACATATATGAATCACATCGTATTTTCGCTTTTCTTTACATACGTTTGTATACAAAATTCCCCGCATTGACGTAGGAAGATATTTCCCCATATCACGAAGCAACAATGGGTTAAATGATTCTATGCAGTATTCGCCCTGGTAAGAAGCTAACAGCTGTGCGGCCTTCTTGCAAAGTGCAGTATCAAAAGTCTCACCTTTGAGCTCTACAAGCAGCGGAACGCGTCCGTTTACAAGATCCAGAACTTGTGAGAAAGTAGGAATAGTTTCTTCGGTACCTGCAAGTTTTAATTTCACCAATTCGCAACAGTCTAACTCGTTTACTCGCCCGCTGTGTCCTGTCATGCGTACAAGAGTAAAATCGTGAAAAACCATTACCTGTCCGTCTTTTGAAAGCTGAATATCCAGTTCTATTCCATATCCCGCCCTGCAGGCAAGCTCAAAGGCAAGCAAGGAATTCTCAGGAACGTTTCTTCCATGTAAACCTCGGTGGGCATATTCGCACAGCAAAGAAGCCTTGACCTTCTTCGTTTTACGCGGGCGGACAAGAAAAATAAAATAAGTTAAAGCCAGTATTAATAGCAGCGCTAAAACTGCCACAACAATCCAAATAAAAATTCTCATAATCAATCAACGTCAAGATGTTCAATAGCACTTTTCTTCTCAATCGGCTTAGAATCACCATGTTTTACAAAAAGCATTGTAACGAAGGAGAAACAAACGAATACGCAACCGAAAGCAAAGAAAACATTTTCCATTCCCATAAGATCATAAAGCACACCGGATAAAATAGGCGCTACAATCTGCGCAGCCATGGAGGAGGTATAATAGTAGCCTGTATACTTACCTGTGTTTCCGTTTCTTGCCAATTCTACTGCCATAGGGAAAGAGTTAACGTTAATGGTTGCCCAACCGATTCCCGCCAAAATGAAAACAGGAAACATTATAAATTCCGGTGTTGAAGACGTAACAAACATACCAATGAAGAAAGCGGCAGCAAGCATAATTACGCCGGCAAGGATAGATTTTTTTCTTCCTATCTTTGACGCAATTATTCCTACCGGGATATAAGCAACGATTGCCGCAGCCTGAGCAATTATCAATGTAAGATTAAAGTCAAAGCCGAGCACGTTTGTAGCATATACTGAATATTTGCTTGTAATTGAATTATATCCGATATACCAAAGAGCAACAGAAGCCAGTATTAAGATAAGAGACTTAAACTCTGCAGAAGAGAGCTTACCTACTCTGCTGCCGTCTGTTTGTAAATCACTTGCCGGAGAATCATCTATTCCGTACTTCTTAGCTTCCTGCTGCATTTCATCTGCCCACTTACGTTCTTTTACAGTTAAGAGAAAAACGATGAAGCCAACAAGCATTACGCACACAACGGCAAAAACGTAACCGGTATATTGCATATAATGATCCTTGGACGTTGCAAATATCATTCCGAGAACAAGAACTATAATTCCTCCTGCAGTACCTGTAAGATTAATAATTGCATTAGCCTTTGACCGAAGAGGCTTAATAGTAACGTCAGGCATTAAGGCTACTGCCGGAGAGCGGAACGTTGCCATAGCAACTAGCATAACAAGCAGCGTAGCAATAAAGCCCACAAGAGGAAGCGGGTTATTCACAGTGATATCAAAGGCTGTTTCAACGTCTGATGCACCTGCCTCTACGACTCTTGCCAGCTGATAATTGTCGATAAAAGTAAGTACCATAAATGATACAACTGAAATAATGGTTCCTACAAATATAAACGGTGTTCTTTTTCCGTATTTTGTATTTACCTTATCTGAAATAGTCCCAAAGATTGGCAGTAAAAAAACAGCCAATACGTTATCGAGGGACATAATCCCTCCCGAGGCTGTTTGTGATAATCCAAAATGATTTGTCAAAATCAACGGTACTATAGCATCGTATGCCTGCCAGAATGCCGTGATCAGAAAAAAAGCCATACCTACAAGTAAAGTACGTTTGTAATTGAGTTTCATATTGCGTCCTTTCAATCAAGAAGTTTGTCTACAATGAACTGATGCAGTGCCTGTCTTACCTCCAGTGTGAATGCCCCGTGACCGCAGTGTTCCTGTTTATGATACACAACGTCAAGTCCTCGTTTTATTAACATATCAACGTATTCATCACATTCTGCTACAGGAAACAGTTCATCATCAACGTCGCTGCATATAAAATACGAAATATCTCGTAATTGATCTACAAGTTCCCAGGGTGAAAAATCCTTCAAAGCTTCTTCAATGGGCATATCATATACAACAGCTGCGCTGATAAACGACCTTGGAACCAAATCCTTACAATAATACGACGTCATCACATTTACACAAGGACAAGCAGATGCCACGCAATCAATATTATGGGCTGATTTTACGGAATAAATAATAGAACCAAGTCCGCCCATACTGCCTCCGCAAACAGCTATGCGGATTTGTGGAGACAAGTTGTATTTGCTTTTAATAGCACTTACAATCGCATCCGTCATTCTCACTGCACCTTTATTTCCCCAGCTCCAAGGTCCCGGAAACAAATAGGCAAGTAAAATGCCTTTTGAAGCAAAATCTCTTGAATACTCAGTGTCATAGACTCCCATATCTACACATCCGCCCAAGCAAGAGCTTCCGCCGAGGCCCGGAAATTCTAAGACAACGCCTTTTACGGGCGTTGTCAGAAACTGTTCATTGCTGTTTATAAAATAATGCAACGTATCTTTATTTATAAATTTACTGTCATCATATACCATACGTTTATTTTCTCTTCTTAATAATTAAAGCGGTTCCCAAAATAAGCATAATCTGAACTACTGCCGCACTGGATCCGCAGCCGCCTTCTTCTGCAGGAGCCTGAGTCGGAGCCGCCGTGGGCGCCTGAGTCGGAGCCGTCGTGGGTGCCTGTGTAGGCGCAGGTGTAGGGGTGCCCGTTGCTATACGTTTAATCAAACATCCGTCTATACATAGATCGTCTAACGTTACTTGAATTCCTTCACCTAAGATATCAAAACGGAAAGCAGAAAGCTGCGCGAATTCTACGTTAAATTCAGAATGGCTCTCGGGAATGTAATTGCCGTCGAGGAATACGTAATAATCCGTTGTCTCGAGGTCGCAGGCAACTACGATTGAATATGCCTTGCCTACTTCTAATTCAGCAAGTAATTTATTTGATAAGTTATAAAGGCCAAGTTTGCCCTCAACATTCTGTATATAAAGAATAGGATTGCTTGAATCCTCATTATCTCTCTCGGCGGAGTTAATATCTGTTATCTTAAGCGCAAATCTGCCGCCGTTTTCCGGCATTGAATCAACTCTTATCGAAAACTCCATAGCATAGGCAGAAGAATCAAACGGAATCACTGCATGAATCATCCACGTTCTCGTATCGAGAAAATCTTTGAAAACGATTGATTTTGTGCCGTTTATAGGATTCTGATCTGTAATTTTTACCGGGCTGCCGGGATGTAAGAAAGAGAAAAAACCATACACGTGGCCATTTGCAAAAGTCGGATAATCAGCGGAAACAAAATCTTCACTTACCTCTACCTCTTCAAAATCCTGACTGTAAAATTCAGAAAGAGGCGCAAAATCCGCTGAATACTTATAGGTAAAATCCTCTGCAAACACGCACGCAGAAAGAACTATAGTTGCTATAATAGTTGTAACGATTACTGAAATCAAAAATTTTCTCATGATTTATACCTCCATTTGCTTATAACTGTTTCAATTATATCTTACGATGATTTTTTTTACAACCTTCATTTCCAACTAAGGTCGCAATTAAAGTACCGGATAAGTCAAAAAATACCGGGTTATTAACAACCCGGTATTGCTAACTCAAACGGCCTTTACTTTGTTCGGCTGACGCACCGTCAAAGGCTCTTTCATTTTGACATTATGGGTAATAATTATAATTAGTCTTCAACTTTATCAGCCTGGTCCATTTGAGCCATAAAGCCCGGGTTCCAGTTCTGTGCATCTTCAACCGTCTTGAAGAATCCGAAATATTGAACGTAGAAGTAGGGTGAATCTGAATCAGCAAACAGCTCTGGGCTAATTGCCAGACCGTCAAGTCTCAAACCGTAAAGTGCCGTACGGGCATCGAGGAATGCCTGGCCCTTCTTCTCGCTTAAATCAAATATGTAATCTACAAAATCTTCATCTTCTGCTGATATATCAAAACGGAAGTTGTCTTCTCCCTTAGCACCGGCTGTTATCTGAGCATGAGCTTCAAATATTGTACAAACAGTTTCATTCTTAAGTCTGATCTTAAATACAGGGTACTGTGAAAGGTCTAATTTCTCTCCTGTCTCTGTAGCGGAGATTAAGAAGTATGGGTCATCAATAAGCACTTCAACTGCAAGTGCATTCTCATCAAAGTAGTAGTGACAAGCCTCACCCTTTGCTGTAAAGCCGGAGCCTTCTTCATCAGCTGAAATAAATCCATCTGCCTTCCACATATAATCTTCATCATTGTAGAATCTGTATAAGAAAGCATCAACCTCCGGATCCTTAGCCGTATAGTCAATGGAAGGTGTCGGTTCAGGTGTTGCTGTCGGAACAGGAGTCGGTGCTTGCGTCGGTGCCTGTGTAGGGACAGCTGTCGGTGCTTGTGTAGGCGCTGAATCCTTATCCGAATTATCGCCACAGCCAGCAAATAAAGTAACACATAAACAAACAGTTAATAAAAATAATACTGCCTTTTTCATATAATTTCCTCCTTATGATTGTTTTTTTTGCATTTTAACACACTTTTATTTTGTCTTCAATATTAAATTATAATTCTGCTTTAATACCTAATATACCTTCTTTTTCTTCTACGTAGAAGAAGTGTGTCCTCTCCATAGGCGGACATTCAGGCTGATGAAGACACATCATTTGTTTTCCTTCGAACGTTTTGAAAAACATCGCATGGCCACCGTTTTTATCAAACAAGGGTTCCGGCAGATGTTTCCAGGGGCCACGTATATTGCCGCTTTGGGATACAACCGACAGAACAACATAGTTCCCGTCAAGATACGGAGACCAAGTAAGAAGCAGCTCGCCTCCTGTCATTCTTTGCATAAACGGGGCATCCGACCCGTATCTTATCGTCTCTTTACCTTCGTATTCAATGTGGTGAGGAGTCTTTGAGGATATCGGCGATTCATCAGAAGCAAATAATCTGAATGGCTCCCCTACAATATTTACAAGGTCAGAATCTACCTGTGCCGCCCAAATCTCACCTATATATGCATCTTTATCTTTTACATAATTATCCGGCCAATCGTGGGAATATATAATATAAGGAACGTCTCCGTCTACAAATAACGTTGCATCGATGCAGCTTTGTCCCGCCGGGGTTATCGGTCTGTTTGTCACAGGAACGAACGGACCTACAGGCGTATCTGACACTGCGACCTGCGTTCCTCGCAAACCGTTTCTTCCTTTTAATGATACAAACAGATAGAATTTCCCGTTTAATCTGTGTACTTCCGGTGCCCAGACGTCCCTATAGCTCCAAGAATCCTTCGGTATGGTAAAAACGGCAGCCATTTCCTGCCAATCTTCCAGGTTATTACTTGTATAGCAATATACTGTATTGTCTGCTTTGCCTACATATAAATAGTACGTATCCTCATAGGCAACTACAAACGGATCTCTTACTCTTAACTCATCTCTTCTTGGCATATTAAGCTCCTGTTTTTTTCGTATTTTTTCATAAAAGAAGCTGTCTGTCAAGATTATAATATTCATTGACAAAAAACTAATATATGATATAAATCAATTAATAATGAATCGGAGGTCACCATGGATTTACAAAAATTATTAAACAGCATGACCGTAGACGAGAAACTCTCTCAAATGACTCAATTGATAACAGGCATAATTACTGACAAGAACGACGGACCGATTACGGGTCCTATGAGAAAATTCGGTTTAACGAAAGATACTACTTCAAGAGTCGGAACGATTCTCGGCGGAAGCGGTGCAAATCACAGTAAGGATCTGCAGAATTTTCACCTAAGTGAGGACCCTAACAAGATTCCGCTTCTCTTCATGACAGACGTCATACACGGTTATCGCACTTTGTATCCCGTTCCGTTGGGGATTGGAGCTTCTTTCGACGATGATCTTGCAGAACAGTGTTGCGCCATGGCTGCAAAAGAGGCTTGTGTCAGCGGAATACACGTTACCTTCGCCCCTATGGTTGACCTGGTAAGAGATGCTCGTTGGGGCAGATGTATGGAAACAACCGGTGAAGACCCTTATCTTAACTCAAGAATGTCCGCAGCTATGGTCAGAGGTTATCAAGGCAGTATTGATTCTCCCGACAGGCTTGGCAAATATAAAATAGCTGCCTGCGTGAAACATTTCGCAGCATACGGCGCCTGCGAAGGAGGCAGGGATTATGATGCAGTAGAAATGGGCGATCATACGCTTCGCCAGTATTATTTACCGGCATATAAGGCTGCAGTAGACGAAGGTGTTGAACTTCTTATGACCTCATTTAACACGGTAAACGGCATACCTTCTTCTGCCAATAAATACCTGGTGCGTGATATTCTTCGCGGCGAATGGGGATTTGACGGTGTTGTTATATCTGATTTCGCGGCTTTCTACGAGATGATATCTCACGGAATCTGTGAAAATGAAAAAGAATGTGCAAAAAAAGCCCTTGATGCCACCAATGATATTGAAATGATGTCAACGTGTTTCGTTAAAAACGGCAAACAGTTACTGGAAGAAGGCGAGATTACTGAAAAACAGTTAGACGAAGCCGTTATGCGTATTCTTAAGCTTAAAGAGAAGCTCGGCCTTTTCGATAATCCCTACAGATATGCAGACTCTGAGGAAGAAAAAGAAATCTGCCTGTGCAAGGAGCACCGCGACCTTGCCAGAATAGCTGCAGAGAAAAGTGCGGTATTGCTTAAAAACGACAATGTCCTTCCCTTCAACAAGAACGTTAAAAAGATTGCTATCATCGGTCCGGTTGCAGATCACGGCATGATAGGAGGCTGGTTCTGTTGCGGTAAACATACAGAAGCCATAAGCGTAATCGATGGCATTAGAAATTACGCTAAAGATGCGGAAATAGTTTTTGCCCGCGGTTGCGGTGCTCATCCTGCAGAGATGGCGGAAAATGTCAGTGAAATGATTGCTCAAGCTAAGCAAGTAGCCAAAGACGCAGATGCCGTTATTATGTGTTTGGGAGAAGAAATAGATATGAGTGGAGAGGCTCATACACGCGCCAAGATTGCTGTCAGTGATTCCCAGACGGCCCTCATTAAAGAAGTTTGCAGTGTAAACAAGAACGTTGCCGTAGTTTACTATTGCGGACGACCAATTGCTTTAGAGAAAGTAATAGACGTTGCTCCTGCCACTGTTATTTTTTGGCATCCCGGCACGGAAGGCGGTAACGCCCTTGCTAATTTGCTCTTTGGCGAAGTAAACTTCCAGGCGAAACTTCCCATGACTTTCCCTCGCGAAGGCCAATGCCCGTACTATTACAACAGACTTAACACAGGCCGTCCAAACGGGTCGCAGGGGTACTGTTTAAACTACAGCGACTCACCATTTCCTCCTGTTTTCCCCTTCGGCTACGGAATTTCATATACTACGTTCAGTCTCTCAGAACCTGTACTCAGCAGTGCGGAAATGACAGAAAACGGAGAAATCACTATATCATTATCTGTTAAAAACACAGGAGACCGCTCAGGCATAGAGACTGTTCAGCTGTACGTTCAGGACGTTACCGCCTCAGTTGCAAGACCGATAAAAGAACTTCGAGGATACAGCAAAGTGGAATTAAACCCGGGTGAAGAGAAAAGTATTACGTTCCGGATTACAATCGATGATTTAAAATTCAACACCTTAAGCGGCAAATATGAAGCAGAAAAAGGATTATTCAGAGTTTACGTAGGTAATAGCTCTGCTATAAACGAGTATAAGGAATTCAGATTAGTGTGATATCTTGATAATATTCCTCCGGGACAGGACTATCCTCTATACACAGATCGTGATCTGTTCTTTGCCAAAGGATTCTGACTACGTCAGTCATTTTTCTGGCATCACAGCAATATACGGTGGCATTTCCAAGCTTGTGATATGTCACCGCTTTTGTTTGCTCAAAAGCCTTTTTGTAATTCGGATAGTACTCCGAGACGCATACCTTTGTAGCCGCAGAGAAATGACCGTGATACGGAGGAGACTTATGTAAATTGCCATCATAATCTTTTATTGTTATTTCAAAAGGCTCCGGATGTAATCTGTCCGGTATATCATATCGTTCATCTACGGCATGTAAATACGTATTTCTCTCATGTCCTACGCCCACAAGCAATATCTTACCGTTCTCTTCGTATAACCTACTAAGACATCCGTTTACAGGTGTGGGGGTGGCTGATTTTTCTTCATTTCTTACGTACTCTGCTGCATTCTTGCCAAATACTGCTACTGAATGTGTGGGATGAAGTGACCTTACTCCGTCCGGGCGGAAAGCCGCAACCTTTGCCAAGGTTCCTATGCACGGAACAGAAGTTTTTACGTCATAGAAAGGATTCTTCCTGGTTACTGAGTCCCACGTGTGTGTCGGCACGATAAATAATCCGTCTTTAAGATATTCACAAAAGGCATCAATCAATCCGTCAGCGCCGTTTTCGATAGTTCCGATAGCGCGAAGAGAACAGTGAATCGTTACTTTATCGTGACTTTTTATTCCTGTTTCCTTTAGAAATTCAATAATATCTTTTTTTGTCACCATTTGTTTACCTCCATTACATGGGATTAATCCAACTCCATAATCTCCACTTACCGTTTTTGTATTCATAAATTGATATTGCGCAATTATCGCAATGAATTATATTTCTCGGTTGCTTTATGCCGGTCACGATATCTAACATTCCTCTCAGCCAGCCTGCATGTGAAAAAACTGCAATTTTACCATAATCAAGAAGTTCCATTTTCTTCATAAAAGTACGAATTCTTTCGTTCATATCCTCTTTTGATTCGCCTTCGTATTGAGCGTATCCAACTAACGAAGCGCAGGCGCGTTCTTCTTTTGTCAAACACTCGTGAGGCTGTCCGGAAAGTGTTCCTACGTTAATTTCTCTTAGCTCCTTGCTTTGTTCAATTTCATAGTTCGGCAACGCAATCTGCGCAGTACGGTATGCCCTGGTAAGATCGCTGGAGAAAACTTTATCGAAGGACACATTATTGAGATATTCTCCAGCCTTATGGGCATCTTGTACTCCTTTATCTGTCAGCATAACGTCACGCCACCCGGTCCATACGTGGCTTACATTCGTCTCACTCTGACCGTGTCTTATTACGTAAACGAACATAATATCACACCTCTTTCGCCGGGAAACCTTTATAAAGGTGAACAATGTTAATATCTTCATCCATATCAAGGCCGTGAGAGCCGTTATTATCATCGATTTCGTGACAACCGTGATCCATGGCAAAGCCCACAAGCGTGTTGTGATGACCCCAACGTTCTTGTACTAATTTGCAAATGACTGAGTACATATGACCATTCAGTCTTGCTTCTGCCAATGCTTCTATGCTTTCCGGTCCTGTCTTGTGCATAACTGCATCGTAATTTCCGTTGTATACAGCAATGAAATCATGCTTGTCTTCTACTATAACCTGCATTAATCTGGCATTAACGTCAGCTATGCCGCCGGGTTCGTATTGGTAGTAGTCCATATTCCTCTCAAGATATATTCTGCTGAGACTGCTTCTGCCGTACGTAATCAAAGCAGGCTTCTTGCCTGCACGTATTAAAGCATCGAATATAGTATCAATTCTGATAACCGGCTTGTCATATTGCTGTATGCCGTGTACGGCAGGCTGAGCTCCCGTATACATTGTTCCGAAGCAAACGGGAGTCACAGATGGCATAACCGTAGACAGAGGAACTTCAATATCTGAATTTTTCTTCACTGCTGTAAATATCTGCGGATATTTCTCATATATCCATTGAGCGATAGCATCAGGATTGTACATAATAACTCTGTCTGCCTTGCCTCCTGCAAATATTTTGTCAACGTAATCTGAAATGATTTGATTCTTTATAGCAGCCTGCTTCGGCTTATCGATTCCCATTGCATACGTTAATGCGGCGCAAACAGTATCAAGTGACGTTGGATTGTGCATATCTAAGCTACCTCCTGGGGAGTGATTCTGCATTTATTATACTATTATTATACGACATAGGCAATAAAGGGCCTGACGCTATCATGGCTATGGTCCCTGTGTAATTTATCTGTATAAAAAGAAAATGCTCTGTCGTATAGCCAGAGCATCTTCCCCCTTTCGGGTAGGTTGTTATGTAGTTTTTAAAAATTTATATAACCCTCTATACGCAAGTTACATACAGTAAGAAGTGATAATAATGTGCTGTGTGTGATATTACATTATTATCTGTCTGCCTGACGGTGATGGGCAGGTGTGGTAATCAGTAAACGTCTCTGATTCTGTCGTATACTGTCCATGGGCCGTTAATTCAAATACAGCTTTGTATTCGACGTTGTATCGAGCTTCGAAGTCGCAGATCATAACAAAATATACATCTAAAGTATCATCAATCATAGTAGCTATTCTTGTCCATCCGCCCTCGCCGTCAGATTCATATACAGTCATTCTGCCCTCAGTGAAAATGCACTCATCGTATAAATCTACTGTTGCAATAGCACTTCCCTGTGTATATTGGAAAAAGAGGTTAAACGATACAACTGATATGTATTGCCATTGAAGGGAGTCTTCAGCTGCAAAAGCGGTAAAGGGTGAAGCTGCCGCCGTCGATAACAATAAAACTGTAAGTAACACGGCAATAAGCTTCTTTACAATATTATTCTTCATACTTGTCCACTTCCTTTCGTAATCACCTTACAATATATATAACGCACCACATGACAAAATATCACAACAAATTTAAAAATTTTTGGAATTTTATTTTACGCTACCTGCAATTGATATAATATCGTATCTGCTGTCATATAACGTTATCAAATACGTGTATTCACCGTCATTCCAATATACTCTGCTGACACCATTCTCCGTAACAAATAAATATCCCTTAATGTCGTTGATATAAACCTCCTGCATATCTAATCCTACGTTATCAAAAAATGCTTCATTACTGTAGTATATTTCTTGTCTTAAAGAACATACCCTTTGTCCATTCATACTATACGTTGCCATTGATACTTTGCCGTGTTCCGCTCGAATTTCCTCCTCCACCCCTTCCGGCAAGGCCGTTATATGCTTGACATCCTCTATAACCAGATATTTATTTGACTCATCGACACCGTCTTCGTGGAATTCCACTTTGACACAATCTTCAAACCAATCCACAATAACGCCCAGCACTGCATTTCGCAAGGCAGATACACTCATTACCGTAATAAAAGCAGCTGAGAAAACAACAAGCAAAACAGTTACTGCCACCCGAACAAAACGTTTTAAAGTAAACAGTCTCGGCTTCATTTTATACTTAGTAATTACCCGTTTCTTTTTACGTATATATTTTGATGAAGTAGGCACGTCTGATATATCCAGATTCTCAAACGCTTCAACCTCATCCATACCGCAACCCTCTACGGCTATAAAAAGCAAACAATCCAGTTTATCATAACGTTCAGTCATACAAATCCTCCTTTCCCCGTTGAAGCAGCATTTGCTTTGCTCTCATAAGGCGCGTACTTACGGCAGATTCCTTTATGCTCAAAGCATTTGCTATATCAATGCAGCTCATATTATGTATATATTTTAGAATAACAACGTCACGGTATATATCCGGAAGTCCATTTACAAGATCATGAAGAATCTTTCTGTTTTCTTCACTCATAATGATCTTCTCAGGACAGTTCTCATAATCAACCATACAATTATCTGCCATCTCTACTTCCTCCGGCATCTCATCAATCAAGTTATTTTCCACTTGCCTGTGTCTGTAAAAGCTAATCGCGACGCTTCTGCTGTAGATAATAACAAGTCTTGTCTGTTCTTTCTCATCTACACCCTTAAAGCAATCTAAATTTTTGATAATTTTCTCCACCACATCGTGAACACAATCTTCCGCATAGTCCCAATTTTTAAGATATCCATATATAAATTTCTTAATATATTTTTCATATCTGGTATATATGTCGCTTACGAAAAATCGGTCACTTTCATTCTCAATGGCCATAATTAATTCAATCATATATATTTACCTCCCGTGGGGGATTTTAACATTTAAGCCAAATATAGTCACAGACTTTTGACCGACTCGTTATACATGCCCGGATATAGGAAAAGGCTACGTTCCTGCGGATTACAGGTTCGTAGCCTTTTATGTTTCTTACTGTACAATCAGTAGATTTACTTTAATTCTATTACGTTTACCTCATCTGCGTAGCGGTCAGGCAAACAGGTGGTGATAATGATCTGCGAATCGTTGTTATCTGCAAAGTCGCATAAAGCCCTCATCGCCAAGCCTTTGCGCACTACGTCGTATTGAACAAAAGGATCATCGAAAATAACGGGCAAAACAGACGTTTCGGATGAAACAAGCTTTATAAGAGCAAGGCGCAAAGCCAGGTACATCTGGTCTACTGTAGCACCGCTGAAATATCCTGACGGATAAAGCTTACCTGTATTCTCATCTGGAAGTGATATTTCAAAATCACGGTCAATTTTCATCGTCTCATGTCGTCCGTTAGTTATATCGTATAAAAGGGTACGGGCTGTGCCGGCAAAGACAGGGCCTAAGTCGGATTGCCATTTCTCGAAAGATTCTGCTAAAGCAGTGCGGGCAAGAGACAGGGCGTCGTATTTGCGTTGAAGAATTTGAATCTTCTCATCAAGTTCTTTTGACTGCATAACCAGCGTTTCATAATCTTCATATCCGTTTATCTGGCGAAGAAGAGAGTCGATAGCCGCTTTTGAATATGAAATCTCCTGAGTTAACTGTTCTACCTTAATATGGTAAATCTCATCTTCTCTTGACTTCTTTTCAAGATTATCCATAAAGTCTTTAGCCTCGTTAAATTCCTTTTCCTGGATATCCAAAGCTCTCTTGATTGTCTCTTCTCTGTATTCGTGGGAGTCTTCTTCGTGGAATTCCAATCCAAGGAGATTTGCAAGATTATCCTCTTCTTTTTGAAGATCACGGTTAAGATTGCGCATTTCTTTCATTCCGGAGAGCATTGTTACTAAATAAACAACTACTAATACAGCCAGCAATCCGGCAACACTTATATACGTAATCTTAGAATGTGAAACTAACGTATGATACAGCTCTAATTCGTTTATTAAAGACAGCTTCGTTACGTATTTTTCGAAATAAACTGCAGCAGCTACGCCTACTGCTGCTAAGAATACAAGCAAAAGGAATATATACATAGGTATCTTGTATCTGCGCTGACGCCTGTGTTCTTCGTAAATCGATTCATCCAATACAGTAAGAGACGTTAAGGTGCGTCTGATTTTATCATGTTTTGCCATTGTATCTACGGCGCATCTCATGCTGTCATACGCTGTATTGTTTTTACTTTGTTCTTCTTTAAGAGCATTAAGCTGCGCAGATTTTTGCTTATATACGTCTCGCATACGTTGTATATCTTCTTCGTATTGCTCTACAATCTCTATGTCTTCATCAATTTTTGCTTTTTGATTACGTGCAACGTCAATAATACCCTTGCCACTGCGAGGCGCACTGATATAGTCCATCGCCTGTTTAAGACGCTTGCTGACAGCCGTTTCGGATTGATTCATCTCACGGTTAGAAGATTTACTTAACTGTTCAATCATATAATCCATATTGGCATTATCAAGCTCCGGCTTTGAACCTAATTGTGGTGCATATACAGTAATGTCATACGTTGCAGGAGACATTTCAAGAATCATCTCACCTACTGTCTGACCGTCGGGAACGGGAATCAATCTGCCGGTCATGTCGTTGTACAAAGCTACGCTGTCACCTCTTTTGCTTTCTGCAAAACGCACCACAACTCTGTAATAGTTACCGGCATGTTCAAACTTCATCCAACCGCCGTATTTGGCATTCTCGTTCCAGGGAGCGTATTTCTTCCTGTCGCTCATAATGCCTCTGCCGGACATTCCGTACAGCGCCGCACGGATAAATGCAACAATAGTTGATTTACCGCTTTCATTTTCACCGGAAATCACATTTACGCCTGCCTCAAAGTCTAAATGAAGGTTAACGTGTTTTCCGAATCCGTCAATCATTATCTCATTAATTCTCATCGATCGTCACATCTCCTTCAAAAGCGTCAAGACCAAATTGCATTGCTTCTTCTATAAAAGCTTTGCGGTCTTCGTCAACGTCCCCAACAGAATCTATACGTTCAAGACAATTCTTGATAAAAAGTCCGCGCAAACTATTTTCACGAGCTAACATCTCAACGTCAAGATGCTGACGGCATTGTGATATTATTTTAATATAAAAATACTGTTGATTTACAGCAGAATTAATCATAACCACTGACATATTAAAGTCGTCGTGAATAATACCCGTAAGCACAACCTTGTAGCTGTATTCATAATCGGGACAGTTGCGGCGTATCAATTCAACAACCTGATCGTTCGATTGACAGTCAGAAACATCAATCTCAACAACCTTGCACTTGCGGACTGACGTTTCAACAAATCCTAACGCCAGTTCTTCCTTAGTTATAGAACCGCTGATGATACCGCATTCGTCAGTCTCATCAAAGCCTCTTCCTTCCGTTACACCGGGAAATGCATATGCGGAATTCTGAGTTTTTACAATTCCGCTGTATTTGTGGATATGTCCCAGTGCGCAAAAATCAAAACCGCACAGGTCAATATCCTCTTTTGTCATAGGGTTATATTTTCCGCTTGTTTCCAAAGACGTGTGCATAAGCAAAATATTAAGCTTAGTCTTGTCAAGCTCCGGAAGCGTACCTGCTGATCGAAGTAAATTTTTTGTTGAAAAGTGACTCCGGAAGGCTCCGCCATATATACAAACAGCCTCACCGGTCCTTAATGAAAGATCAAGCCTCTCCAACTCCTGTTTGAAAACGTATACGTTTTCCGGCCAGGATTGAGTTGCATACGGAGAATCCTCCGTATAGGGGTCATGGTTGCCCGGGGAAATAACTACGTAAGTACCCGGTATGGACTCAAATGCGTCCGTTAAAAACTTCACAGTAGCCATGCTTGCTTTGCGTCCGTCGAATAAATCTCCGGGAATAAGTAACAGCTCCGCACCGATGCGTTTTACCTCATCGATTGCTTTTGAAAAAGCCTGTCTTTGCTCCTGGTGACGTATACTCAGGTTAACATCGCTGCGATTAAACATGGAAAACGGTGAATCTAAGTGTGCGTCTGCGCAAATAACTACTTTCATTTTTATTGACTCCTTATACTTCTGTATACCTCTCCAGCACTTGGTGCAGGGCCCTCTGTCATAATCATCTCTGATACAGGAAGACAAACGTAATTATTAGCCTCAAGGTAATCCAACAAAATCGGAATAGCAGCTAAAGTTCCCGGATGTATATCGTGAAATAAAACGATGCAGCCGTGTCTTAAACAGCTTACGACAGATTTGTATTTCGTGCCGTCTGTATCAGTATACCCTTCAAACAGAAGTTGATTTACTAATATAGACTTAGCCTCATCCTGTGAAATATTATTTGTCTCCGCGTATTTTTTTATGTTATCTTTGTCAATGTAATCCCAATCTCTTGAGTCAACATTCCATTTAATGATAGGCATACCGCAACTTTCCCTCACATGTGCATTATAACTGCCGTACGGCGGTCTTAGCAAAGTAGGTCTGACGCCGGTAATTTGTTCTACTTTGTCGTTTAAACCGTTAATCTCAGCCAAAGCCACATTTAACTCTGACTTTTTGAGATTTACGTGTGTCATAGTGTGGTTGCCAATCTCATGTCCCTCATCAAAAGCACGTTTCACAATAGAAGGCCCTTTCGTATAAGTGAGCATCTCTCCTACGATGAAAAATGTAACGCGTACGTTTCTTTCTTTGAGGATATCAAGAAGTGCCGGTGTGTAATAAACAGAAGGACCGTCGTCGAAGGTAAGAGATATTACTTTCTTTCCTTCGTAAAGGGGATTTGAAGAAGTATTACCTGCCGGTTTATTATTCGGAGTAGGTTTCGCTGTCGGTTCGGGTGTCATAGTCGCAGTAACCGTAGGCTCTGCCGTGGCAGGCGCGGTTACTTGAGGTGTGATATCAGGAGTAACACTTGGAACAGAGGCAGATTCCGTAGGAGTAGCAGGCGTTGTCCCCGGTGTTCGTACCGAGCTATTAGCCTGCATATCAGGGGTGGCGGTAGGAGCTGCGGTATTTGCATTTCCTGACGTAGTCAACATTACTATGACTACTGCCACGGCTGCCAATATAACCATGATAAGACTAGCGAAAATTATACTATTCTTCTTTGTGAACATCTTTACCTTTGCCTTCTGTCATTTAAATGTTTACTTTGTTCCAAATAAACGGTCACCTGCATCGCCAAGTCCCGGAACGATATAAGCGTGTGAATTAAGCTCTTTATCAACTGCTGCGCAGTAAATATCAACATCAGGATGGTCTGCAACAACTCTGTTAATTCCCTCCGGAGCCGCGATAAGGTTCATTAATTTAATATTCTTTGCACCTCTTTGTTTGATGAAAGAGATAGCGGCTGAAGCAGAACCACCTGTTGCAAGCATCGGGTCTAAGACTACAACGTCTCTATCTGCTACGTCGACAGGGAGCTTACAATAATATTCAACAGGTTCAAGAGTATCCGGATCTCTGTACAAACCGATATGACCGACTTTTGCAGAAGGAACTAAGCTAAGTACGCCGTCTACCATTCCTAAGCCGGCTCTGAGTACAGGAACAAAGCAAATATTCTTGCCTGCAAGCATTTTCTCATGAGCAATGCCGATAGGAGTCTCAACGTCTACGTCTCTAAGCGGCAGGTTACGTGTTACCTCATAACACATAAGCATAGCAATCTCTGAAACTAATTCTCTGAAATCTTTTGTTGATGTGTTCTTGTCTCTCAGCATTGCGATCTTATGCTGAATTAACGGATGATCATAAATAAGTACTTGTCCCATAATTTTTCCTCTTTTCTATATGTTTCTTAAATTAATCCAACTTTATTACTCTGCCTGCGGCAGCTCTGTATAATCTGTTCATAACAGCATCACCCACACCTGTCTGAGGCAACATCTCCGCTATAATAACGTCTACCCCTGCTTCATCAAATCTTCTGAGACATGTAAAAAGCGCCGCCGCATGTTCCATGCTATTTGTTCCGGATCCAACAGATTGTACCATATCAGCATCCTTATAATAATCCCTGTTTTCGTCAGTTGCAAGCACTCCGACAGAAAGTTTTTTGTTTTTTTCTTCGATAATTTTTTCACATATTCCTTGTACCATTATTTGGCAATCCGTGGCTGTAAAAATATAAAGCGGTGCATCGGGTGCATAGTGTTTGTATTTAAGTCCCGGGGATTTTGGCACCTTAGATGCGTCTATTCCGTGGGCAAGATGCCAATCAGCTTCTACCGAACCTTCTATCACCGACTTTACGTCTGCTAATGTTACAGCGCCCGGTCTTAAAATATTAGGTACACTTCCTGTTATGTCCAAAACAGTAGATTCTACTCCTACTCTGCAATCTCCGCCGTCAATAATAGCATCAACTCTTCCCATCATATCATCCTTAACGTGTTCAAAACACGTAGGACTTGGCTTCCCGGATAAGTTCGCACTTGGCGCCGCAATGGGAACTCCGGCTAATTTTATCAATGCCGATGCAATCGGATGGCAGGGATATCTGACACCTACCGTATCAAGTCCTCCTGAAACAACAGCAGGAATAATGCTTGTCTTGGGTGCTATCATAGTAAGCGGTCCAGGCCAGAATCTGTCACCTAAGGCAGTCATCTTTCCCTCTTGCAGAAAAGAATCTTTGACAATAAGCTCCAACATATCATAATTACATATATGCACAATAAGCGGATTATCCGACGGGCGACCTTTTGCTTTGAAAATATTTGAAACAGCAACCGGATCGTATGCATTGGCACCCAAACCATATACCGTCTCCGTAGGCATGCAAACGAGACCGCCTCTTTTTATTATATCAGCACATTCTCTGAGCTGAACTATAGCGGTACCGTCAATATTATCCGGATTAATTTTAAATACCTTTGTTTCCATTTTTACTCTTCGCCTGCACTTAACTTAGCTGACTCATCCCCGGTAATCAATGCGTCGATTATTTCTTCAAGATCTCCATTTAAGATCATCTCAAGCTTATACAAAGTAAGGTCGATTCTATGATCGGTAACTCTATTTTGAGTGTAATTATAAGTTCGTATACGCTCGCTTCTGTCTCCTGTACCTACTTGACTTTTGCGTGTTTGGGCTACTTCACTTTCCTGTTCGTTTTTATATTTCTCATAAAGCTTAGATCTAAGCACTTTAAAGGCTTGCTCTTTATTCTTAAGCTGTGATTTCTCATCCTGACAAGTAACAACAATGCCCGTGGGCTTGTGCGTCAGCCGGATAGCAGATTCCGTCTTGTTGATGTGCTGTCCGCCGGCGCCGCTTGATCTGAACGTATCGACCTCTACGTCATTTACGTTAAGTTCAACTTCTACGTCATCCACTTCGGGGAGTACGGCGACTGTGGCCGTGGACGTATGGATTCTGCCGCCTGTTTCGATGGTAGGCACTCGCTGAACGCGATGGACACCGCTTTCAAACTTCAGTCTGCTGTACGCGCCTTTACCATTTACTGTGAAAACTATCTCTTTTATCCCGCCGATACCTGTATCATTTACGTCAACAATTTCAACGTTCCATCTGTGCTTTTCTGCATACATTGAGTACATTCTGAATAAAACAGCAGCAAAGAGTGCCGCCTCTTCACCGCCGGCGCCTGCTCTGATCTCAAATATAACGTTTTTGTTATCATTTGGATCTTTGGGCATAAGCAATCTTTTTAGTTCGATCTCAATGAATTGCATTTTCTCTGCAGATTCCTCAAACTCTTGCTTAACTAATGCTTTAAAATCTTCGTCAATATTAGTTCCAAGCAGCTCTCTTGCTTCATCGTGGGCTTCTCTGGCATGCTTATACTCCCGGTATTTCTCCACGATTGGCGCAATCTCAGCATGTTCTGTTGCGATTTTCTTATACAAATCAGAATCACCTAACACGTCAGGGGCAGTGAGCCTTTGAGTCAACTCTTCGTATTTATTTTCAACAGCTTTTAATTTATTAAACATTATTTGTTAAATTTCCCTTCTGTTTTGAAGTGCGCGAGCCAAAGTCACGTCATCAGCGTATTCAAGTTCTCCTCCGACGGGAAGTCCGTGAGCAATCCGGCTGACTTTTACGCCAAGAGGTCGCAAGAGCCTGGAAATATACATAGCAGTAGCTTCACCTTCTACGTTGGGATTGGTTGCAACTATTACTTCTGTTATGTTGCCGTCTATTCTGGCCAGGAGTTCCTTTATCTTAAGATCGTCGGGTCCCACACCGTTTATCGGTGAGATAACCCCGTGAAGAACGTGATAATATCCTTTGAATTCTCTCGACCTTTCCATTGCCATTACATCCCGTGGGTCTTGAACGACACAGATCTTATCCTTTTCACGAGACCGGTTTGAACATATATCGCATACGTCTTTATCTGACATATTTTGACAAACGCTGCACAGCTTAATACTCCTTCGTCCCTCAACCAGTGCCTTGGCAAATTCTTCCACTTCATCCTGAGGTCTGTTGAGAATATAAAAAGCCAGCCTCTGTGCAGACTTATGTCCGATGCTGGGAAGCTTCTCAAATTGTTCTATAAGTTTCGTAACAGATGTGCCGTAAATACTCATAAAGGATCTCCTTTACGCTTCTTACAGACCAACTGTATATTTTGACATTACTGCTTCTGTCTTAGCGTCGATTGCGTCTGACGTCTCATTGACAGCACCGATAATAAGGTCCTGAAGCATCTCTATATCTTCAGGGTCAACTACCTCCGGCTTTATCTCTAAAGCTGTAATCTTCTTGTCGCCTGTCATAGTTACTTTTACAGCTCCGCCGCCTGACGTTCCTTCAAATACTTCTTCTGATAATGCAGCTTGTTCTTTTTCCATCTCACGTTGCATTGCCTGAGCCTGCTGCATCATTTTTTGCATATTGGGCGCTGCGCTGCTTCTTGAGCTGCTAAAGCCGCCTCTGAATCCTTTTGCCATAAAAATCTACCTCACTTTCAACTTTTTATTATACCTCATTTACGTTGTCGCTTCAAGCTGTCTAAGGCTTGTTGAGTGTGTCAAGTTTTCTTCTCGATGACCAATACGCAACTACATCATAAAATAGCCCCCGTAAAATCACAGAGGCTATCTTGTTCAAAACTATATAGAAGGTTCTAACCGTTATAATTAGATTTGCGGAAATTCAACTTCGCTGTCGTTTGCAAATTCAGCTTCGTTATATATATTAATATTGCTGGGAGCAATAACGTATATCAAATCAGAAACTTTCTGAATGTTGCAATCGAGGGCAAAGCAGCAACCTGAAACGAAATCGAAAATACGTCTGCGATCAGCTGTATTTGTAACGTATTCAAGATTAAGAACAACTGTCATATGTGATCTTAAATTAGAGCAAACTGCCTGACAATTATCAAATGATGAAGGATTTGATAAAACAATCTGGACACCGTTTGCGCCACACATATTGAGCACTTTGTTACCTTTGCTTTGATATTTTGTTTGTCTTTGGGTTGAATATGAAGTTGTTGATTCTGATGAACCAAACGCCTTGGAAGAATCATACACGGGCTGCGTGTAATCATCTGCCGGAATCTTGAACTCTTCTATGGAGCTGTCTGACATTATGCTTGACTCTTCCATCTCAGGAAAATCATACGTTTCCTCTGCCTGCGGCTCCAAAGCGGCATTACCCTCTTCGCCAAAACCAATAATGTCCTTAATACGTTTACTCCAGTTACTCATCTTTAGTATCCTCCTCATCTTTAGTAAATAAAAAACTTTTGTATAACTTAGTGAAATATGCCTGTACCAACACGTATAATATTTGCTCCTTCTTGAAGAGCAATCTCAAAATCATGAGTCATACCCATGGAAAGCATACATATATCTGTATTATGAATATATTCTTGCTTGATGTCAAGATATTTTTTGTATAATCTTGAAAAAATATTGTGTAATTCGCTTTCAGAGGCATCCAAAGGTGCCATTGTCATAAAGCCTTTAAGGGAAATACCCTCCAGCCCCAACATATAGTCTACCATGCGGTCAACGTCCTCCATATATACACCACTCTTACTGTCTTCTTTAGAAACGTTGACCTGCAGCAAACACGGCATAACTATATTTTTTGATATGCAACAGCGGCTTATTTCATCTGCCAGTCTTGTGCTGTCTACAGAATGAATCAAGCCAACTTTGTCAACTACGTATTTTACTTTATTCGTCTGGAGATGACCTATCAGATGCCAGGTTGCTTTATTACCGATAACCGAATATTTGTTTTGAAGTTCCTGCACTCTGTTTTCACCAAAGACAGTTTGTCCGGCATCCATAGCAACGCGTACTTCGTCGCAGGTAACAGTCTTGCTGACGGCTACAAGTGTAACCGGACCTTTTGCATTAGCTTTTATTCTATCGTTTATATCAATTAAATTTTCACGGATATTCATTCTATAATTTGACCTTCCTTTACATCTTCTTGATTAATTACGTATAAATCGTTTATTCTGACTGAAATGCCTTCTTCGTCTTGGGACAAGTTACTTTTGCTGTTTATAATAACGTACTCTCCGTCCGAAGCGAGAATGTTTACGTATACAAATTCAACGTATCCGGAGCGGACGATGGCAATACGGGCAGTTACTCCTGCCGAATCAATTTCCGAAAGACAGCGTTTGACAACTTTAATACCCTCTGTGTATGACAAAATAACGTCGCCTTCTACACTTCGAAACGAAAGAGAGCTTGATATGCCGCAAGACGCCTCAAGAATAATAGCACTGTCCTTGCCGTCTTTGAAAACCTCCACAACGCGGGCAGTAACACTATAGTCTCGGTTTGCGGACTTTAGCAATATATTTGTTCCCTCGCTTACCGAAGACAATTGATTCTCAGCGCATCTTACTGCAATATAATACGATACGTCAGGTGTAATCCTTGCCACAACGTCACCGTGTGAAACGTTCTGGCCGTACATGTATTTCATCTCATTGTTTGAAAAAGAAATAACGTTTTTATCCAGCTTAAGTAAATCCTCGGAGGAATTCTTCTGATATTCCGAGATTTTCATGGCGTTTAAGGAAGATACGTTTTGATTGCCGTCGATATAGAACGAAACTACCCCTGATTTATCAGAAATAACTTCCTTCATGTAATTTCGAAGGCCCTTATAAACTGTATCATACTCAGCCTTAAGCTTCTTTACGTATTCATTCGGAGCCTCAATATTAAGTAAGATATTATTCTTTATCTCCAAAGCAGTTTCTAATTCCTGTTTGTATCGGGAGTATAACGAAATATCTCCGGACAGAGTCAACATAGTAATCTTACGCCTTAGATTGGCAATTTCTTCATTTATAGATGCAAGCTCTACGTTTGTTTCTGATCCTACGTAGGAAGATGCGTTATTCGCAACGGCAATCTTTGACTCTAATTCGCGAAGTTTTTTTAATTCTTCTTCGTATCCTTCTTTAACAACGTATGCGATAATACTGCCGGCAGATACTTTGTCTCCCTCGTTCACCTTGGGAATAACCTTGCCCTCTCCCGGAGACGTAATTTCATATTCCGTCCTTATAAAAGTAAGGTCTGATGAAAAGTATTCGTCAATTACTCCTGTCTGAATAAAATCAGTTCGGATCCGTCCTTTTGCATTTCCTTTATGAACAATCAAAAAGACTAACATGCCGATAACCGCAATAAAGACGCCGATCTTTATTCCGAGGAAAATTTTATTTTTCTTTTGAGCTTTTCTTTGCGCTTCCTTCAAAGCGTTGCGATCTTCGGATGTCATGTTCTACCTCTCATTTAAAACGTCGGAGCTTTGTCGTAGCCAGCATGCATGCTAATTTTACGTTTTCATATACCAGGCCGCCTTGCATATAGGCAATATACGGTGGTGTCATCGTACCGTCGCTGCTTAATTCTATGGAAGAGCCCTGAACGAACGCACCGGCCGCCATTATTACCTGATCTTCATACCCCGGCATATCCCATTCTTCCGGAACAACAAAAGAATCCACGGGAGCCGCGGCCTGTATACTGGCACAGAAGGCACGCAACGTCTCAGGTGAACCGAATTCAATAGCCTGAACAATATCTGCGCGGTGATCTTTAGAATGAGGGCAAGTCTTGTAGCCTTCATGTTCCATCATAGCTGCCATAAGGACAGCGCCTTTAATTGCCTGCGACACAATATGAGGTGCCATGTAAAAGCCTTGCATTATCCATCTGTTGCTGCCCAAAGTAGCACCCACATGTTTGCCGAGACCGGGCGCCGAATATCTGTCTGCCGCACGGGCAACCAGATCCTTGCGGCCTGCAATATAACCTCCGTTTAAAGCCATACCGCCGCCGGGATTTTTAATAAGAGATCCTGCCATAATATCAACGCCGACTTGCGTAGGTTCTCTCGTTTCAACAAATTCACCGTAGCAATTGTCACACATTACAATACAATCAGGATTAACCGATTTTACAGTTTTTACAATTTTTTCTATAGTGTCGATGGAAAAAGCCGGCCTAAAGGCATATCCCTTTGATCTTTGTATCATCGCCATGGTAGTCTTGTCTGTAATAGTCCTTGCGATACCCTCGTAGTCAACCTCACAATTTTCGAGTAAATCTACCTGCTTATATGACACTCCAAAATCCTTAAGTGAACCGTTATTTTCCACTTCTTTTATACCTATTATACCCTCTAAGGTATCGTATGGTTTTCCCGTTACTGCCACAATTTCGTCTCCCGGTCTTAAAATACCGTACAAAAGTGTAGCAAGAGCCACCGTGCCGGAGAGAATAGAACCGCGAACAAGTGCATCCTCGCACCGGAAAACTTCTGCATATACTCTTTCGATTGCATCTCTGCCTATATCATCATAACCATATCCGCTGGTGCTTCCTAAATGCCTGTCGGAAATCCCATTATCTTGCATTGCTTTAAGAACCTTATATTGGTTATATTCAGCAATTTGTTCTATCTTGCGGAACTCAAAGGACAAGCTTTGCTCACATTGTGAACAAAGCTCATAAACGTCTTGAGATATGCCATATTGTTCCATCAATAATCTTTTAATATCTTTTGTAAAAACGTCTTGCATCAATGTCATCCTTCTATGTAATTTCTACCTTTTTCAAATGCCCTCGTATTAACGTCAAGCAGCTTGGCCGGAATAACAGCGTTAAGACCGTCCTGCCATATATTCTCAGGAATCTCAGGCAGAGTCCTTGAGAGCACACCTAATAAAACAATATTAACGGCCTTGGACGTTCCGCTCTCTACTGCCAGTGAAAAGGCGTCGAGTGCATGTAACGTTACGTCTGAGTCAGCAAGAATGTCGAGAATTTTATCAGGATACGTTGTCTGGCCGAAGACAACAGGCATAGGATTGATTTTTTGAATATTTGTAATAACAGTGCCGCCTTTTTTCAGATATTTGATCCAACGTACAGCCTCAAGCTGTTCAAAAGCCAAAATGATATCTGCCTGTCCTTCGTCTATAAGAGGAGAGTGAATATTATCTCCGATTTTCACGCACGTAACAACGCTTCCGCCTCTTTGTGACATACCGTGTACCTCAGAGACTTTTACATCTTTACCGATGAGCGCAGCTACCGCTCCTAAAAATTTTGATGCGAGGAGTGTTCCCTGTCCGCCTACACCTACAATTAGAATGTTAAGATTTACCATTTTGACGCCTCCTCATATTTCTTTCTCTATACATCCGAACGGACACATTTGCACACAAAGTCCGCAACCTGCGCATATCGCGTCATCTATGAGATACTTTCCGTCCTCTTTGAAAATAGCAGGACAGCCGAGCTTCATACATTTGCCGCATTTTCTGCATTTATCTTGATTAATAATAGGATTTTTACCGTATTTTACATTTTTAAGAAGAACGCAAGGTCTTCTTGAAATAATAACAGAAGGCTCGTCGCAGGAAAGCTCTTCAGATACGGCCTGCTTAAAGGCCGGTAGATCGAAAGGATCTTCTACGCGAACGCGTTTAATGCCGAGGGCTTCACAAAGCTTGACAAGATCAATCTTTGGTGCCTCCTCCATTTTGATAGTATATCCCGTGGTTGGATTCTGCTGGTGACCTGTCATACCTGTAATAGAGTTGTCAAGAATAATTACGGTTGAAGTTCCTTTGTTGTAAACGATATCAACCAGGCCTGTAATGCCTGAATGCATAAACGTCGAGTCTCCGATAATTGCAACAGTAGGAATAATATCACTGCCAGTTGCCAGCTCGCCTTTTTGTGCACCGTGTGCCATACTGACAGATGCACCCATACAAACACACGTATCTACGCTTGCATACGGAGCCATGGCACCTAATGTATAACATCCGATATCTCCGGATACTCGTACTTTCATATTAGACAGCACGTAGAAAACACCTCTGTGCGGACAGCCCGGACACATTACGGGAGGTCTTGCCGGAGCTTGTATATCCTGTGAAAGTTCTGCACTTTCCGGCTTTGTTCCGTAATACGCAGAAGCGATTTTTACAGTATTCAGCTCCCCTTGATTTGTAAAATACTTCTTGCCTTCTGCTTTGAGTATGCCGATTTGTTTTACAAAGTTTTCCATATAAGGCTCTAACTCTTCTATAACAAGAAGTTTATCTACGTTTGCGGCAAATTCTTTTATCAGTTCAGTAGGCATCGGATTTACAAGACCTATCTTAAGAACAGATGCATTCGGAAATACTTCTTTTGTATATTGATAACTTATACCTGACGTAATAATACCCAGAGTCTTATCGTTATATTCAATCTTGTTTACCAAGGAGCTGACTTCTTTGTTATTTTCCAGATCATTCATACGTTTGTCTACGATAACGTGTCTTTTGATAGCCATACCGGGCATCATTACGTACTTCATGATATCTTTCTTGTACTCTTTCTTCGGTAATTCCTGTCTGTCTGAAAGCTCTACAAGGCTCCTTTGGTGTGCGATCCTTGTGGTTGTACGGATGATTACAGGTGTATCAAACTTCTCACTGATATCAAAAGCTGCTTTCGTAAAGTCAAGACATTCTTGTGAATCAGAAGGTTCAAGCATCGGAATATGTGATGCAAGTGCGTGATATCTTGAATCCTGTTCATTTTGTGAGCTGTGCATTCCCGGGTCATCTGCAACAACAATAACAAGGCCTCCGTTTACACCTGTATACGAAGCTGTGTACAAAGGATCTGCCGCAACGTTAAGACCTACGTGTTTCATTGCGCTCATTGCTCTTGCGCCTGTAACAGAAGCTCCGATGGATACTTCTAAAGCAACCTTCTCATTCGGTGCCCACTCGCTGTATATCTCATCATATTTTGAGATGTTCTCTGTAATTTCTGTGCTTGGTGTTCCCGGATATGAAGCTACAACGTGTACGCCGGCCTCCCATGCGCCTCTGGCAATTGCTTCATTGCCCAGTAATAGTTTTTTCATGGTTGTTGTCTCCTTTATCTTAAATCATGAACTCTGTGAGCTTTGCCTGTTTCAAATCTTTCTAACGTTTTCGGTGCCGCAAGTGTTATTTTCGCATCAATGAGAAGATTTGACTTAACCTTTTCACGAATCATTTTTGTAAGCTTTTCTAATTCCTGATAGCTGTCAAGCAATGACGTGTCGAGAAGCTCTATTTTAATTTCTAACGTATCTGTATAGCCTTGACGTCTTACGTATAGCTCATAGTGAGGTCCTACGTACGGCATGCCCAAGAGCAAGCTCTCTACCTGACTTGGGAAAACGTTTACGCCCTTGATTATAAGCATATCGTCTGTTCTGCCTTTTATTTTACTCATGCGGGCTGATGTTCTGCCACATTTGCACGGCGATAAATCAATAGACGTAATATCCTTTGTTCTGTATCTAAGTACCGGAACACCTTCTTTACTGATAGTGGTAAGAACAAGCTCGCCTTCATCTTCTATATCTTTGTTCTTAAGCGTATTACTATCTATAATCTCATAGATAAAGCTGTCTTCATTGATATGCATACCGCAATGCTCAAGACATTCGCCTGATACACCCGGGCCTTGTACTTCCGTAAGGCCGTAGTTTTCCGTACACTCTATGCCCCAGACACGTTCTATCTGCTGACGCATCTGCGCTGTGTGTCCTTCTCCGCCGAACATACCCACACGAAGCTTGTGCATGTCACGAGTAAGACCCTTCTCCCTGGCAAGCTCACCTAAGTAAAGTACGTATGACGGAGTGCCAACAATAACAGTCGGACCGAAATCCTGAATAAACATCAATTGCCTTTCTGAATTACCGGAAGACGCGGGGATAACCGCCATTCCCATATTCTCAAGGCCCTGAAGAAGACCAAATCCACCGGTGAACATACCGAATCCGAAAACAATCTGGGCCATATCGTTTGGCATGCAACCTGCCTGGCAGGCGATACGGGAGATATTCTCTTTCCACGTAGCCATGTCCTTCTTCGTATATCCAAAAACTACAGGTTTACCTGTGGTGCCGGAACTTGCATGAAGTCTTACTATCTGATCCATCGGTGTGGCAAACAAGCCGAAAGGGTAATTTTCTCTTAAATCGTCTTTGGAAGTATATGGAATTTTCTCTATGTCTTTGAGTGTCTGTATATGTTCAGGCTTAAGACCTATAGCATCAAATTTCTTTTTGTAAAACGGTACGTTATTATATGCTACTGCAACAGTTTGTTTCAGTCGTTCTAATTTAATGGCATCATATTCTGACCTTTTTGCACATTCGTATTGGGGGTTCCAAATCATTTTCTTACTCCTTTTTGTAACGCCACACGGTGGCATAAGTTATACTTTAACCTGTGTATCATAACATGCAAAACATTCTTCGACAAGTACTGCGACAATTTACTTTATTAAGCATGCTAATATGTTCATTGCGTACACGCGGGCAAGCCAGTCATTGGGATGATTTACGTTATTGCCTGACATGGCGATAAAATCTTTCTTTTTGAGAAATTCGTCGTGCATGCCAAAGACGTCAGCGAAGGCTACGTCAGGTATTTGTGAAAAAGCTTTGGCATATTCTGCCTGTCTTAACAGAAATCCTGCATCTTTGTTTGCAACCATGCAGGACGTAACGATAAAGTCACATGCCGGATTCTTAAGGCGTGTAGCGTTGATAATACTTTTCATATTAGCCTGTACATCCTCAGGAGCACTCTGACCGTCATTCATGCCAAAAGACATTACAACTAAATCAGGGCAAAGATCGGCGCAATTTTCATTTCTTGTTTCAGCTCCCCAAGAAGAAGTCTTGCCGCCTACGGCCGTCACACACATCTCAACGTCAGCGCCAAAATGCTGCTCTATCCCATTCTTTACCAGATCCGAGAGTATCGGCTGATACGGAGCCCGGTTATGGAGCCCGCTGGCATCACAGCCCGTAAAAATACTGTCGCCGAAGAAAACAACCTTGAGCTTCTTATCTTTTGATAATTTTGCAAGGCAATTTTCAAGCTTCTCCGGCTGATACTCCGGAATCACGCCTTTGTAGCTACCGGGAAGATAGCGATACGTAATCGCAATTTGTTTTTCGTACAGAAAACCATTCATACAAAAAAGAGCATCATTAAACCGTGATCTTCCTTTATCGTCAGTTGCTGGATACGCCTCAAGATATTCTCCGTCTTCCTTACGGCCGTGGATATCATTATCTGTAAAAAACGGAATTGCAGAACCCTGCGGTAACGTAATCACATTCGTTCCTTTTTCCCAGATATAATCTACTCCCTCAACAAATTTCTTCTCAAGAGAAACATCGTAAATACCGATTATTTCTTCCGGAACAAATAAAGTTCGTGCATTTATTTCTCCGTTTGTACGTTCAATCATACAAATACTCTCATTGTACATCGTATCTGTGTTCCAGAAATACGTTAGCTTTTTATCCATTTCGTCATCCTCCTATTTTATATAGATAGCTAAAATAACCCTCAGGGGAATCCACACCGTCAGTAACGGTAAAATAAAACTGCTCCGGTGTATTCTCTCCGTACAGGCCGATGTCGCTGCGCGCTATCTGAACCTGCATATATTTACCTGATACTGTATATTGGGCAGAACCAAGACTTGTATTGCGCACGCCGCCGTGCACAGCATCGTGGTGTAAATGTACGTGAATATGATCGTCTTCCTGTAAAGAGTCAAACTGCTTGTCTGAGTGATAATTCTCAATTTGCGCTATACCCAAGTGGTCATTGCTCATTCCCATACATTCAACTTCTCTCCTCCGGTTTATAACGTAGGAATATTGATGCTTGTCAAAACCGATATAAATATTCATCCATTTGCTGTCAATAAAAAAAGAAATAACATCGGCACACTCAATTAACATATATACGTAATCGCTGTCCGACGTTACTTTTATATTCCGGATATTGTTCTCAGACGGAAACTCTACGGGCAAGACTACTATATTATCAACGTCTTTCCATTGCTTCTCATCTGCACAAATATCAATACTTTTCATGTTCATTTTATTACCTCCGCAAATTGCGTTATCTTTATATTGATAATTGTATCATTTTAGATAAAAAGCTTCAAGGAATCATACTTTTATCATCGATTAATTTTTGAATTAAAAGGGAAACATTGCTGTTCTTTCTTTGATAACCTGATAATGAAAACGTTTATAAGACGTACCGTGTTATTTAGAAATAATAACGTGTTTTAATTCCAAATTCTTGCTGACAATTAACAAATCCGCAGCCTTTCCCACACTGATACTGCCCACACGATCGTATATTCCGGCTGCTTTAGCCGGCATTGCAGACGCAGCATATACGGAATCTTCCAGCGTTGCGATATCCCATCTTACAAGATTCATCACGCTGTCGTACAGGCAAGCCGTACTGCCTGCTATCGTTGAATTCTGTATAGAATCGCCCGGCAGTCCAAGGTATGCTATGTTATTTTTCACAGTAACTTCCTGTCCTCCGGAGGTGTATTTACCGTCTTCAAGACCTGCGGGCTGAATGCTGTCAGAAACAATTACAAATCTATCTCTTCCAATATGGTCGTATAGAAACTTAATCATCGCCGGATGAACGTGTATACCATCACAAATACATTCGCAAAAGACTTTGCTGTTATTCAGACAAGCTGCGAGGACACCCGGATTTCTATGATGCAACGGTCTCATACCATTGAAAGTGTGAGTAAGACCGCTTGCGCCTGCTTCTATAACACTATTTGCCGTATCGAAATCTGAATCTGTGTGACCGATAAAAACTCGCACAGGGGAAAAATCTTTATCAGAAAGTACTTCTTTTGTAAATTCTTCGCTTCCCTGCCTTTCCGGCGAAAGACTTATAATTTTTATTAATCCTCCACTTAACGTATACATCTTTTTAAAAAAGTCAATATTCGCGTCCATGAGGTAGTCGGGATGCTGAGCGCCTTTATATTTTTCAGTAAAAAAAGGTCCCTCAAGATATATTCCTCTTACGTGTGCTCCATCCCGCAACTTTCCATTATACTCTGCAACGTTTCTGCAGGCATTTTCCATCTTTTCACAGGATTGGGTCATAATAGTCGCCAAAATACTTGTAGTACCCTTTGCTGCCATATATTGGCAGATTGCGGAAGTTGATTCAATAGCGCCGTCCAGATGATCACACCCCACAGCTCCGTGAGAATGTATATCTATAAGCCCCGGAATCAGATATGAACCATATGCGTCGATTATCTCCTGTTCCGGCTCTTCCGCGGCCCCGGCAGTGCCGGCCATACGGATTGCAGTTATAATACGTCCGTCCGTGTATACGTCAGCGTGGACAAAGTGAAACTCATCATTTAGCACATAAGCATTCTTTATAATCATTTTATTCCCCTATACTGTAACATAGCAGCCCCGATAATACCTGCTGCATTTCCGCCTTTTGAATTAACGATTTTAACGTCGCCGCATTGTTTCATAAGGTCAGGAATTATTTTTTCAGCCTGGTGCATTACGCCTCCGCTCATTACTATAACGTCAGGCGAAAAAATTCTTACTAACGATTTAATTCCAATTGCAAGTTCGTAAATCCAGTTGTTATATACGTCGAGGGCGATACCGCAACCCTCATCCAGTGCCTCGAAGACTGCCTTGGCGCTCACGTTTTCACTTATTCGTTTTGCCAAAATACTGTTTGGAGCTGATGTAGCAGCATCTTTTGCCGCCTGCGTCAATGCACTGGCGGCTGCATACTTCTCAAAACATCCCTCCTGGCCACAGCCACAGGCTCTGCCTCTTGCATGAGTAATAATATGGCCTATCTCTCCTGCATCTTCTTTTGTGGAAATATATAATTTACCGTTGATTACGATACCTCCTCCGATGCCTGTCCCGATTGTAATCATCACCATATTATCAAAATCTTTGCCGCCACCGGCTAAATGTTCATACAAAGCAGCACAATTGGCATCTTTTGCAATTTTCACGCTTATGTCAAGAGCCTGCGTCAGATATTCTTCTACGTCTGTATTATTGAACGGAAGATTAACGGAGAAATCTACCCTTCCCGTACGCATGCTTACATTGCCGGGAATTCCGATCCCTACAGCTTTGACGTGATATTCTGCCATCATTTTACGGCAGATATTCTTAAGCTGAGTCAAAAGAGCACCTTCGGATGATGTCTGTGTCGGTTCCTTATAGTTAACTATAATTAAATTATCACGGCTGACAATACCGTATTTTACGTCTGTTCCACCAAGATCTATACCCAGATAATATTCTTCACGGCCGGTTACATCCATAGTCGCTTTATCTTTTTTGCATACACTCAACTTCATAAAAGAGCCTCCGCTTGTTCATCTTGCCTTTATTATAAGCACGGCAGCCATAACATCGTATATATTTTTAGCTTTGGTTTTTATAAATTCGGTCTTTTATTTTCACAGCTGCAGTGGTATAGTTAGGAAAGGAGACGTGATAATATGCGATACGATTCACTTTGTTTAAAAAGGGCCTTTAACGTAGAAAGAATATATTCTGTTCACTATTTTGAGTTTTCCAAAGATTATACGTTCCCGGGGGAAGCTCACGACTTTTGGGAATTTGTTTACGTTGACAAGGGAGAAATTATTGCAACAGCCGGAAATACTGACTATGTTCTGCAGGCAGGAGAGATGATTTGCCACTGTCCTATGGAATGGCATAATATACGGGCAAATGGCAGTATTGCTCCAAACGTTATGATTGTTTCTTTTCGCTGTGTCTCACCCGGCATGAAAACATTCATAAGTAAACAGTTTCAGGTAGATAGAGAAATGCGTAATCTTTTGTCTGCAATACTTGCAGAGAGCAGAAGAGCCTTCTCCTCTGCCCTGGACGATCCTTATAACAATACTTTAGTCCGAGCAAAAGGTGCACCCTTTGGATGCGAGCAGATGATTGACATATATCTTGCGGAGTTATTGATTTTGTCGTACCGCAAGCTAACAGACTCAACTATCCACAGTCATATCACAGGAACTGAGCCTCTTTTAGATGAGATAATTCTATATTTGCAGGATAACGTAGGCAACAAACTGACTCAAAATGCCATTGCAGAACATTTTCACATAAGTCCCTCCAGAATAAAGAATTTATTTGCTCAATACCTGCACGTGGGCGTTATGCATTTTTACATTAATATGAAAATCGCCCAGGCGAAGGAGTACTTACGCCAAAGCGATTTGAACGTTTCGCAAATTGCTGAAAAGTTGGGTTATGACAACGTGTATTATTTTTGTAATCAATTCAAAGCACGTGAAAATATGTCTCCTCTTGAGTACCGTCGCTCAGTAAAAGCAATCGGAGATAAAGCTCTTTTGCAGCAAACGCTGTCTCGTGACTAAGGTCGGGAACATTACTTTATGTGATATATTCTGATTTTGCCTCGCTTTAAGATTTTTTCGAATCTTTTTTATTAAACCTTGATAACGTATACAGCAAATTATAATGTCGTCTGTAAATTTTTAATTCTGCTACGCTTCTTTATAAATACGATAACGGCTGCTGCTACGGAGCAAACGCAGAGTGCACCTGCGGCAAGGATTAACCACAAAGTGTGATTACCATCTGTATTCGGATATCGTGATGCACCGGGAAGCAATTTAACGGATATTTTGCCGCCTTCTTTTACGTATCTAAAGTTAAAGCGGGAGTTGGGAGCGCTGTCACCTAAGTCCATAAACTCCATAACCTCACCTGTTACCGTGGAATTATCTGCCCATTTAAAGTCAAAATTGTCACGTTTGTCCAAAGAAACAAGACTCGATTTAACTTTGATAACTAAGGTGTTGCCGTTTAGCGTATAATCTGCTTCTCCGACCGTTTTAAATTCCCAGGAATTGTTTACAAACTTTTCAACAGATACCCGTCCGTCTTTGCGAGAACGATTTAAAACGTAATCGTATCCCTCCCAGCCTGAATAATGATACTGATCGCTGTCTATGTAAAGATTCATCCAATTCTTCTCCTCGTCTGATTCCGGCAAAACAATATCCTCAGCGCAATTAATGTAAAAATACGTATAATCGCCGACTTTAGATACCTTCGCTGTATCAAGGTCATTTCGACCCGAACTATTCTGATAATTGAAAACACTGCCGACTGACGGGAAGTTACGTGACCATACGTCTCCCACGTCATCGCAGAATTCCGGGCCGACCTTTGAAAATTCCGATAAATCACCATTTAAATCCACGTCAACGCTACCTGTGCCCTTGTCGATATCTGATACCCCTTTGTACAATCTTATGTAATAGCACATCTGGTAGTAATAATTGTCACGGAAGAAGCCTCTGATCGGTTCGATATCACGGCTGTATTCTAAAGTAAAAGCATCTACGTAATTATGTCTGAACTGAGGATCATTGGCTACAATCCGATATCCGCCTGCTATCGTCTGACCTTCGCCTGCATCCTCCCAGCGTCCGAAAGTAAATTCGTTCCAGCCGGTAACCATGATAAGAGGAGGATCAATTTCCAATGCATGCTCCCACTGCTCACGGAAAGCCAGCCCCTCTCCTGACGTTTCAAGACCATATCCAAAGTCGTATCGACCTGTCATTTCATTTTTGCCATTGTGAAAACTTCTGCCTTTAGAAGAATTTGAATGAAAACCTGAGGCAACAACAACTTGTTCAACGTTACCGTACTCATCTCTGCCCGGCAGTTGCGGAGTCTCTGCTATCCACGGCCAACGGAGCTTTCCGTCATCTTGCTGGGTAAACCCGTTAAATGCCCATGAACGGCGCACAGTGAAATTTTCTAATAATTCAGTAGGTGTCCCGTCCGGATTACCTAACACCAATGGCTTTCCATCCCAATAAAACCACAAATCTTTATATTTCTCATCTCTGTAAACCATTTCCCATAACCAGTTTAAGTGCAAATTCATTCCGCTGGCAGTGTCTCCGCAGTGGAATACCACCTGGGGCGTTCTACCGCCTTTCAGGCGAATATCAGACCATGTTTTCATAAGAGTCTGCCATCCCGTGGCAAAGAAACCGCTTTCCATATTGCCGGTTGCGTTGGTAACGTCAAGGAACACAAAATCTACTCCTGCATCCGTAAGAAGCTGGGCATGCTTTGCATATACCCAAGGATCCTTGTTACTGTAATAACCAAAATAAGGCTCTCCCCAAAATCTAAAGCCTTGATCTCTTGTAGCAGCTTCCCATACTGCTTCTGTACCGCCATATTGGTATATTCTGGAAAAATCCAAAATGCTCTCCGCATATGATGTGTTGAGAAACAAGAAATAGAAAATACCTACGTATTTTTTTTCTTTAGTGTCCCCTGCCTCCTTGTTTGTAGGAAGAACTCTGCCCAGATCATCTGTAGCAACCCAGGTTTCAGGCCGTATTTCACCTGCAAAAGCGTATCCGGAGAAACATCCGATTAACAATATCCATATAAGTAAAGCAACAGCTACTCTTTTTATCATTATTCATCACTCTCCTTAATAAGCTGCGGATTGTATCCGAAAGGAACACCCAATTCATTAATAGTATTATTTATCTCTCTGGCAGCACTTTTTACATGTTTTATAAGTGATTCGTTAGATCTACCGGAGGAAGTATACTTTTGTGTCAGGTAATATGCCATTATGCATCTTGCTCTGAGATTTTTCTCGTATACTGCCACGTCGCCCTTGAACAGATCAACGTAGTCATCCCGTACGTCATTTTCAATTCCGACAAGTGCATTATCGCCATTCTCACCGGCAAATACACCTGTTCTCCAGAAAGACTCTTCCCAAAGAGCTTTATTAGCAGGAATTCCTCCGTAATATCTATTTAAAATACTATTGCCCTCCAAGGAATTTGCAAATTCAATAAGCTTCATCGCATTATCCATTTTATCCTTATCTATATAGGAGCTAATGGACAAGCCATGAATATAATCTGTATTGGCAAAGCTGTATCTGTTACCGTTTACAGCAGGCAGAGGAAGTAATAGCAGGTTGTCGTTAGCAACAAGTTCATCAGCGCGATATGCAGGATTAGTCTTGAGAGCTTCCTCCGGCAGGTGAACGTTGTCACCGCGAGTGGGTTGTGCTGCATAATTCCAAGACATAACGCTCTTTGTATATGCGCTGTCTCTGCCATTTGCAAAGAAGCTGTTTGCTTGCTTTGTTCGATACAAAACGTTTAATTCACGCCAACCTTCCTGAGCTTCTTCCGATGAAAAATTAACTGTTCCCTCCTCTGAATACCAGGATTCGGCTGCTTTATTTACGAAATATTTCCAGACGAAAGACTGAGAAAGAGGCATATAAGTTCCTATGAGTAATTCATCCATGCCGTCATCATTTTCGTACATTACAGATGCACTCTGTGTCAGAGCGGCAAATTCCTCGTACGTCCAATTAACACCCGGCATTGGTAAGCCCAGCTTCTCAAACATAGCTTTGTCAACAAATACCACAGCACGATCGTAATTAATCGGAATAAAGATCTGCCTTTTTACATATTCCGCATACTCGTTTTCTTTATAAAAAACGCCTGTATTTAAAGCAGGAACCAGAAAATCCCCACCTTTACCGTCAATTATATCTATAAGATTAGTCGTATCTGTAGGTGCGTATTCTATAACAGAGTCTGCAGCAATGAGAGCTACTTCAACATTTTTAAAGTCCACCGGAAATTCTTTGACGTATTCTATTTCAACGTCAATTTTCGGATTCTTTTTTTCAAAAGCTTTTACAAACTCAGAAATAACACTCTTTTGCAAATTAAGATCCTCTTCTGAGATGGAAGAGCTTCTTATTGTCAGTTTTAACGAACCTCCGCCTAAGCAGCTGACAAGTGTCAGGGCAAGTACAGCCATCAGGAAAAGTGCAATTAATCTTTTCATAATTCACGCTCCTTCGTTTCATTCACCGCAAGGGACTACAGTAATTGTTTTATAATTTGTATAAGTTACCATACCGGGCTTTGCCCCGGGGATCTTCTTTACGTATTTAATCTTAGTATAGTCTACGTCAGCTTTAGAGCTGCACCGCATACTACTGTACCAGGCAGCCAATCCGGCTGCTTTTTCGAAAATACCCGACGGTATTATCTGATTTTTCTCAAGGCCCGCGGTAGATATTACAACGTGTGATCCGGGAGCGTTCTTAAGATGGAACCATATATCTTCTGATCTTGCCATTTTACAAGTCAGATAATCGTTCTGTTTATTATTTTTGCCTACGTAAATCGTAAAACCATCTGAAGTTGTAATCTTAAGAGGCATTGGTGCACTGCTTGTTTTTTTCTTTGTACGGCAATTAATCTTGTTGCCTGCACCTCTTAGATAGCCTTCTTCCGTAAGTTCTTCTTTAATTTGTATAATTTCATCATCATTCGATACGTTTTGAAGAAGAGCTGCTACGTTGCTTAGATACTCTAATTCTTTTTGATCTTCTTCATAGTACAGCACGGAGTTTTCATACGTTGCTTTTTGCTTTTGATACTTTTTGAAATATAAACGGGCATTTTGCGGTATCGTTCTGTTTTCATCAAGTTCTATTTTTATCTTGCTCTTTGGCATAGACTCCTCATCCAAATCATAGAAGTTATCCAGTTCAATTTCATTGTGATAGTTCTTAATTGCGTACGTATTTGCCAGGAGTAATTCGCCTTTTATTCTATTAATATCATAATTCTCAGCATCTACAGCCGCCTGCTTATGCAACTCCATTTTCCTGTGAGTCTTGTTGATTGCAGATTGAAGATGCTTTTGCATTTCACCTGTTTTTTGCAAAATTGCATGTTGCTGTTCTTTGGGACTGTAAAAACAATCCAGCATTTCATTTACTGTAGCAAAGTTTCCTTTGTCAAAACTGATAACGTGATAATCTCCACCGGTAAAAATAACGGGAGTATATTTGTGATTGACAATATCAGTGCAAACAGCCTTCAGCACGCTTGAAACATCTACTCCAAGCTCCTGACTCCTGGCAACTATCATTTTACATAAAAACGGACTAAAACCTGATACACAGGATAAAATCGCCTTGTTGTAATTACCGCCTGTTGTTTTAAGTGTTTCCTCCAAGGCATTAAAAAAAGCACAAGAATTCTGCCCGATAACGTCTTCGGGAGTAAATTTATCTTGTGCGGGAGGTAGACAGTATTTACGAAGCGGCATTACTTCGCGAACACTGCTTACTTCAAAATCTACCGTTTTAATCGCATCGTATATAACGTCATCCTCATTTAAAAGAATAATATTACTGTGTTTGCCCATAATCTCTATCATGAGCTTCTTTATAGACTCGTCGCCAAGTTCATCCCGGCTAAGGACTTTGATGCAAACGATTCTGTCATATCCGACTTGTTCAATAGAAAGAATACGGCCGCCGGCAACGTGTTTGCGAAGAAGCATTGCAAAGCGCGGCGCGGTCAACGGGTTTTCCTTCTTTAGTTTTGTAAGATGCATGCCGCAATTTACGGCATTACAACTAATGGTAAAATTGTACCGCCCGCCCTCATTGCGGCAGAGCAGTACAACCTCATCTTTTTGAGTCTGAAAAATCTTATCAATACGCGAGCCGGTAAGGAAAACTGACAGTTCCTTACATACGGCCCGTGTTACAATACCGTCAAATGGCATTTCTCTTTACTCCCAACTGTACGTCAATGCCATTGAGATTCCAGTCTTTTACGTAAACATCACTGTCGCAGATATCATCTGTGTATTCAATCTTGTCACTGAGTGTCTCATCCATAACTGTTGCTTCGTTGTTTGAGAGATACTTTTTGATTTCATCACTCTTTGCCTGATAGATCGTAATATGATCCATAACTTCAAAGCCGGCCTCCTTACGCATCGTCTGAATACGGCTAATAATCTCACGGACAAAGCCTTCTTCAATAAGACTGTCTGAAAGAGTAATATCCAACACAACGCAAACGCCGCCGTATTGTGTTACTGCGTAGCCTTCTTTGTGAGTTGTAGTAATGAGTAAATCTTCCTTTGCAAGATCATAACTTGCGCCGTCTATGTTAACTGTGAAAACTCCGCGGCTTGACAGTTCATTCATAACTTCATTGCCGTTTACTGTTTCTAAGATTCCCTTAAGCTTACCGATATTTTTACCAAGGCGCGGTCCTAACGTCTTAAGCTGCGGCTTAAACGTATAGGTAACGTATTGGTCTGCATCTTTTACAAATTCTAATGACTTTACGTTAAGCTCTTCGAGAACGATCTCCTTATAAAATTCGTTAAGTTCAAAATCAGCCTGTACCATCATGCGAGCCAGAGGCTGTCTCGTTTTGATTGAAGTGTTGTTGCGAGCCTCTCTGCCTAATACTACGATATCAAGAACGTGCTTCATTTGACTCTCTAATTCTTCGTCGATATATGATTCATTGCATACAGGATAATCACAGAAATGAATACTGATCGGGGCCGTCTTATCAACGTTGACAACAATATTCCTGTAAATAAGCTCTGTCATAAACGGTATCATCGGTGCAGATATCTTGCAAAGTGTAACAAGTACCGTATACAGAGTCATATACGCGTTAATCTTATCCTGCTCCATACCTTTTGCCCAGTATCTGTCACGACATCTTCTTACGTACCAGTTACTGAGTTCATCTATAAAGTCCTGAAGATCTCTGGAAGTCTCTGTTATTCTGTAATTCGACAGGTTATTATCTGTGTTCTTTACCAAAGTGTTGAGTTTGGACAAAATCCATTTATCCATTACAGACAACTTATCATAGTCAAGAGTGTATTTAGTAGGATCAAATTGATCAATCTCAGCATACAAAACATAGAATGCGTAAGTATTCCAAAGCGTTCCCAAGAATTTACGCTGTCCTTCCTGAACTGCTTTAGCGTAGAATTTGTTAGGAAGCCACGGAGCGGAGTTAGAGTAAAAATACCATCTGATGGCATCTGCTCCGAATTGCGCCAAAGCCTCAAAGGGATCTACGGCATTGCCTTTGGACTTAGACATTTTTTGTCCGTTCTCATCTTGAACCAAGCCAAGGACGATAACGTTCTTATATGGTGCCTTGTGGAAAATCAGCGTTGAAATAGCAAGCAAAGAATAGAACCAGCCTCTTGTCTGATCCACAGCCTCACTGATGAAATCTGCCGGGAAATTATCGTCAAATATTTCTTTATTTTCAAAAGGATAGTGCCATTGAGCAAAAGGCATACTGCCTGAGTCAAACCAGCAGTCGATAACTTCTTTTGTCCTTGTCATGCTGCCGCCGCACTTTGGACACTTAATAGTAACCGCATCAATATAAGGTCTGTGAAGCTCAATATCGTCAGGACAGTTGTCTGACATGGATTTGAGCTCTTCAATAGAACCGATTGCGTGCTTATGACCGCAATCACATATCCAGATATTAAGAGGTGTGCCCCAATACCTGTCACGACTGATACCCCAATCCTGGATATTATTAAGCCAATCGCCGAATCTTCCTTTACCTATAGACTCCGGAATCCAGTTGATGGTATTGTTATTTGCAATAAGTTCATCTTTAACTTCTGTCATTTTAATGAACCATGATTCTCTTGCATAGTAGATTAAAGGAGTATCACATCTCCAGCAGAAAGGATATGAATGCTCATATTGAAGCGTTTTAAACATAAGACCGCGCATATTAAGATCTTTGATAATCTCTTTGTCGGCATCTTTGCAGAACGTGCCTGCCCACGGTGTCTCAGGTGTCATCTGTCCCTTGCTGTCAACAAGTTGCAGGAACGGAAGATCATAATTACGTCCGATCTTCGCATCATCTTCACCGAAAGCCGGAGCGATATGAACAATACCCGTACCGTCTGTAGTTGTTACGTAGTCGCCAAGTGTTACATAGTATGCTTTTTTATCAAGAGCTTTAAAGCTGTAGAGCGGCTCATATTCCAGATTCTCAAGCTCGCTTCCTTGCATTTCTTGTAATATCTCGTATTCCTGTGAAATATTAGAGGAAATCAAATCTTTTGCAAGGATATAAATCTCGTCTTCTACCTTGATTTTCACATACGGTATATTTGCATTGACACAAAGAGCTACGTTTGACGGAAGTGTCCACGGAGTTGTTGTCCATACGAGGAAATACGTATTATCTGTGCCCTTTTGCTTCATTTTCACCGTTACAGACTTCTCTTTTACATCTTTATAGCCTTGTGCAACCTCGTGACTGGAGAGAGGTGTTCCGCATCGGGGACAATACGGTACAATCTTAAAGCCCTTGTAAAGAAGGCCTCTTTCCCAGATTTGTTTTAAAGCCCACCATTCGGATTCGATAAAATTATTATCGTACGTTACATACGGATCATCCATATCTGCCCAAAAGCCTACTGTATCTGAGAAATCTTCCCACATACCTTTGTATTTCCATACGCTCTCTTTACATTTTGTAATAAACTCTTCCAAGCCGTACTGTTCTATCTGTTCTTTGCCGTCAAGACCGAGAAGCTTCTCTACTTCAAGTTCCACGGGAAGTCCGTGTGTATCCCAACCGGCCTTACGCAGAACCTTGTCGCCCTTCATTGTTCTGTAACGGGGAATCAGGTCCTTGATTACTCTCGTAAGAACGTGGCCGATATGAGGTTTACCGTTGGCCGTAGGCGGTCCATCGTAAAAAGTAAAGGTGTCGCCGTCTTTTCTAAGGTCAATACTCTTCTTAAAAACGTCATTTTCTCCCCAGAATTTCAATACTTTTTTTTCATTTTCAACAAAATTCAGGTTTGATGATACTTTATCGTACATATAATTTTCCCTCCGTAACGTACTTATGCTCCCGATGATAATATATCCCGGGAGCTGTGTCAAATTTATCTTTTACAGCTTATTTCGCTGAATTTTACCACTTATTGTCTTCGGAAGTTCTTTTTTGAACTCAACGATCCTTGGATATTTGTAAGGAGCTGTTTTCTCCTTTACATAATTCTGAATCTCTTTCTTAAGTTCAGGTGTGCCTTCCGTTCCGGCTGTAAGCACAATACTGGCCTTTACTACCTGGCCTCTTACTTCGTCAGGAGCAGCAGATACTCCGCACTCCACTACGTAAGGAAGCTCCATAATTACGCTCTCTATTTCAAACGGTCCTATGCGGTATCCGGAAGACTTGATTACGTCATCTGCTCTGCCTACGTACCAGAAGAATCCGTCAACGTCCTTCCATGCAAGATCTCTTGTATGATACATTCCGTCATGCCATACTTCTTTCGTTTTTTCATCATCAAGGTAATATCCCATAAATAGTCCGCAAGGGATTGTTTTGTCAGTACGAACAACAATCTCACCGGTCTCGCCACACGGGACTGGATTCCCGTCCGGATCTACCAGGTCAATGTCATACAGCGGGATTGCTTTACCCATAGAACCAAGCTTATAAGTATCACCTACCAGGTTACCGATTGTAAGCGTGGTCTCTGTCTGTCCGAAGCCCTCCATAACCTTAAGACCTGTTTGTGCTTCAATCTGTCTGAATACTTCCGGATTAAGAGCTTCTCCTGCAGTAGTCGCTTTCTTTACAGAGGACAAGTCGTATTTGGACAGATCTTGTTTTATCATCATTCTGTACATTGTAGGCGGTGCACAGAACGTTGTGATTTTATATTTGGCAAACAAAGGAAGAATATCTGCCGCATCGAATCTTGTAAAGTCATATACGAATACGATACCTTCACAGAACCATTGTCCGTACAATTTACCCCACAGAGCTTTGCCCCAACCTGTATCAGAAATTGTAAAATGAATCTTGTTTACTTGTACACAGTGCCAATATTTAGCTGTTATGAAATGGCCGAAGGGATATCTGTAATCGTGAAGTGCTATCTTCGGATACCCTGTAGTGCCTGAAGTAAAGAACATAAGCATGGGATCTTTGCCGCAAGGTGAATCAGGAGTTCTTTCATATTTTCCTGAGAAGCGAACGTATTCGCTGTTAAAGTCGTGCCAGCCTTCTCTTTGTGAATTAACTAACAATTTTAATTTAACCTGAGGACATTTTTCACAGGCTTTGTCAACTTCCGCTTCAAGTACAGGGTCATTTGCGCAAATTATTGTGTTTACCCCTGCTGCATCAAATCTGTATACAAGGTCGTGTTCTTTCAAAAGATTTGTCGCAGGAATTGCTATCGCGCCAAGTTTGTGCAGACCTAAGATTGCAAACCAGAACTGGTACGTACGTCTTAATATAAGCATTACTCTGTCGCCGCGTTTGATGCCAAGGGATGCAAAATAATTTGCACACTGGTTTGAGGCTCTCTTCATATCTGCAAATGTGAAAATGTGTTCCGTCTTGTCGCAATCTAAGTGAATCATTGCAGTAGCATCAGGTTTCTTTTCTGCAAGACCGTCTACGATATCAAATGCAAAATTAAATTTATCTTCTTCCGGAAATGAAATCTGGCGAAGAACGCCGTTCTCATCAACTTTTGCATCGACAAATTTATCTGCGATAATAGAATCTGTCTGGCCGGCAGTAACAAGTGTGTTCGTTGTTTCCTCTGCTGCCTGTTCATTTTCGCCGGACATAACTACTGCAAGGAATTGGCAGGAACTTCCATCAACCGCAATCATTCCGTGAGGTGTGGAGCTGTTATAATAAATAGAGTCGCCTTCTTCTAATATCTCAATGTGCTCTCCTACTTGAACCTTTAATTTTCCTTTTAATATAAGGTCAAACTCCTGACCGGAATGTTTTGACAAATGAATAGGCTCGCTTTGCTGCTTTGCCGAATATTCGTACGTGACGTAATACGGCTCTGCTAATTTAGAACGGAAAGACGGCGCTAAATTTCTAATGTCAATGCCGTCTTCTTTTGCTGTTTGAGTTGCAGTTCCTTTACGTGTTACTGTGTACGAAACCAGCTTTGCCGTAGAGCCTTCTAATAACTCTTTCATATCAATACCGAAGGTAAGTGCACATTTATGAAGAAACGAGAAAGGCAAATCTACCTTCCCTTCCTCGAAAGCGACATATTGCGCTTCAGTTACCTCTGTTTTCTGCGCCATTTCTGCCGTAGAAATGCTCATTACTTCACGCATTTCACGGATTCTCTGGCTTACTTCAGCCAGCATGTTCATCGTTGTGTTGTTTTCCATACCAATTACTCCTATCTGTTGATAAAATTAATTGAATAAAAAAACTCGTCTCAAGTTCATACTTGAGACGAGTATATAACCCGCGGTACCACTCAATTTGCGATTCGCCTGATCTTCAATACGATTAGAGAATACGCCCCTTTGGGGACTCTGACAAGTCCTGTGCTTTAACGCAGCCTCACGTGAACCTTTAATTAACGGCATATGCCGTTGTTCGAGATTCAAGCTCAGAAGTGATAGGTTCTATTAGACTTTGTGATATCGGCTCTCAGCAAATGCCGTACTCTCTGTGAATAACTCCATCTAAACCGTCTTCGTCACAGCTTTTTTATTCAATTGTCGTGATGATATCACTTAGTTTTATAAGTGTCAATATTTTTTTTTGAGATTTCTTTATACGGTCTTACCGTTGAACTCTGCCGCTGGCATTTCCGTTCATTAATGTCTTAACCTCTGCGCAACTTACCATATTATAGTCACCTTCAATAGAATGTTTGAGAACACTTGCACTTACGGCAAATTCTACGCAATCTTGAGCTGCATATCCACTGATGAGGGAATAAATTAGTCCGGCTCCAAAGGAATCTCCGCCCCCTACGCGGTCTACAATATGCATAAGATATTTCTTGGAAAAATACGGCTTATACTCGTAATAAAAAAGTGCGGAAAAGTAATTGTCATTAGCAGACAAACTCTGACGAAGAGTAATCGCAACTCCCTTAAAGGAGTATTTTTCAGTAAGCTGTCGAGCAACACTGATATAACCCTCATTGTCAATCAAACCGGAATCTACGTCTGTATTTTCTGCTTCAATTCCAAAAACATCTTTAGCATCCTCTTCGTTTGCGATGAGATAGTCAACGTATTTACAAAGCCCGTTCATAACAGAACCGGCCTTTTCACGACTCCAAAGCTTCTTTCGGTAGTTCAAATCGCAAGATACAGTAATTCCCCGTGCTTTCGCAGCCTGAACTGCTTCAAGGCATATTTGGGCCGTAGCATCAGACAAAGCGGGTGTTATGCCTGTAAAATGAAACCAATCTGCACCACTGAAAATAGTATCCCAGTTAAAATCACTGCTTACAGCCGTTGAAATAGATGAATAAGCTCTGTCGTATATTACCTTTGAAGGTCTTTGACTGGCACCCTTTTCACAATAATAAATACCTACACGGTCTCCTCCGCGAACAATCAAGCTTGTATCTACGCCGAACCTACGAAGGGAATTTACGGCAGATTGACCGATCTCGTGGGCAGGAAGTTTTGTGATAAAAGCAGCATCCATACCATAATTCGCAAGACTCACCGCTACGTTTGCTTCCGCCCCTCCGAACGTAGCTTCATATTTTTCACTTTGAACAAATCTTAAATAGTTTTCAGGTGCGAGGCGCAACATAACCTCGCCGAAGGTAATTATTCTGCCCATTTACTAAGCGCCTCCTCAACAAAGAATGTACCTCCGACGGCCGCAACATTGTCACAAGCAAGGAATTCTTCAAGATTATCCCGATTAATGCCGCCGGTGGGAATGAACTTAACTTGCGGGAACGGCGCCGCAAGAGCCTTTAAGCCCTTAAGGCCTCCATAAATATTTGCAGGGAAAAATTTTACAGTTGTAATGCCAAGACTAAGTGCCGTCATAATCTCTGTCGGCGTAACACATCCAGGATAATATGGAATATTTCGAGCTGCACATACTGCTGCAACCTCCTTGCTAAGGCCGGGAGATACGATAAACGCAGCGCCGGCATCAATTGCTCTGAAACACTGCTCTTCATTTATAACCGTGCCGGCACCGATGTCCATGTCAGGATATTCAGTCTTAGCCAAACAGATTGCTTCTGCCGCGCAAGGCGTACGGAACGTAATTTCCGCACAATTAATGCCGCTTTTCTTAAGAGCCTGCATTATTTTACGTGTATCGTTAATATCTTTAATAACAACTACCGGGATTAATTTATCCATTTATTTACCTCTTTCGCATAGTAACAATAGTACCTTTTCCCTCAATCTTTTCAGGAACGAGAAGCCTTTGCATTAAATCGTCACCGGTGAAAACGTATCCGCTCACCGATTATTCTCCATAGGTCTCATACACTGCTTCACATAAGTCCTCTGTTTTTTTTAACAGAATATTCTTGTAAATTACCACAATAAATCACTTTGCAACGATCCGTATCTCCCAAACACAGAAAATCTATCGGTTTGACAATCTGCGGCAAGGCTCCTGCAGATATAATACCAAATCTAGTTAACATTTCCTTTGCAAACTCGCTACAATAATATCGTCTCACACTACTGTATCTTATATGTACGGCAGCAAGGAACAGCCCAAGATAGTTGTACTTGTACGTCTTTCTTTCCTCTAACATTTCTTCCATACAGCTTTTTAATTTATCAAACTGTTCAGTCGTAATCAGGATAGATAAGATAACCACCTGCGTCTTATAAAAGCGCTTGAACGTACCGAATTTCGGCGATTCAGAGACAAAGCCTCCTATTACCGGGTTATATGGATTTGTGCGTCCAAAGGAGTACATATAGTCAAGATTGTCATCTAAAGCAATAGATACGTGATTGTACTCAGCCTTCGTAAAAAGTCTGAGCACTCTTGATAAGACAGTCCCTGTCTGGCTTAACACTATATATATTGTTTTAGAGTTTTCACCGACCAAAATATATCCTCCAAAATATGTATCTCTTAGATTATAGATTGTCCGAGTCGTTTTGTCAAAAACTGTTGCGGAGATTATATAGCCTCTTTCCTTGCAATATATGACGCATTTTGGTATCATCTTCCACGGAAAAGAGGTTGTGTACATGGAAAATACCATTTCTGAACTTATGAAAGGCCGTCCTTATGATTGCGCCGGCCGACTTGACAAAGAAATACGCTGTTATGATTTGCTTGACTCACTGAACATAGAATATTATCGTATCGATCACCCGGCAGCTCCCAGTCGTGAAGCTTGCCGCGGATTAGATGATGTACTTGGTACACAAATATGCAAAAATCTTTTTTTGTGTAATCGCAAGCAAACAGAATTTTATCTTCTTATGATGCCTCTTGATAAAACGTTTTGTACCTCTGATGTTTCCCATCAGGTAGGATCTTCCAGATTATCTTTTGCTTCAGCAGATTATATGCAGGAATATCTTGATATCACGCCCGGGTCTGTCAGTATTCTCGGACTTATGAATGATAAAGAGCACAAAGTGCGGCTGCTGGTTGACGAGGATATTTTAAACAGCAACTACGTAGGTTGTCACCCATGTATAAACACCAGCAGTCTGCGTTTTCATACAAAAGACCTTTTCGGTCCGATTCTCAAAGCATTAGACCACGAGATGACTCCGGTCAAGTTAAAGTAGTTGCAAACTCCCGTCGTCTATATTTTATCAGAACTGTTAACGATTGACAAAAACACTACCGTAATGGCATAATTACGGTGATTCTTTTTGCAGGTGAAAATATGAAAGAAATATATGTATACAATCCGGCAGCAGGCAGAGGAAACTGTTCTTGCCTCCCTGAAAACGTTTATTACACAACGTGCCCCGGAGATTGCCGCAGATATATCACACAAGAATGTTTACAGGATCCTTCTGCGCACTTTACAGTTTACGGCGGAGACGGGACTTTAAACGAAGCTGTTTGCGGTATTATGGATGCCCAATGTGGCAAGAGCGCGTATCTGACAGCCGTTGCCAGCGGTTCAGGTAACGATACCGTTAAAACGCTCCCTTCAGATAAAGGACTTGCGCTTAATTTGGACGTTATAAAGCATAATGATCAGTATTCTATAAATATGCTTAATATGGGCTTTGACTGCAACGTTGTTGCAACTCACAGTAAGATAAAGAAAAAATTCAAAATTGCCGGAAAAATCTCTTATATTTTAGGGGTTATCGTTGAGTTTTTTAAACCTTTCGGTGAAAATTTCTCAATAGAAGCCACCACTGTCGGCGGAGAAACTTTCTCTTACAGCGGACCTACTCTCTTGTGCTGTGTCTGTAACGGTCAATGGTGCGGCGGAAGCTTCCATAATTCACCGGCCTCCGATATGACAGACGGAGTATTGGAGCTTATGTTAGTTAAGAAGACCGGCCGATTGAGTTTTCTTAAATTAATCGGAAAATATAAAAACGGAACGTTAGTAGACAAAGATACATGCCGTGTTACCTTACCAAAATACAAAGATCTGGTTACGTATCTCAAGGTCAAATCAGTGAGAATCTCAGGCATAAAACAATATTGTGCCGACGGAGAGATTATTGCCGACACAAAAGTAGACGTTTGTGTAATGCCTGATGCTTTAAACTACTTAACCTAATTGGCTATATGCTTTTTTAAGGAATTTATCCTTATCGATAATGAATCTTTCGTGCACGCCTTCTCCGATGAGCGTGCCTTTTTCATCGTATGCCTTTACGTTAAAAACCAACCTTCTTCTGTCAACCTGGGTAAGCTCACTCTCACAGATAACCTCTAAGCCAACAGGTGTAGCAGCAAGATGTTTTACGTTAACGAGAGTACCTACTGTTGACTGACCCTCTTCTAAATAAGGCGCAACACTTTGAGATGCCGTATATTCCATCAGCCCTATCATTGCCGGAGTTGCAAATACTGCAATATCTCCGCTACCGTACACTTGGGCTGTGTTTGTTTCATCAACCATTTTAGTCTGCTTACCTTTAATTCCAATTTCTACCATTTTATTTATCTCCTTTATTTTTAATTGATATCTTTTTTGACACGTAAGTAATTATCCACGGCCAAATAACCGCTGCAAAGAATACTATCAGAAAATACCTGATTGCAGACGATATCATGTGATTGCCAAACAGCAACGTACATAAGGGCTTCAATCCCTCTTTAATTGCCAGCACAATTGCTAATCCTATAACAATTTTTATAATTTGCAACCACCAGACGGCTTTTGTTTCTGATTTAACGTATTTTCTGTCAACGTGAAATGCCAATAACGTTGCCAGACTGCTTCCGGAGGTCATATATCCTGCCTTTATGGCCGCCTGCAAATTATGAATCTCTGTATCTTCCGGCCATTTGTAAAGAGAAACAAAAAAGGTAAAAATAATCGCCATTAAACACATTGCTCCCATTACAACGTACGCCGGATATGGCTTTTCATCAGATTTCTCAAAAACCGGATAAAGAATAAAAACAAGAAACGTTCCTATAGCCAGCGAAACAAGCACGTCGGCAAGAGTGTGCACACCGAGATACATACGGGAAAATGCCACTAAAGTTATCAGTGTCAAGCATATCAATCGAACCGGCAGTTTGTGTGCAAATCTGGCTGTCGTTCCGGCACTTGACATAATGTTCTGCGTATGTCCACTTGGAAATGAATATCCTGTAGCATCTGCCTTTGCTGACCCTACAATTGTAAACTCCGGATCTCTTATCCACGGTCGCGGTACGCGGCAGACCATTTTCAGCGTTTGATTGATTATTACTCCTATAAAACAAGTGGCTACCATGTAATATCCGTACTTTTTGTTCACACACCAAAGAACAATAAGACAGGCGATAAGTACGAACGTCTCACCGCCAAGCTTAGTTATTACAGAAAACAATCTATCCAGATAATCACATCTCAATGATTCCAGTAAACGTAAAAATCCCATTTATTTTTCCTTTTTTTTACTACCGATTCTCATTACAAGCTTTGCAAGAGGCTTCTCAACGGCATATGTCATTATGATTGCTACTGCAAAAGACACAACAATACAGAGAATCATATACGTCCACATCCATTTCTTGTCACCTGTAATATTGGGAGGAGTGTCGCCCTCCCAATACGGAATTCTAAATTCCTTAAGCCTTACAGATATAAATTGATGCCATATATACAAATTAAAAGAAATACCAGCCAAGAACTTCATGACCTTATTTCCGAACAGCCACCTTAGATAGCGGCCTGACATTATTATGCTAAACAATATGAATAAAAATAACAGCGACAGCAAAAATCTTCTGTCTACCTGCCATTTAGTCATGTTTTCATATCTCATTCTGTCCTCGCAAGCAAGTTTAAAAAGCCACAAGCCAACAATAGTAAGCAATAAAAACAAAGCTTCCTCCGCTTTGGTACGCTTTCTGTTTTTTGTCATAGACATGTATGCCCAAGCGCCTAACATTCCGTTTGCAAATACGCCAAAGAACGTCAGCGTGTGATTAAGATACACGCTTTGATTAAGCGTATCAAAATTATTGCTGATATAAGTACAGCTAATCCAGCCTATAGCAAACATGCCGGCATACGTAAGAAGAGGCTTCTTCTTAAATAATCTGGCTATTAACGGAAACAGCAGATATAGCTGTACCTCAACACCTACAGTCCATAGTGCGCCGTTGAGTTTACTGAATTGTGTTGACGCAGGGAAAAGATTATGAGTAAAAAACATATGAGGAATAAGATCCTTCCACATGTCTTGCGAAGTGGCATATTCGTTAAGCGGTATTGCGAAACAAAATAATACAAGAAAAATACAGACAAAATACGAAGGCGCAATACGGGCAGCCCTTTTCTTATAGAACAAACCGGCACCAAGAGCTTTATCTCCGTATACCATTTCCTTTGCATGAGGCAGAAAAAGACAAAATCCGGAAAGCAATATCATCATATCTACCAATATAGAACCATTTCTTGGAATCCAGTCCACGTTAAAATCTCCCCAGATAGGCATAAGCCACGACTGTTGCCAGAAATGATACCATACTACAATCAGAACGCTGACAGCCCGAACACCGTCCAGCACCGGTATGTACGAAATATCGTAGGTACTTCGTTTTACTTCCTTCTCGGCTTTCTTTTGCTGCTTTGCATTTGTGTATCTTTGCTCAATTATTATATCGTCGTCCACTTAAGACAGCCCCCTCCGCGATAATTAACGAACTGTTTATGCTCGCTAAATTGTAGCATAATCCTATGATTTTGAAAAGAATAATTGACATTATGCTGACAGGAGTGTTATATAGATTATATTAAACGCAGCGGAGGCGTAATATGAAAAAATATCTTTTACCTCAAAGTGGTAATTTTTACAAAGCAAACTTGCATTGTCATACAACAGTATCGGACGGAGCTTTGACACCGGAAGAAGTAAAAAAAGTTTATCAGGAAAAAGGCTACAGCATTGTAGCGTACACTGATCATGACGTTCTTATCTCTCACAGTGTGCTAAGCGATGAGGATTTCTTAGCGTTAAACGGGTTTGAGGCAGAAATAACAGAGCCCTGTAGTGATTTTACGTTTGCAAAAACATGTCACATTTGTTTTATCGCACTTGATCCTGACAATCTTGTTCAACCATGCTGGCATAGAAGCGCTTATCTATTTGCCAATGCACCAAAGTACAAAGATCAGGTGCAGTTTGATGACTCACTTCCGGATTATGTCAGGCAATTCAATGGTAAAGATATCTCCGAAATGATGAATATTGCATCAGAAAAAGGCTTCTTCGTTACGTATAATCATCCTACGTGGTCGTTGGAAGATTATAGTAACTATATAAATTATCATGGTATGCACGCCTTTGAGATGTTCAACAGCGGATGCATCGTCGAAGGATATGATGACTATAATCCTCGCGTTTATGACGATTTGCTAAGAAGCGGCAAGAAAATATATTGCATAGGAGCCGATGATAACCACAATGCTTATCCACAAGATTCCAGACAATGGGACTCCGGACTTGCTTATACCGTAATAAAAGCTCCATGTCTCGATTATAAAGAAATAACAAACGCACTTCTAAACGGTAATTTCTACTCATCACAGAAACCGGAAATATATAACCTCTGGTACGAGGACGGAACAGTCCATATAGATTGTTCTGAAGCAGACAGAATAACTCTTAGCACCGGCATCCGTTTTTGCCAAGCTGTATATAGTGAAAATGACATATCTGTCACTTTCGCAGATTTTAAAATACCTGCTTATTGTAACTATTTCAGAATAACAGTTACCGATAAAAGCGGGAACCATGCTTGCACCAACGCATATTTTATGGAAGATCTTATTACAAAAGCCGATTAATGCTATAAATTCACTTGCCTTTGCAGAATAAATCCAAATATGAGCAGCCCTGTTCAATACACTCGTGTTTAAAAAGCGATATTACAGTACAAGGGAGCTGCTCGTTATGTTCAAACGCAGGTTCAGTTACCGATAAAGCACATATTCCCAGCTCCTCTGTAATATCTGAGATGAGACTTGAAACAGTACTTTCTTTTGATATAATCAAGCTTTTGTAATGCGGCATATTTACGCTGTCATTTTCGTCACATATCCATTCCAACCCTTTAATAATAAAATGAGCAAGAATATCCCGTGCTTCTTCAATTGTCAGTATTCCTTTATCTAAGTCCCGGTGCAAGTATTCTTCCAGGAGATTAGCAACGTTTCCTATTTCCGGCAGATTACCGCAAAGCCTTGTAAACACAAAAATAAACCATATACTCTGTACTGCCTGGTAAAAATTCTCAGCGGGAACAAGAGGAACTTTAAGTAAATTGTTGTAATTTTGCTTATATTCCGGCCTGGTTTTCAATTCCTCTAAATATCTTCTGTGCCAAAGAACCATGCTGTCAATATTTGTAATAGCGCTGTAGAGGAAACGTTTTTTTCCGGCATCACCGTTATCTTTAAGTGCCGCAACAATTGCTTTACGCAGGCCGATTAGTCCTGTACGAACAACAGGTTCACACTCTATTGCAATATGGCTGATACCACTGAACACGACCTCTCCACTCCTGGTAGCCGGCACCTTACATAAAACAGCTCCGCCAAGCGTTGCAGAACCGCTTATCTTCTCTCCGGCACAAATACGAATAGGAGCTTTTGACGCAATCGCCCTAATTGCTATGTCATATTTATCAATTGCAGATAATCTCTTATAGTCCTGTTCTTGTACGTAGTCAACGGAAACGTATTGTGTTTTCATTGTCTCCAACCCATATTTACCCTTCATTGACTCAAGAGCAAACTGTCTCGTTTGCTCCGAAAGCTTTATACTGTGCTTATCTTTATTAGTCGAATTATAAAACACTGCTACTGTCTCCTTTCCAAAGCTCATCAATTATTGCCTCAGCAACTCTGATACCGTCAACCGATGCCGACATTATTCCTCCTGCATATCCGGCCCCTTCGCCGCAGGGATACAGACCTTCCATATTAAGGCTTTGATATTTATCATTCCTTTTTACTCTTACAGGTGCAGAAGACCTGGTCTCTACTCCGGTCAAAACGGCTTGCTTATCATCAAAGCCACGAAGCTTCCTTCCAAAAATCACCAGAGCTTCTTTAATAGCATTTACGGCAAAGTCAGGAAGGCAATCTGACACCTTGCCCCATTTTACGCCCCGCGGATATGACGGTTTTACTTCCATAGGACCTTTACTCGACCTTCCTTTGAGAAAATCTCCTACAAGTTGAGCCGGGGCGCAGTAATTGCTTCCTCCTGCCTCATAGGCAAGTTCTTCGTATCTCTGCTGGAAATCTACGCCGGCAAGTACGTCGTCACTGTTAAAATCCTCCGGCTCTACATTACACAAAACTGCGGAATTAGAATTCTTATCATTCCTTGCAAACAAACTCATACCATTTACCACCAGCCTGCCTTCTTCGCTGGCCGCTGCGACTACATTGCCTCCCGGACACATGCAAAAAGTATATACACTTCTGCCGCTTGGTAAATGACAGGCCATTTTATAATCGGCAGCACCCAGATACTTTGCGAAATCTCCGTATTGCGCCTTGTTAATTTTTTCCTGAAGATGTTCAATTCTGACCCCAATAGAAAATGGTTTTTGCTCCATAATTACACCGTGCTTTTTAAGCATTTCATAAACGTCTCGGGCGCTGTGTCCAGCTGCAATAATCAACCTGTCTGTAGAGATTATCTCGGTATCGTCTTTTTCATTTTGTACAACGACACCACGAAGTCTTGCGTTTTGTGTTTGTATATCTGTAAGCCTTGTGAAAAATCTCACCTCTCCGCCGTTTTTTATAATCTCACCCCGAAGATTTTTTACAATATCGCGTAAATTATCAGTACCGAGATGAGGCTTTGCCAAATAAAGGATCTCCTCAGGCGCGCCGCATCTGTAAAATGTGTCCAGCACAGCCTCACATCTTTCATCATGTATATTCGTTGTTAATTTGCCGTCCGAAAACGTCCCTGCTCCGCCTTCTCCAAATTGAATGTTTGCTTTAACGTCTAACGTTCCTCCACTATTAAAGGCTTCTATTTTCCTTATTCTTGTATCTGCATCTGCACCACGTTCTATTAATATTGGTTTTAATCCTGCATAAGAAAGCCACAAGGCTGCAAATAATCCTGCCGGGCCGGCACCGCACACGACCGGCGGCAGATTGCACCGAGCCGTTTTTACCGGTCTTGCCTTGTACGGCACGAAAATTGATACGGAAGAATCATTGCACTTAGCGACTATATCCTCCTCAGGCAGGGCTATATTGTCTATCGTTACACCGAGATTTGCGCAAAAGCGCACGTCGCTTTTCTTCCTGGCATCTATAGATTTACGTAAAAATCTGTAACTGACTATCCGGTTAGTCTCTACACCAAGTTTTTCACAAATAATCTGCTTTATTACTTCTTCATCAGAATTAACTGAAAATGATACGTTTTTTATTGCAATCATATTCTACTACTCACACTCTGCTTCAAACTGCTCTCCCGGATAAGCCGGATGCCTGCCGTCTTTTGAATTATACACGCAGACAGATTCTGCGCAGGAACGAACCTGTTCCCCTCGCTTATTTTTGTAACCGTAACGAACTTTTTTGATATCTTCGGTGGCTCGGCAGCTAAGTACAATCTTGTCTTTGCCTACAAGGTGCGGTGTAGCATCGTAATACGTTCCGTCACCGTCAGCCACTTCAAATCCGTATGAGCCGGCAAGTACCAGTCCTTCTCCTACGTTTTTATAGGTAACGTCTACTGTCCCATTTTCTGTCTTACAAACTCTCTCCATATAAGGGGACGACCACACTCCCGGCGCACCAAAGAAATCTCCGGCCACAATCTCAGCAAGTCTGGAACCGATTTCTTCTTTTTGGTAAGGATGCACCCCGTCGTCGTTGAAAGGATCACCTTCTGCAACCCATTCAGGGTACAAACCTGTATCTAAAGTAACACAATACGTATATTTATCTACTATATCGGCCACTTTCTTAACTTCCTCACGGCTGCGAGCATAGCCTTCCCAGTTAATGTGTCGCGGTAGCTGAACTGCCGCCCAATATAAAGAAGGGTTCTCAAATTCACTGCGCCACATAGAAATCAATTCTGCCAGTCGCTGACCGTAATTCTCAGGATCTCCCTCTCCCTGATACCAGCATACACCGCGTACCGTCATGCGAGTAACAGGCTTTACCACGCCGTTATACCACCGGCCGCCTATTGTCCATGTAGAGATATGAGTCGCGCCCATGCAAGCTACCACAACTCCTACCGGCACGTTATATAATTCATTTAATCTTCGGGCAAAGAAATAAGGCACTGCACATTGATTTACAACACACTTAGAAGAAGCTGCAATCCACGTAATGCAAGAAGAAAGATATTCCACAGGCACATCAGATTCATTTGGATAAACCTGCATATAACGGACGTTATCATTAGCGGAATTATCGATTATATCTTGATAATACAATTTTGAAACAGTTCCGTCATAGCACTGCGACATAGACCAACCCATATTAGACTGCCCGCCCATAACGAAAACCTCTCCGAAAAGAACGTCGGAGAAAACAACGCAACACCCTTCCTCATCAATGATTGTTAAGGTGTAAGGGCCACCGTAACCTGTAGGACTCATCCATATTTCAAATTCACCGTTTATATTTTCACTGTAAAAGGTCCTGACCTCGCCGCCTTCCTCATGTCGAAGCACTGCAGCGACAAATTTGCTATCTCCTGAATATTGTCCGAAAATCCTGCAAGTCACGTTCGCTTGCAACACCATATGATCGTTATAAATCGCCGAAATAACAAAAGCGGTATTTTCCTTCTTAAATTCCGGAACATTAAACTTCTTATCAAGAATGACCTTATAAGCGTTATAATCATAATTATCTGTCTGTTTTATATCCATATAGACAGCCCCTTATCAATAATCGATATATTTCGGATAAAATATATCATGATAAGTAATGAAAGTAAATCATCGTATGGTGAAAAGTATATTGAAAATTTTTCAAAAAAAGAGTTATAATTGTACGCATTTTTTTAAGGAGCTGTAGCAATGAAAAAGAACATATTTTCTATTGTATTTTTGTTTATCACATGTATTTCTTTCTACAGTTGCCAAACAAATAACGAAAGTACCTGCCGATCGGAAGAAATGAAAGCGATTTGGATGTCACAATATGATCTTACTCCAATATACACAGACAATAAAAGGCAAAGGAATCCGGAGGATTATACAAATAAAGCGGCTTCAGTAATTAATAATATTAAAAATTTAGGTTTTAACACAATCTTTCTTCAGATTCGCCCCAACGCAGACAGCATGTACCCTTCAGATTACTATCCCGCATCAGAATACGTAACAGGAGATTACGGTAATGATTTTTCATACGATCCGGTGGAGATTCTCGTCGGTCTTGCACACAACGCGGGACTGTCAATTCACGCCTGGATTAATCCTTTGCGTGCAATGTCCTCTGAGGATATAAAGAAAATCGATGATTCATATAAAATTAAGCGATGGTACTTGCAAGAAGAAACCCACGGAAAGTATATAGTTGAATATAGCGGAAAATATTACCTGAATCCGGCATATAAAGAAGTTCGTAATCTCATTACGGACGGCGCCGGTGAGCTACTTACAAAATATGGTTTTGACGGACTCCATATGGACGATTATTTCTATCCTACAACCGATGATTACTTCGATAAAGAAGCGTATAAGGATTATCAAACAGGAGGCGGCAGGCTTACACTTGCCGACTTTCGCCGTGAGGCTTTGAGTGAATTAGTTTCTGATCTGTACAATACAACGAAAAAAATAAATGCTGACCTACTCTTCGGTATCAGTCCTTCAGGTATTATAGACACAGTATATAATTCTCAATACGCTGACGTTTATCTCTGGTGTTCCCGCCCCGGTTACGTAGACTACATATGTCCTCAGGTATATTTTGGTATGGAACATGAGACTTACGATTTTATATCTGTCTGCAATACGTATAGTGACATTATAAAAAATCCCGAAGTCGGACTGGTTGTCGGAATGTCCTTCGGAAAAGCTTTTTCCGGCATAGACAATTATGCGGGTATCGGCAAATATGAATGGCAGAAGTACGATGATATAATGGCGCGCTGCCTTACTTACACGAAAAACTTAGAAAAATGCATAGGCGTTTCCGTCTTTTGCTATCAATATTTTTACGACCCGGTTACAGGTAAAAAAGTCAGCGAAACGGCTGACGAAGTAGATAACTTTTTACCGGTTTTAGGAGATATACATTGGAATAATACGGAGGTATAAAATACATATTATGGTGGTTTTCTCATCAACCCTGAATCAAATGGCTATTTTATTCTTGATAATAATTATCGGCTACGTACTTATGAAAACAAAAACCATCCCGGCAGAATCAACAAAGGTCCTGTCTAAGATAGAAAATGCAGTCTTCATGTCTGCGCTTGTTTTCAGCACCTTCTCGACAAACTTCACGCCGAACAAGATTAATATGGCATGGAAAGCTTTATTGGCAGGTTTTATAGTTATTACAATTTCCATTCCTTTATCATGCTTAATTGCCCGTTTTTGTACAAAAGACGGATATCTGAGAAACATATACACTTACGGTCTTGCTTTTTCGAATTTCGGATTTGTAGGAACTGCAGTGGTAGATGCTCTGTATCCTGAGATTTTTATGGAATATATGATTTTTATTCTTCCTTTCTGGATTATGATTTATTCATGGTGTATTCCTTACTTCCTGATACCAAGAGACGAAACAAAATCACCTTTTAAATCCGGGTTAAAAAACATGATTAATCCGATGTTCATTGCTATGATAGCCGGTATTGCAGTAGGCCTTACGCAGATTAATCTGCCGCCTTTCATAACAAGTACAGCGTCGTCACTTTCTAATTGCATGGCTCCTTGTGCTATGCTTATTACAGGTATTACGGCTGCACAAATCAATTTAAAGGGTGCCTTTACAAACAGAAATATTTATTTGCTTACTTTTTTAAGACTCTTGGTCTTGCCTCTTATCGGCATTGGAATATTCTATTTGATTCCGATTTCTTTTAGTTTGAAGCTTTGCGGAATATGTGCTCTTGCAATGCCTCTTGGCCTTAACACCGTGGTTGTTCCGGCAGCATATGGCAAAGATACTACAGAAGCAGCCGGCATGGCGCTTGTTTCGCACCTGTTCGGCTGCCTTACGATACCTTTAATATTTATGCTTTTCGACATCCTTATGAAATAAGTCCAAAGTACTCAGCAATTAACTTTGCTTCCGCTTTTGCTGTCTTTTTGAGGTTGTCATCATTCAAAAGCCACAAAGTTGAACGGGTGTTAGTGTGGAAGCTATGTTCGATTATGATTCCTAACGTATTAACCGCAGCCGCTCCGCGCAACACTCCGTAATACTCACCATTTTCACCGCGACGGTTTTTGATCGTGCCTTCTTGACGTGTACCCATGAGTTCAGCTACGCATTTTGCTATTTTGAGCCCTAGTTCATCACCCTTACCATGTAGCTGGACAATAGAAATGGGATAATCTACGTCTTCGTTGACATCATCGCCCACTGCGTTTGAGTGAATAGACAAGAAGAGATCACAGCCTTCAGACATGGCGCCTCTTTCAAAAAGCGGTTTATCTGTTTCTTGATTTTCTCTTGTTGTTATTACCTGCGCTCCGTATTTTTCCAGCTCCTCTTTGAGCATCAAGTGCAGCTTCCAATTCATATCTGATTCATAATAATCATCCACAGCCGGGGAATGATTATATTTACCGTAGTGACCGGCATCGATGCAAATTTTAAATGGTTTCATATGCTTTTCCTCCTATTTTTACGATTTATTTCGTAAGCAGCTGTATCCAGGTCTCTCTACCAACTATTCCGTCAATATCGATTGCACGATCTTCCTGAAAAGCCTTTACAGCCCTTTGCGTACCGCCACCGAAGCTACCGTCTACCTCCATATCGTAATATCCCATGTCTTTTAGAATCCTTTGAAGATTTTGTATCTGCGGATCTCCTCGATTCTCTCCTTTTCTAAGGACTTTCAACTGAATATCCACGGTTCTGGCTTCCTTTCTCTCCGTAAAATAGTCATAGATAACCTTTGCTTCATTCACTGCCAACTTCCTTAAGTTGCTATCATCAAGTAGCCATAAAGTCGATCTTGTATTAGTGTGAAAACTGTGTTCTAACAAGATTCCCATGGTTCCCACTGCTGCAGCTCCCCGCAAAACACCGTAATACTCTCCTCTGCGCCCGCTTCTTGAGTAGAACTGTCCTGCCTGTTTTGTTTCCATAACACGAGCTACGCAATTTGCAAGCAATTGTCCTAATTCATCACCCATCCCGTCTAATTGAACGATTGCAACAGGTCTGTCAACAGTCTCTTTTACATCTCCGTTTGCAGAACTATTAGAGTGAATTGATAAAAAAAGATCACATCCTTGAGATGTTTCACCTCTTTCAAACAGAGGTTTATCAGTTTGCTGATCATCTCTGGTAGTTATCACCTCTACGCCATATTTTTCCAATTCTTCTTTGAGCATAAGGTGAAGTTTCCAATTCATATCCGACTCATAATACGTTTCTACTGCCGGAGACTGATTGTATTTACCATAATGACCAGCGTCAAGGCACACTTTTATATTAGACATTTTATACACCTCTTTTCTGTAACGTTTACCTTACATTTTATGTATAACCTGTCTTTGCATGTGCATATTGAAACGTATCAGAACAATCCGGATATGTTGCCCTGTTCGTCAATATCGATACGCTCTGCAGCCGGTTCTTTCGGCAGTCCCGGCATCGTCATAATATTTCCGGTCAATGCAACAACGAAGCCTGCACCGGCAGATACTTTAAGCGAACGAACCGTAATATCAAAATTTTCAGGAGCACCGATCTTTGTCATATCGTCAGAAAAGCTGTATTGAGTCTTTGCAACGCAAACAGGTAATTTTCCAAAACCCATATCTTCTATTTGTTTTAATTGCTTTAATGCTTCCGGTGTAAAAAGAACGTTATTGCCCCTATATATTTTTTGCGTAATTGCAGTTAGCTTTTCGCGAATTGACATGTTATCATCATAGCTAAAAGAGAATTGGCTGTTATCTTCTTCCTCGCAGAGACGAACCACTTCTTTTGCAAGTTCGATGGCGCCGGCACCGCCTTTTGCCCATACCTCTGACAAAGCAACGTTAACACCTAACTGCTTACATTTATTGCTGATTAGATCAAGTTCTGCCTCTGTGTCATTTATAAAACGGTTAATGGCAACGACACAAGGGAGCTTGTATACATGACGAATATTTGATACGTGTCGCATAAGGTTTACAATTCCTTTGTCCAATGCCTCAAGATTTTCACCGTCCAACTCATTCTTAGGTACGCCTCCGTGCATTTTAAGTGCGCGAACAGTTGCTACTACCACGACGCAGGAAGGCTTTAATCCCGCTACCCTACATTTGATGTCAAGGAATTTCTCAGCACCCAAGTCTGCGCCAAAGCCTGCCTCTGTGATGGCATATTCTCCTAATTCCATAGCCATCTTTGTCGCGATTACAGAATTACAACCGTGGGCAATATTGGCAAACGGACCTCCGTGTACAAGAGCAGGAGTTCCTTCAAGCGTTTGAACAAGATTGGGTTTAAGAGCGTCTTTGAGTAGAGCTGCCATCGCTCCGTGAGCTTTAAGCATAGAGGCTGTAACAGGCTTCTCATCATACGTATATCCTACAATAATTCGACCAAGACGTTCTTTTAAGTCAGACAAAGATGATGCAAGGCACAAAACAGCCATAATCTCAGATGCAACGGTAATGTCGTAGCCATCTTCACGGGGAACACCGTTTACTCTTCCGCCTAAACCATCTGTTACAAAGCGCAACTGACGGTCGTTCATGTCGACACAGCGGCGCCACGTGATACGTCTGGGATCAATATTCAAAGTGTTTCCCTGATAAATATGATTATCAAGCATTGCCGCAAGAAGATTATTAGCGGCTCCGATAGCGTGAAAATCTCCTGTGAAATGTAAATTGATATCCTCCATCGGCACGACCTGAGCGTATCCTCCGCCGGCAGCACCTCCTTTTACTCCAAACACAGGACCTAAAGAAGGTTCTCTTAAGGCAACAATAGGTTTCTTTCCTATTTTATTAAGGCCGTCTGCAAGTCCTATAGTAGTTGTTGTTTTACCCTCTCCGGCAGGAGTTGGGTTTATAGCCGTTACAAGAACAAGCTTCGCATCTGCTTCTTTATGCTGCATCGTCCAAGTGTTAATCTTTGCCTTATATTTCCCGTAATGTTCAACGTATTCTCTGTCGATTCCTGCTTTATCAGCAATCTCCTCTATCGGCAACAAATTAGCACTTTGAGCAATTTCTATATCACTTTTGTAGATACTCATTTTTTCTTCTCCTTTTAACGTTATTGCATATATTTTAAAGTGACCGTACCGTCGCTGTTATAAGTAACAGCATCAATATCAAATATAAACTCTTTTGATTCACGGAAATAATCTTCTTTTGTTTTATATAACGGGTGGAAATTCTCAATAATTTGTTTTCCCCTGCTTCCGTTGTTTTCTAACAATTTTCTTATTGCAATAAGTGTACATTCCGCTGTATCAACACACACCTTCTTGGCATCGCCTACTCTGAAGGTCTCACTGTGAGCACCGCCGCAACAACCTGTGGATATGGCCTGTACTACGGGCATCATAGTTGATAAATCTCCCATGTCCGTTGAAGCACCGCCGCGTCCTTTTGATACGTGAACGCAGTTCTCGCCAAAGAGCTCTTCCATGGACTCTTTCATTACGTCATTCATGCCCCAATCATTGTTCAACGGATAAAAACCTACCCTGTCACATAAAGTAAGACGCGCACCGATTGCTGCTGCAGAAGCAGCAAACGCTCTGTTTAGCTTTCTATTATACGTACGAAGTGCATCGACAGTGGCACCTCTGACGTAGCTTTCAACTACAACTCTATCGGGAATTGTATTCACAATGGAGCCGCCTTCCGTAATTATCGGATGGAATCTTATTTTATCTCCGTCAGAGAACGTTTCGCGAATTGCATTAGCAGCATTTAATGCATTAGTTGCGGCATAAAGCGCATTAATACCTCCCATAGGATTGCCTCCTGCATGTGATGCAACACCGTGAAAAATAGCGTGTTTCGCCACACTACCGTTATCGCCGTGTGTGACAGCAAGCATTTTACCGGCCGGAAGACCGCTGGGATGAATCAGTATTGACATATCAACGCCGTCAAAGATTCCACGTCTTACAAATTCCATCTTGCCGCCTAAATATTCAATAACTCCTTGACTTCGAAGCTCCTCGCGATAACTTATCTCAATTAACTCTTCTGCAGGAACAGATATAAAGCGTACCTTTCCGCAAAGGCCGTCTGTAGCGCCCTCGTTTTTAATCGCTGCAGCAACGCCGATAAGCATCGCGCCCTGTGCATGATGTCCGCAAGCGTGAACGGCTCCGGTATCAGGATCTGCATCCGGATGCTTTGGAATCAGCAATGCATCAAGCTCTGCAATGATTGCTACAGTGGGTCCCGGAAGGCCCGTATCGAAATCCGAATAAAATCCCGGTATATCTCCGGCAAGATGAACCTCATATCCTAATTGTTCAAAAATATCTGCCATATATTTAGAAGACTTTACTTCACGAAAGCCTGTTTCCGGTATTTTCCACAAATCTCGTTCTGCCTTGAGAACTAAATCAATTTGTTCCTCGGTAAGCATATAAATCACCGCCTTGGTTTGCAAAATAAATCAGTTTATTATGCTTTTTTTACTTTCTTTTGTCAAGGTTTCCGCATCCTCATCATATTATGTCACAATTCATCAAATAACCTTTGTACGTGTTCCCGGGTTGCAAGCCCCGCGCAAAAGGCTGTTGCGCTACCTGCGGCAACACCCATTTTCAATGCAAAATTATAATCGCCCGTCTGCTCATATCCATATAAAAACGACGCTACCATGCTGTCTCCTGCACCCACGCTGTTTATAACATTTCCGCAGGGAGCTTTAACTGTATGTAGCTTTTTGTTTTCGTCCAGTAATATAGCACCTTTTTCTGCCATTGAAACAAGTACGTTCAATGCTCCTTTTTTTTGCAGAATACCGGCAGCCTCAATTACGTCGTCTCCACAGCCAAGTTCTGCCAGTTCAATATGATTTGGTTTTATCAAAAAAGGCTTGTATTTAAGTGTGTCTAACAAAGCTTCACCCGTAGTGTCAACAACAATGTGGACGTTTTTATCTTTCAAACGGTTCATTATCCGGCTGTAAATATCACGTGGCAATCCCGGCGAAACAGCGCCTGATAACACTAATATATCATCTTTATCTATCATAGATATTTTTTGATATAACGCATCTAAGTCCTTTTCTCCTATACGGGGGCCAATACCATTTATAGCCATTTCACTATTATCAGATGTGGCTCTGACCTTGACGTTTATTCTTGTCATTCCCTCCTGTAGATGAACAAAGTCAGTTCTTAATCCCATTTGTCTAAGACCTTTCTCCAGTCCCTCTCCGGTAAAGCCGGCAACAAAGCCCAAAGCAACTGTATCTCCGCCAAGAGTTCTTACCATATTTGATACGTTAATTCCCTTGCCGCCAAATTGGTATTCTTCCGTTTCATTGCGGTTTATCCCTTTTGTGTCCGGTGTTGTTTTCGTTGTTATAACGTAATCGATTGCCGGATTAACTGTTACTGTGTAAATCGTTTTCATATGTTACCTGTGTAAAATTTTTCTTTTCGCTATAATAAAAACTGCTATACCCATAGTAATGATGGATACCGATGATGCAATAATGAAAGCATATTCAACAAAACCATAGGTTTTATCGTTATAATCCGGTATTTCCTTATTAGTAAACTGAAAAACAAAACGTCCTCCCGGAGCCGCACTGCCTTCTGTATACAGCTCCATAATATCACCGTCTCTTAAGTTATTATCGCACCATTTAAAGTTAAAAGTAACTTCTTTCTCCAAACCCAACATTTTACGCGGTATTTTAACCTGTAGAACGTTTTTGCTGACCGTATAAGAAACCTTTCCCACTTCCTGCCAATTCCAGTCGCCAGTGCTGCGTTCTAACGTCATATAATCGGCAGAAGGATTTTCGCGATTAAGCATATATTCAAATTCTTCCCAATCCTTTGACTTTTCGGTAGCTTTTTGCGTATCCAACAGCAGACGCATCCAATCAGGATCTGTGTAGGGAGATAAATCTTGTACAGTCTCAACATAAAAATATAAGTTTGTCTTGTCATACGAAACTTTAGCTGTTCGGATGTCATTTCTTGTACCCTCTGATACGTATTTGTAACCTAAGTAGCCTTCCGCGTTGCGAGCATAAGTGTTATTCGTATAATAATTGTATGAAATGATATTATTGTCTTGCCACTGTTCAGCGCCCTTTGATATGTCTATTGTCTTGGGTTTGAGCTGACTGTCCGGCTTTGAAGCGCCCTTGAATCGTCTGATATTTGACACAAGCTGGTAATAGTAATGATCTTTCAAAGCTCCTTTAGACGGTTCTATATCCCTCGAATTCTCATCGTCATATTGATCGGGAAAACCATTTTCGACACCGCACCACTCTTCATAGCGTCCCATTACCCATTCATTCCATCCGGTTACAAAAATAATTTCCGGGTCCAAGCTTATTGCATAATCCCATTGTTCCTGAATGTTTAGGCCATACAACATAGAATCTTTAATAGTACTGTCTACGGTAATTTTTTCACCGCGATAGCTGTATGTATACGAATAACCGGGCTGCATAGTAAAGCTGCGTCCCATATTATAGCCGCTGTTCATAGCACTAAGGCTCATTGTCTGATAGTTTGCGTTCTGGGCAACGCCGACGGTAGTCATCTCTACCGTACCGTCACTGTTTTTATATGCGGCTTGCGGATAGACGTGCAGCCATCCCCATTGTGTATCATCGCCGTCACCGCCAAAGTATGATGCCACACCTCCTCTGAAGGTGAAATAATTCTTCAGCTGATACTCTAACGGATCGTTGTCAGACAGTCCTGAGCCATGCCCCATAATAAGTGGCTTGCCCTCCCAATAAAACCACAAGTCTTTATACAGATTTTTGCTGTATAAGTCGTCGTATAACTGTTTTATGGAAGAAACTGTGTTTTCTGAAAAGCCAAATTGCAACATAAAAGATACTTGCGGCGTCTTCACACCTTGTTCCCGGGCCTCCGCCCACGTCTCAAGGAGTGCCATATAACCCTCTTTCCACACGTAGTCACCGTTCGTACAGTCAAAAAGCACAAAATCCACACCTGCGTTAGCAAGCATCTCTGCATGCTTACGAAGTACATATTTATCTGTTCTGGCATAGAACCCAAACAGTGGTTCATTCCAGAAGTTCATTCCGGTATATTCTTTCCAAAGCGGATGATGATAATCTTTTTTTAGTTCAGGATAGTCTTCCATTAATTGGGTGATATTTATAGGCTTGTTGCTTTTATGTGCCGTATCATGCCATGTCCAGTAAAACATTCCCACGACCTTGTCTTTCCCTTCACCTACATCGCTATACCCTTCAACAGTTCTTCCAAGATCGTCTATCGCAGCAAATTTGGTGGGATCCACACCCATGATAGCTATATTGCTGTCAGGTTGAATACCCGTTTGTTCAGGTGCAGGTACGTAACTGAAGCCAGCCATATTAGAGGTTGTGGTAAACTTGCCCGCTTCATCAGAAAACTTAACGTAACCCTTTATACTCCCTGGTGTGTAAGTATCGTTGTAGCAATATTTCGCTCCAAACACAGACCCTATATATTTTGTAACATAGAATTTACCTTCCTGAGCATATACGTCAAGAAAGTATTCGCCGGCTTCGAAGCCTCCGTCTTTCATAACCGTGATACAATCAGATGCTTCCCACGCATTTAGACGAGTTGAAGCAATCGGTTCCGTCTGCCTCGTGGCAACGCTGTTGCGGTCCCATTTATATATATTAGCCACAGCTACGTTCTTTCCGTTACATCTTTTTGCAAATTCTATACTTACTTCCGAAAAGGGAGCTGTAACTTTAAACCACAACTGTGCCCTGTTACCTTTCTCAATCGTCACAATTTGCGACTGACTGTCGTCTTTGAACGTCTTGAGTATTTTAGACTCTGCACTAACATTATTCGTAAAAACGGCAGTAATTATAAATATACATATTAACAACAGGGATAAATATCTCTTCATTTCTGTTTCCTCTCTACGAAAATATCAAAAGCATCTATCTGCTGTCGATTATACACTATAAGAGACCATTTAGCTATAAAAGCATAAGAAAAATCCTCGGATATTCTCCGAGGATTTTTCTTATAAGAGGCACCAACCAGAATCGAACTGGTGAATAACGATTTTGCAGACCGTGGCCTTACCGCTTGGCTATGGTGCCTTATACAAAAGAAAACAGATTGTTACATCTGTTTTCTTTATTTTAGTGGAGCGGGTTACGAGATTTGAACTCGCGACTTTCACCTTGGCAAGGTGACACTCTACCGCTGAGTTAAACCCGCTTAAATGGTGCCCAGAGACGGAGTTGAACCGCCGACACTGGGATTTTC
>JAFWZX010000024.1 GCA_017517275.1 Clostridia bacterium
AAAGTGCCGGAGATGGCACAGGTGGTCAAGAGAACTGCTACCAAGAGAACGGAAGCAATTCTCATCATTTTGTTTTTCTTCATAGTAGAAAAAACTCCTTTCTTAGTTGGATTTTTCAGCCGTTTTTAAATTCTTCCCCTCCCGAGAAAGATAGCTTACCGGGCATTCTATTGAATTACCCATCCGCAGAGAATGCCGCGGCATTATATATCATCCCCGGACGTGGCTTCCGAAGGAAGAATATACATAATCAATTTTCGGTGCTGTCGCTGTTGTCTGCACCTATGTCTACCTTTTCTTTTTCTGCCTTTTCAGCTCTCAGTGCTTCAAGCTCTGCAAGGAGCGTATCTGTATCTTGCTTATTATTTTTTTCGTAGATGCGGCGGCGAATAATGTCATAGCCGACCAAGAGAATAATGGGAAGAACTACACAGATAATAAGTCCGGCAGTAGACTGCATGAACATTGCGATGTGTCCGGCTCCGGCAATGCGCATCTTATATACGCCCACCAGATTTTCGGCAGGTACAAGCTCTTTATCCTCGGTGTTGTTGTTATCACCTCGGGTGCGGAAGAAGATCTCTCCGTCATCCTCAAGGATCTCAATGACACGGTGGGTGACAATGCTCGTTCCGTTGCCTACAGGATCGAAAAAAGAAATAACATCGTTCACTTTAATATCCTCGGCATCGGCTGCCTTACAGATAATCAGATCTCCGCTGTAGATTTCCGGCACCATACTGTCAGTCAGTACGATCAGTGGGACCATACCTCCGATGCTCGGCACCTCGTCCTTGTTGATATAACTCTTAGCGATCAGCGTTATATTGATGATTAAAATCGGAATCAAAATCACACACAATATTGATCCGATTATTGTTAAGACCTTGTGCGTCGTCGAAGTCTTTTCCTTAGTCATTGTTGTTTACCTCTTCCTTTTTGAAATATTGCTCTACCGAGCGATAAATAACACGAAAAACGTGTTCAGAGTAACTATCTTCTTTTGACATATGGTCATTATGAACCTTTACCGCGAAATCCAGCATTACATTCAATATGTGGTTGAGTATCATCCACACATCAGCTTCGTCAATAAATGCCTCACTGAACTTTTCAACAAGTGGCCGGTACCTCTGTTTGTGCCTATCGGCAGAATATTTGTTGAAATACGGTGAATAATAATATTGAACGAAGGCAAGACATTTTTCCTTATTGCCAAGCAAGAACTTCCAAACAGCAGTAAAGAAAACTCTGCACCGAACCTCAAATTCAAGTTCGCTCATATACATCACGGGTAGATGCTGCATCAACTTGGCAATCAGTTCTTCATCCAATTGATCAAAGACCTTGACAAACAAATCCTCTTTGTCGGAGAAATCCCTGTAGATATATGCTTCGTTGATGTCTGTTCCGCTGACGATTGCCTTGGTCGTAGTCTTATCAAAACCATTTTCAGCAATGATTCTAATAGTATTTTCAATTAGTCTGTTGCGGACATTTTGGTTCTTCAAGATTACAACCTCTCTTTCTAAAATTAAGTGTTCACTAATTTTATTGATGAAAAAAAGGCCAACCATCCCTTGTTTGTCCGAATGCTACGGTTTCTTTACAGACTAACGAGGTTGCCAACCCCACAATTTTTCGCAGAGTTCAGCACTCCGCGGTTACAAATTTTAGCATAAAACTCTTGAAATTGCAATAGTTTTCGGGCTTCCGGACAGATTTTTTACAAAAAATTACTTTTTAAATGGAGGTATGTCTTTCAAAAGAGTTCATTTAGGCGTTGTCACAAACAAATTCGCCGTCAAATGTTCCGTCTTACCTTGTTGTTTGGAAAAAAAATCAAATCTGTTATTTAAAATAATACATACCAAATAATTAAAGGAGGACATCATTATGTCAAAAAAAGGCGAAAACATCTACAAACGTAAGGACAAGCGGTGGGAGGCGCGATATATTAAGGCCTACCACCCGGACGGAACACCAAAGTACGGCTATTGCTACGGTAAAACATACCGTGAAGCCAAGCAAAAGGTAACACAGGCAAAGACGGCTCTGCTAACGGAAAAACCGATAGCAACAACTTCGCGCAAACGGCGTTTTGCGTTCTATTGTGATGAATGGTTGCGGATCAATCGCAACCGCATTAAGGAATCCACCTATGTAAAGTATAGCGGTATTATTGAAAAACATATTAAACCCAAGCTGGGCGGTTGCCTCGTGCAATCGCTGACATCGTTGATTGTAGAGCAGTTCAGCCACGATCTGCTGTATGAGGAGGCGTTATCCCCCAAGACCGTGAAAGATATTCTGACGATGCTGCATTCGGTCATCAAATACACAAGCAGACAGTTCCCGGATCCATTGCCAATCATCGAGATTGCTTATCCAAAGGTTCCGAAAAATGAAATGCGGGTTATGTCCGTGGAAGAACAAACCCGCTTTGTAAAATATTTGCTTGAAGATATGGATGAGTGTAAATTCGGCGTACTACTTGCTCTTGTTACCGGTATGCGGATCGGGGAGGTGTGTGCTCTGCGTTGGGAAAACGTATCCATAAAGGAACAAACGATCAAGGTAAAAACTACGATGCAACGCCTTCAGAATTTGGATGGGAATGGAAACGCAAAAACAAAAGTTGTTATCAGCGGGCCTAAAAGCGATACCTCCGTCCGAATGATACCCCTAACAGAATACGCAGTCAATCTATGTAAAACCATATTTTGCAGCAATCCTTCCGCATTTGTTTTGACGGGAGAAATAGATCGCTTTATTGAGCCGAGAACAATGCAATACAAATTGGAGCGTTATACTGCAAAATGCGGACTGGAAGGTATTCATTTTCACACACTCCGTCATACCTTTGCTACTCGTTGCGTTGAAGTAGATTTTGAAATAAAATCACTCAGTGAGATATTAGGTCACTCCAGTCCCCAAATCACATTAGAGCGATATGTTCATTCCTCCATGGAACTGAAAAGAAGTAATATGAATAAACTCACAGCAATAGGTTTCTGATTATACGCCGTCAAAAAAATCCGTCCCAAATGAGAAAAAGCCCTTTATCCAAGGGGCTTTTTCTCATATACGGCAGAGTGCTGAACTCTGCGAAAAATACTGCTTATTATTATCGTGTTCTATATGTTTTCATATGTAACGTATAGGCACAGAGTATTTTCGTCCCTCAAATTTTATCATTGATTCTCGATTTACACGATATGTTTTTTCTTCTTGGCGGGAGAAGTAACTGTGTAATATCTCTATATTTCCCTTGATATCCCTTTGTTAAAAGGAGCTTGTATATTGCCATTGCAGTACAACCATATGCATCAATAGTTCTGGGATTGCAACCATATCTTCTGGCTAATTCGGCTTTATTAAACAATGTTACATCCTCCTTTGCAAGAAATGAAATAGCTTCTCTTATGTCATCTCGCATGTTATACACCTCCGTATTAAGATGACATTATTGTAATCAAAAAGCTACAACAAAAATGTTTAAATTCCTACATTTTCATTTCGGAACTTTTATGCATTTTCATTGTAGCATTTACACAGAGAGAATCGTGGACAATATATAATTAACATTAAAATTTGAAAAGTCATAAATCATTCAAGGTTTTTCTATTGAAAAGTTGGTTATAATATGTTATAATACATTTGAAAAGTTCTGAGGAGGGTTTTATAATGCTTTTTCGTAAGATAGAAAAGCTCATTGATGAGCATTTAAGGTCAGATTCCAAGAAGATTCTTTTGATCGACGGCGCACGCCAAATCGGTAAAACATATATCATCAGACACGTAGGAGAGAAACTATTCAAAAACTACATTGAGATCAACATGGTCGAGGACTCTTTGGGAGACCGTCTTTTTGAAAATGTTAAAACGGTAGAGGATTTTTATCTTCAGGTTAGTATGACAAAGGGTGAAAAGATGGGTCGTAAAGAAGACACTTTGATTTTCATCGATGAAATTCAAGCATATCCTCATCTACTCACTTTGCTCAAGTTTTTGTCTCAAGATAATAAGTTTACTTATATTGCCAGTGGTTCTTTGCTTGGAGTTACCCTTTCCCAAACTACTTCTATTCCAATGGGCAGTATCCGCAAGGTAAGAATGTTTCCCTTGGACTTTGAAGAATTTCTCTATGCAAACGGAATGAATGAGCTTGTGATTTCTTCTATTAGGAAAAAGTTTGAAAAACTCGAAGCACTTGAAGAACCGATGCACAACAAAATGATGGACATGTTCCGCAAGTTTTTGCTTGTTGGCGGGCTTCCCGATGCAGTCAATGCATATATAAGCACAAAAAATATCCAGGCAATTCGTGACGTTCAAAACGAAATTCACGATTATTACGCTGCAGACGCATCAAAATATGATGAAGAAAACAGATTGAAGATTCGCAGAGTTTTTGATCTTATTCCTTCTAATATGGAAAACAAAAAGAAGCGTGTTGTCGCACAAAACATTGAAAATAAAAAAGGTAAGACATTTGGCGATTATGCTGACGAATTCGAATACCTGATCAGTGCCGGTATTGCACTTAACGTTCAAGCAATATCCAATCCTACGTTTCCTCTCATCGAATCTTCCGGGAAAAATCTTCTGAAACTTTATTTGAACGATGTTGGTATTCTTACCAGTATTCTTTACGGAAACAATATACGTGCAATTTTAGACGATGAAAAGAGCATCAATCTTGGTTCTGTTTACGAAACCGTCGTTGCAAGCGAGCTTATTGCTCACGGACACAAATTGTTTTATTACGATAATCGTAGCCGCGGTGAAGTAGACTATCTTATTGATGATTACGACAGCCTGTCGGCAGTGCCTATCGAAGTGAAATCCGGTAAAGACTACACTGTGCACAGCGCGCTGAACGCCTTTGTTCAAAATGAGGATTATCACGTAAAAAAGGCGTTTGTTGTTTCAAATGAAAGAACTGTTACACAGAAAGGCAAGATAACATATATTCCGATTTATTATATTATGTGCTTCGATGCGAATGGCACAAACAGCAATATGAGCTTTTGAAATTATCGTAGCTAACTTAAAAAGCACAATTAGCGACCACCCTTCCCTTTGGCCTTGAGAAAGCCGTGCATTTTTCTCATAAAGGGCAATATATGTGTCATAACAAACGATATATTGACCCATAAATCAAATTATATTAAAATCACGAACGTTATCTTGTTATCACAAGGAGGAAAATTATTATGAAAACTAAAATAAATGCAATTATCTTTGACTTAGATGGTACACTTGCGGATACGTTGGAGGATCTGGCAGATTCTGTTAACGCTGCGATGGCAAAGAATAATTATCCTACACATTCGATTGATTACGTTAAAGCAAGCGTAGGCTCCGGCACAAGAGAATTAATTCGCAAATGCCTTCCTGATGATATCAAAGCAGAAAAAAACAGTAATGATACTGAAATTATCGATAAAGTCACAGCAGATTATCTCGAGATATATCATAATAACTTCCTTATAAAAACACATATGTATGAAGGATTACTTCAAGTACTTGATTATTTTAAAGAGCTTGGTTTAATCATGGGCGTTGTAAGCAATAAGCCCTATGACCTTACAAATGCAATAGCAGAAAAGCTTTTTCCCGGATATTTCCATACGGTATTTGGCATGAATAAAAGCTTTCCTCGCAAACCTGATCCTGCATCGACGCTATACGTTGCAGGTTTGTTAAACGTTAAGCCTGAAAATTGCCTGTTTATAGGCGATTCTGAAGTTGATTATAAAACAGGTGTTAATGCAAAGATGCCGGTTATTTCAGTAACTTGGGGCTTTAGATCAGCTCAGGAACTTAAAGATGCCGGTGCAACACTTCTCGTTGACAAGCCACTGGATTTAATTAAAGCATTTGACGATAATTTTGAGGTTAACGCATGATCTATCCTGCCCTTTTACATAACGATTCATTAATTGGTATCACGGCTCCAAGCTCAGGTGTTGATATAAATAAAGACACTGCTTTCGACAATTATAAGGCAAATTTGAATTCTATTGGCTTCAGAACAATTGAAACGTCTAACGTTCGAACAGGTCTTACACCAAGCAGTCCTGCCGAAATAAGAGCAAACGAATTTAACAGTCTTATATATAATTCTGAAGTTGATATGATTCTGTGTGCTAAAGGCGGCGATTTGCTATTTGAAATTCTGGACAAAGTTGATTACCAAGCTTTAAAAGCTAATCCCAAGTGGGTCCAGGGCTATTCTGACCCAACTTCACTTCTATATGCAATAACAACTAAATATGATATTGCAACAGTATACGGCAACGGTGCAGGTGCATACAGTATGTCCCCTATGCACGTGTCATTGTTAAATTCAATGCATATGCTTATGGGAAAGCTCAACATTCAACATAGTTTTGACTTATTCGAAAAAAACAAAGGTGACAGCAGTTTTGGGTATAACCTTGATTCAAAAGTTGAATGGAAAATTTTATTTGACGGTGAAAATATATCCTCCGGTGCTCAAGTTAATTTCACCGGCAGATTAATCGGTGGTTGTGTAGACGTTCTTACTGATTTAATCGGAACTCCTTTTGACGGAACTAAGGAATTTATTGATAAATACGCAAACGACGGCATTATCTGGTACTTTGATAATTTTGCAATGCCTGCAGAGAGACTTTATAGTTTTTTATGGCATATGAAAAAATGCAGATATTTCAATAACGCCTCAGGCTTTATTTTCGGGCGTAATCTCTTCAAAAGCACTTTTATGGATTTTGACTACGAAGAGGCTGTTTTACGTCCTTTAATGGATTTAAACGTACCAATTATCACAGAAGCAGATATCGGACACGTTTCGCCGCGCATGGCAATAATTAACGGAGCACTTGGAGAGGTTATTGTAAAAAATAAACAAGGAACCGTAAAACAGCTCCTTGTTTGATTTTGTAAATATTCAATTTAATAAGACAAGAACAATACAAGCCACATTATCATATACATAACTACTATTGCACCGACTACGACAAGCATAGGAACAAACATCATCTTGACGGCATTCCAGTAAGTATTCCACTTATCACCAAAGCTTGATCCGGACCTTACTTTTTTATTTTTGAAAAAGGAAGAAAAGGCACTTCCCCGTACACCTGACATATCCGCAATCGTTCTGCCGTCATCAATATATTTTACTTTTTGTTTTTTTTGCTTTTTACTCATAGTATTCCTTTATTGCAACAAATGACAAGCAGCAAAATGTCCGTTGCCGTAATCCTTATACTCCGGTGTCTCTTCCTTACAAATATCTTTTGCATACGGACACCTTGTATGGAATCGACAGCCCTTTGGAGGATTTGCAGGAGACGGAATATCTCCGCTTAAAACAATGCGGTTCATTTTAACGTCAGGATCCGGATACGGAATAGCTGAAAATAATGCTTTCGTATAAGGATGAAGCGGATTTGCGAAAATCTCAGCTTTTGTTCCGAATTCAACCATAGAACCAAGATACATCACACCGATTTTATCAGAAATAAACTTTACAACAGATAAATCGTGAGATATAAAAATGTAAGTAAGGTTCATAGATTCCTGAAGACTTTTCAATAAGTTGATGATTTGTGCCTGAATAGAAACATCTAATGCAGATACAGGTTCATCACAAACAACAAGTTCTGGATTTACGGCAAGTGCTCTTGCGATACAAATTCTTTGGCGCTGACCACCTGAAAACTCGTGAGGATAGCGCTCATAATAGTAGTCACGAAGGCCGCATTTGTCCATTAAATCAAGCACGTAATCCTTTACCTGACTTCTTGGTACAATATTATGTACCATAACAGGTTCAGACAGAATACCGCCCACTGTACTTCTCGGTGGAAGTGATGAATACGGATCTTGGAAAATAATCTGCATTTTAGTTCGAATATCTCTCATTTTAGAAGAGTTATAATTCGTAATATCCTGCCCTTTGAAAATAATCTGACCGCTTGTGGGTTGATGAAGTTTTAAAATAGCCCTTCCCATTGTCGTTTTACCGCAACCGGATTCACCAACAATACCAAGAGTTTCACCGGGCATAAGAGTAAAAGAAACATCGTCTACAGCCACTAACTCTTTAGTAACTTTTCCCATAAGAGTTTTCTTAAGCGGAAAGCATTTTCTAAGATTTTTAACTTCTAAAATCGGCTCGTTATTAGACATTATCACTTACCTCCTCATATAAATGACAAGCAACGTAATGAGTAGGACTTACTTGAATCATTCCTGGATAGTCGCCGGAGCATTTATTGATACACATTGAGCAGCGTTCCTTAAAATAACAATGATCCGGCATATTAATAGGATTGGGAACGTTACCCGGAATGTTAAAAAGTGTATCGCTATCCGAATCAAGAGTCGGCTTTGATTTTTGCAGTCCAATCGTATATGGGTGCTTAGGATCATGGAAAATCTCTGCTACGGTTCCCTTCTCAATAACTCGGCCGGCATACATGACAACAACATAATCAGCCATCTCCGCAATAATGCCGAGATCATGTGTGATAAGTAAAATAGAACCGTCGATTTTTGATTTAAGGTCTCTTAATAAATCAAGAATCTGAGCTTGAATCGTTACGTCAAGAGCAGTAGTAGGCTCATCGGCGATTATTAGTCTGGGATTAGCCGCCAAAGCCATAGCAATCATTACTCTCTGTCTCATACCGCCTGATAATTCATGGGGAAAAGCCTTGTATACTCTATCCGGCATGGCAATACCTACAAGATTAAGCATTTCCATTGACTTATCTTTTGCCTGAGCCTTAGTTGCCTTTTTATCGTTTATAAAAGTAACCTCATCTAACTGCTGTCCTATTGTAAAAACAGGGTTCAGAGACGTCATTGGCTCCTGGAAAATCATAGCAATTTCTTTTCCTCGTATTCTGTAAATATCACGAGTAGGCATCTTTGCTATATCATAAACTTTCCCATCGCCCGTCTTGAAGCGAATCTCTCCGGAGTAAATTTGTCCCTGCGGACCTTGCAACAGGCGCATTACTGACATACTTGTAACAGATTTGCCGCATCCGGATTCTCCTACGATTCCAACAGTTGAATTTTTGGGTACATCGATAGAAACTCCGTTTACAGCTTTAACAACGCCCTGTTCTGTGAAAAAGTACGTATGCAAATCATCTATTCCAAGAATATTTTCAGGATTATTTAATTCTGAAATAAACTCCTCTTCACTGGCTTTCCTATTTTTGTATGCCTCTAAACGCTTCATTTCCTTGCTGTTAGCTTTTGCAATAGCACGGATTTCCCTGCCTGTGAGATAATGTTTAGAACTTGAAGTTTTATTAGTATTATTATCTTTATTTCCCATAATTATCTCCTTGCTTTAGGATCAAGTGCATCGCGCAAACCATCTCCCACAAAGTTAAAGCCAAGTACTGCAATAACAATACAAATACCGGCAGGTACCCAAACGTATAGATGATTTTGAAGCACATCCTGGTTAGTTGAAATAATGTTAATCATGGAACCCCATGCATCAACGTCACCTTTAACACCCAGATTCAAATATGAAAGAGTTGCTTCATAAAGAATCATACTGCCGAGACTAAGACTCATTTGAACAATAAGCTGCGGCATTACGTTAGGCATAAGATGTTTAAAAATTTTACGAAAAGTTGAATATCCCATCGCTTCGGCAGCAACCATAAATTCCTGTTCACGAAGTGACAATATCTGACCTCTTACAAGTCTTGCTGTCCCCGGCCATGATATCATCGCAAGAAAGGCCATTAAAATGTAAATTCTATAATTTGCATTTAATTCAGACGCATCAAGCAGTGTACTTACGATAAGCAAAATCGGAATTCCGGGCAAACATATAAGCACGTCACATACTCTCATAATTACAGTATCTATAACTCCACCGAAATAACCGGAAATACCGCCGAAAATTATTCCTAAAATTGTAATTACAAATACAGCAAGAAAGCTTACAAGGAGCGATATTCTGCCGCCTAACATTAACGATGATAAAACATCATAACCCTCTTCGTCCGTTCCGATTATATGCTCAGAATCAGGAGCAGACAGGAAGTTATCCTTTAACTCTTTTTCAGTTGTCTGTCTTAATGTATATTCAACACCATTAACAGTATAAGTTGTTTCAGAAAAAGCATATTCTACTTTGCCGCTCTCATCAAGGATAACCTTGCCGTCATCAATCCATTCAGTGTAAATATACGGACCTGCAAAACAAAACAAAAATAAACTGACAATCATAATCAAGCCAACAATGCTTAGCTTTGATTTGAAAAATCTTCTGATAACCATCTGTGTAGGAGACATCAGTTTAATGTTTTTATCTAACGGAGTCTGCTCAGGCTCTACGTTTTTATTTTCATTTTCAACCATAATCTCGCCTCCTATTCAAGCTTAACTCTTGGGTCAACTACTGCATACATAATATCTGCAAGCAGAATACCCAACACACTCAATACTGCCAAAAACATGTTGTATCCCATTATAAATGGAATATCTCCTCTGTTCATTGCATCCAAAGCAATATTGCCGATACCAGGAAGGTCAAATACTTGTTCGGTAATAATAGCACCTGAAAAAAGAGATGGGAGCAAACCTGCTAAAGAAGTAACAAGGGGTATCAGCGTGTTTCTAAATGCATGCTTATTTATAACAACTCTTTCGCTAAGGCCTTTAGCTCTTGCTGTGCGTATGTAATCAGAATTTAAAACTTCCAACATATTTGTTCTTGTCATTCTCATTCTGGCACCAATGCTTAATATGACAATAGTAAGTATCGGTACAAACATGTGGCGCGCATAGTCAACAAGCAACGCAGCTCCTGTATAAGATTGAGTGGCATCTACCATACCCGACGTTGGAAAACCAAGGAATTCCGAGAAAAAGCTCTTCAGTACTTGTCCAAAGAAGAATGAAGGTAAAGAGATACCAATCATAACAAGCACTGTTACAACGTAATCACGCAAAGAGTATTGATGAGTTGCAGCCGTAATTCCAAGAGGAATTGCAATCAAAAACTCAAATATAGTTGCAATTAGAGCAATAGCAAAAGATATGCCCATATGCTCAAAAATAACTTCAGAAACAGGGCGTGCATATACGAAGCTTGTTCCTAAATCAAAATGTAGCAAAGATGATAGCCAACTGAAATAACCTTTGAGAATCCCCATAAAGCTATCATCTTTAAGACCGTACATTTCATACATTGCATCTACGGTCTCCTGGCTGACAGTTGCTCCTCCTTGGTTCATGGCGTTGATTTTATCTTGGATAAAATCAACGGGCATCAACCGAATAAGGAAATAAATTATCATTGATACGCCAAGCAAAATTACTAGAGCTAAGGCTAATCGTTTAATAATGTATTTTAACATAATCTACTCCGATTCAAAATAATCAGTTAATCAGTTTGCAAATTCAATTTTCCAAATCTCATCAAGGGGTGATGAATAAGGATTCATTTCACTTTCAGAAGGTAAACTTGATTCTTTTATCACGTTAGAATTAAATGCGTACAACACACTTCTTTGGTATACAGGAAGTTCAATTGCAAGATCAAGAATCTGTGACATTGCTTCCTTATAGAGTTCTGTACGAACTTTCTTATCGTTTGTTGCTCTTGCATCGTCAATAAGATCGCTAAGATCATTTAATATAGCAAGTTCATCAGGTGTACCGCTGTTTTTGAGGTAATTGTAGCCCCATGCAAGAGTACTTGTAGCAGTAGAATCTTTATGATATACCTGATAAAGGTCAGGATCTAATGCAGATGACCAAGCAGCGGCCCATACCTCAAGAGAACCTGTATTAATCTTTGTTAAAGCTTGTGTATCACAAACAACGTCAACTTCCCAACCAAGTTCATTAAGTAACGCAGCAGCATCTCTGAATACTTTATACGTCGGATGGTCCTGCAGACTGTTACCGGCGATTGTGAACGTGATATCAAGAGATTTATCGCCTGCACTTACACCTGCTGCCTGCATATATTTTTCAACGTTTGTAATAGCAATTTCTTTATTCCATTTACCAAGTTGCGGATAATCACAGTCATTATCTGTTGCATCGTTGCCTGTCGGATATGCCCAGCTTACCATAGACATAGGCCAATAAATCTGAGAAGCAGTACCTGCGCGGTAATAGTCAAGAGCTAAAGACGTATTCATCGCACACATTATTGCTTTACGAATGTTAATGTCATTAATTTTAGCTGCATTAACACCAACGTAACCGTAACCAAGCTGATCTTCAACAATCTTTACAATACCTTTTGATTTTAAATTTTCAAGTTTATCAAAATTATCTGTTGTTAGCGACGGTGAAATATAATGCACAGATCCGCTTTCAAGTGCAGCAATTGCGTTTGCAGAACTTACTACCTGATAACGAACCTTCTCAATCTTTGCATTTTCAATCTTAGCACCTGTTGTGTGGAAATTGTTATTCGCCTTAAAGTACACAACATTATTCATATAGAAAGCAGATTCTGACGGAGTATCGCTATTGCCGTTATCAGTGGCTTTGTATGGACCGGCACCCATGGGGATTTTAATATTTCGTGTTGACTGAATTACGTTTTTCATAAAATCAAAACTTGCAAATTCAACACCAAACTTGTTGTTTGCAATATCTACGTCAACCTTACTGCCTTCGCCGTAATAATGCTGAGGAGCAATTGTTAAAGCAAAGTTCCAGATAGCCTTCGGGTCAATTCCATCAATTGTAATCCTAAGAACATCATATTCTTCAGGATTGGTTACAGTGCCGTCTGCGTTATGTCCTGATGCAATTTTATAATCAGTACCGTTTACTTTAATTGTAGTACCTGCAAGGTCTGTATGACCGAGAGACTGAATACCTGAGATGCTCGGGACGAGAAGTCCGTCTTCTGTAACGTTTTCATGAAGGATAACTTCTGTAGCCTTAGCTGTAAACTCATTTACAAGCGTTGTAGCAGTAGCCCAATATTGAAGGATAATGTTAAGTTCGCGAGCAATTTTATCATTATAGATGTACTCGATTGCAGCATCCTTTGTTTTAATAGAGTCAGGATAAGATTTCGTCAAGGAAGCAATCTTTGTTTTATCTTGCTTACCGTTCTCACCTTCAGCATACTCTACTTCAACGTAACCTTCTGAAAACATAAAGCAGAAAATCTCATCTTTAAATTCATCGTGTGATTTATAAGGCTCATCAGTATAAGACTCCTGCGCACTAACATAGTCAGATTGAAGTTCTTCTTTGAAAAGCTCTAACGCTCTTTCGTAATCGCGTAAAAGGTTCTGGTTAGATACTTCTGACGGATTATTAGAAATAGCAGCCTTGTAGCCTGAACCAAGGTTATGTGCAAGAATCGCCGCTTTCATTGTATTGTAATCAACTTCCTTTGTAGAGGAAGATTTGAGCTGATTATTGAACAAGTTTATAAGTTCGTTAATTCTTGTTTTTGCTCTTGATGCGGCTTGTGATGAAACAAGCTCATTGCTGTCATCAGATGCAGAACCTTTTGTCTGTGTTCTGTATTCAGACAAACCAATAATGTCTGTAGAATACAAAGTAGAGGATCCCGTATAAACCGGATCAAGATATACATAATAGTTAAAAAGAACGTCTTCCATTGTTAACGGATGACCGTCTGAGAATAAAATACCGTTTTTAAGTATAAATGTATATACAGTTGTATCATCCTTCTCAACTATGTCATAATCCTTAACAACAACGGCTTCTTCATCGCCGTATCCTACTACAACTTCACCATCAACGTAATTTGATGAGAGCATACCTATTTGTGTCATTGCAACGATAGTTCCATCTGCTGCAGACGTTGAAAAGAAAGGATTAAACAGTCCATCCGGTTGATCTGTCATAATAACAAAAGCATCAACCTTAGCACTTTCACTGTTACATCCTGAAAAAGTCCCGATAATACCTGCACAAATACATATACAAAGTATTATAGATAATATTCTTTTTCTCATTTTGCTTCTCCTTTACAATATTCTTCTATATATCAAATAATTAACAATATTATGATATAACAACACTTACCTGGTTCCCCGATATGTCGATTTGTACTTTATCAGGATTTTCGCCGCCGGCAACGCAGTGAATATCTGAAAAATCAATAACAGATGAATCACCCATACCGCAAAGTAACCCGATGGAATAATCATCAACACCAAAATAACATTGCGAGTCAATAATTATCTTACCGTCTTCAATAACAACATCCGAAACCTCTGCGTTAGATGATATTGATCCTGCAAATAAACCGAAATTACTGCCTACAACTCTTGTTCCGCCTTTGATTGTAAACTCAACGTTTTTAAATGATAAATTCTCAACAACGGCGCCGTCTGAAAGCTGACCAAACAATCCACTGTTTGCTTTAGCATTGTTCGTCTGAATCAACGAAATATTACTAAACGCGTGACCGTTACCGTAAATCGCACCGGTGAAATTACCGTGCAACATAGCAGTAGGCCAAATTTTACCTGTAAAATCTAAATCATCATGAATAACGTAATGACCGGTTACGTTAACATTATCAATAAATTGATCTGCTGTATAAATATGATACCAATCGCCTTCAAGCCATGATAAATATACCTTAAAAACAGAATCCACAGCGGTACCAGACTTATAATCAACGATGCCCGGGTGAACAAGCTCTGTACCTGAAAGCTCATTTTTACAGTCTGCATCCATATATGCGCGGTCAAAGGTATAGCCTGCTTTTGACGGAAAAATCTCAGTTTCTAATTTGCCTGTTTCGGCACTCCAATATGGGAGAGTAAACGTTTGACCTTCATTTGGATTAAATGTAACATCTTTAATCAGCTCGTTTGTTGAAATATCATAGAATTCTATTTTAAACAAAGGAATCCATGCTGCATATAAGGTGATAAACGGCTTATCCGCTGAATATTCTTTGTCCGGATCTACTTCAAGAAGCTGGTTATCAAAATCCCATTTATTTGAGTACGTATAATATGTATTACCGTCAGCATCTTTATTTTCAATTCTATCCTGATACCATCCTGCCAGGAAATATCCGTTGTTTGTTGCAGTAAATGCATCAGTTTCACGGGCAGGGTCATCCGGAGGCAGTAATGCAATCTCAGCCATTCCGTTATTATTCATTTTTATCTCGTCAATATTATAAGAGTCAACGATAACTGATGTATTAGTTGTAAAAAATCCGCCGTTAGCGTCATATTTGACGCTAACGGTGTAACCCTTTTCATTATTTACATCATAAGGTGAATCGCTTGAATTACATCCAACGAAAATTCCGAGAAAAATTAAAATAAAACACAGTATAAATAATACTTTATATTTCATCTTCATCTTACTTTTCTTCCCTTCATTTTAATCACGAAATAATATACTGCTACCGCTATACCGCAAAGAATAATAAGTGCAGCTGCCATGATATATACAATCGTAGCTATTGATTTGCCGCCTATATATTTGTTTGTGTCATCATTTTCATCAACAACATCGTCTTCCGGTGTTAAAGCAAGAATACGCTGTTCTGCTGAAATAAGATCTGCATAATTTGTTACTAAAGCCTGCTGAACAGTGGTAGCTATTTTGTCGTATGCTTCTCTTGCTGCGTAAACAAAATGTCTGTCTTCGTAAGAGACTTTATCAGGGATTGCATTAATAGCCGCAATAGCTGCAAGCGTTACTTTATCGGCAGCAGCCTGTCCGTCTATTCTGATATCGAAATATTGATCAAGTATATAAGTCTCATATTCAATACCGTTAGACGGCCGTACCATGACAAGCTTATTGTCTACGTATCCTACGTAATCAACGAAGTTTGCACCGTAGAAAATATTGGAATAAAGACCGTCTGTAACGTTCCACATATAGTACGGATTTAATCCTATACCCGTTATTATCTGGTCATTACCTTCATAATCTTTATAAGAACCGTATTCACCTGTTCCCGGTATATTTTTATATGATTCATAATATGTTGAATCAAATTCTTCTTCGATAATAGGACATTTGTAGCTTGTGAAAATCACAGTAATAAGATCTTCGCATTGATAAAAGGCTTTATGACCTATTGCATTTACGGTATATGGCAAAGTAACGTATTTAACATTGCTTCCTGCGAATGCCATTGAAGAAATTCTTACGGTGTTATCAGCAATAATAACGTTGGAAGGATCAATGCCTGCATAAGTAATCAACTCAAGTCCTCCGTTGGGCAATTTGCAATAAAGTGAACCATTAATTACAAACACATTATCGCTTAAGTCATAGGTGAATGATTCAGTTATATATTCCTTACCATTAAATTCTTCTACAACATTCGTGCAGAAAGGCTTAATCAAACACATAGCAAACGGATTATCTCCGAGAGAAACAATATTGTATCCTAATTTTACTTCAAACGGAGTTAATTTTTCCTTCAAAAATACACAGTCGCCCAATGACTCAATACCTGATAAATCTACAGAAACTATAGCCGTATATGCAAAAGCATATGAATCAATATTTTTTGCAAACTGTATATTTTTAACGTTGGAAAGTTTTTTACAATAAGCAAAAGCACCTTCGCCTATATCAACGCCGCCTTTGTTAAGAATAACGTCACGTAATTCACTCGCATTTACAAAAGCATACTCCCCGATAGTTGATGCGCAGGATAAATCAATGTTCTTAATGCCAGATTCCATAAACGAATATTTACCAATCATCACAATATGAGATGAATTAATTTTATCAAGAGCAACACATCCGGCAAAAGCATACTCGGGAATCTCTGTAATGCCTTTACCAAGAATTACGTTTTTAAGATCTCTGCAGTAAGCAAATGAATAACCACCAATTGATGTTACTGAAGACAAGTCGATGCTTTCAAAGGCCGGAGAATAATATGAATATATATAATTTCCGTCCGATGTTACAACATAGTATTGCATGTTTTGATCATAACATACGTAATATACATCTCCGGAGAATGCGTAATCACCGATTTCTAAAACTTTTGATAAGTCGATATTCTTTAGACTCTGGTTATTATAGAAAGCCATATAGCCGATTTTTGCATTTGCGCCTAAAGTGACAGATTCAACCGAAGAAGCATTTGCAAAAGCATTGTCGCCGATTATTACATTATCGCCGATTGTTATAGACTTAATCGGTGATGAAAATACGTAATAGAACATTTTGTCGTTACTGTTGGGATAACGCTCAACGCTAAAGGCCAAATCTTTGCTAAGATTAAATGCAAATTTACCTAATGTGACGTTATTACCAACAACAACGCTCTCAAGCATTTTACATTCGCTGAAAACGCCCTCGGAAATTACTATGTTATCAGGCAAAGTAACTTTTTTTATCTTGGTGTGTGAAAAAGCATATTTACCAATAGCCGTATTTGAATCAAACAAAGGAAGTTCAGTAATAGACGTTTCAAAGAATGCATATTCACCAATATTTGTCAATTTTGCAAAGCTAACACTTGTTATACCCTTAGAAGAAGCCATAGCATATTTATCAAGATACGATACTTTTGGCAAGTTGACAGAAGTAATTGAAGTATTATGAGAAAAAGCACCTTTACCGATTGAAGTTACTTCATTCCCGCCAATAGTATTCTTGGAAAATGCACCTGATATCTTAGGTGAAACAGCGATAAGAGTCTTACAATCGCTGCTTATAACGTAATTTGCAGTTTGAACCTTAAAGGTTATATTACCTTCTTGAACTATAAATTTATCTACTGCAGTCTTCGCAAAGGCAAATTCACCAATATCATTAACGGCAGCGTCAATAATAACTGTTTTCAACTTGTCACATTCGTAGAACATACCTGTAGGTATAACAGATGATTTAACTTCAAATTCTTCTAATGATTCGCATCCAGTAAATGCATATTGTCCATACTTAACTTTAACTGAATCAATCTCTGCTTTTTTGAGACTTTTACAACCGGCAAAAGCATACTGACCTACGGACCAAAGCTTATTGGACACCTTAATGCCTTCAAGATTCTGATTACCGGCAAATGCATAATCCGATATTACGCACAACTTATCAAATTCTAACGTTCCTTTTAAATTGCAGTTTTCAAAAGCGTTTTGGTTAATAATGATTAGATTATTTTCACCGCTGAACGTTAATGTTGTAAGTGCGGTACAATTGTAAAAAGCACCGTATTCTATTGATTCAAGCGTAGACGGTAAAACGATTTCTTCTAATGCAGTCAGATTTGCAAACGCATAGGAATTAATCTTCTTAACACCTTCCGGAATAATAACTTTAGTTATTGTTGAATCACCTATAAACCACATCTTCATCGTTTCTGAATCATCAAATTCCAGTTCTTCAGGTGTTTTGGCAATGTATTCATAATTAGAGAAACAGAATGAACCTATCTCAGTTAACGACAATCTGTCAGGAATTGTTACCAATCCGCCGTTACCGTAGTAATTTGTCAATATGGAACCTGCGTTAACGTATGGATCTTTTACTTCAATTGAAATAGTTTCAGAATAATAAGTGCTCTTATCATTTTGCAATATTTTAACAGTCACGGAAGAGTAACCTTCACCGACTGCTGTAATAAGACCTGATTCATTAACTTTTACAATTGTATCGTTACCTGATTCAAATACAACCTTTGTCTCATCAGGAAAATATGCGGCTAAAGTAGTATTAAGTAAAACTGATTCTGAAGGATACATGGTAAGAGAATATTTGCCTTCAAAGAAATTAATATTACCGTCAACGCCGATTTTTCTATCATCAGTATTTACCATGTAAAACGCTTTTATTGTTTTATATCCGTCAACTTTGAATACGTCAGCAACAGGCTTATCAAGCTTCTTATAGCCCTCGTCTCCTTCTTTTAAAACGGTAACGTTAAACATTACACTATTATTAGTAGACGTGTCTCTTGCCTTAATAATAGCTGTTCCGGATGATATGCCGACAAGCTTATTGTTTACAATGCGGGCAACACTTGGTTTTGATGATGAAAACTCAAGAAGACTTGACCATTCTGTGCTTGGATATACAGCAGGCTCAAGTGAAAATACCTCGTTAGGACTAATTGTAAGACCTGCAGATAATCCTTCAAAATAAAAATCTGTAAAATTGTCCGGTAAACCAATCTCATAACTTGCAAAGTTGAGCGCATAGTCATAACACGTAATTACAAATGAATTCTTATGACTTGCATTATCTTTAATTTCCTGCAAATAATCAGTCAGTTCATACGTTACATAAGTTACACTGTTGTGTTGAGAATATACAGGCGTCATGTACTGTTCAAAATTAATCAAAGACGGCTGCAGTTCTCCGTTTTCATTTGTTTCCATTTTAACGTAACCTATCTGAGCAGACATTGCATAATGATTATCATATATTGCAATCTTTGCATACAAACGGTTTTTCTTTAACGACTTATCGTATTCATAATAATATTCGACGTCAGAAATGCTCGGCGCCTCAAAGTCAATAGTAAGTGGAAATTCAAAAACATTTTTCTTGTTTGTAGTACTTCCGTCATTTTCATAATCAAGATATCCAATGATAGATACAGTATATTCTGTATTATTTGATAAATTGTAGTCTCTTGTATCAAACTCAATCTCTATATTTGCCGGATAAATTGACGGACCGCCATCACTGTATGATTTACGAACGTCATTATCAATTACTTCAAATACAACCTCGCCGGTGGTATCATCAGTTATTGTAACAACAATTTTTGATGAGTTTCTCAGCAAGCCGGCCCATACAAATCTAAGCGAATGAATACTGCCTTCCTGATTTGATAAAGCAATATAATCTCTGCTGGCAGATATTATAATATCATCAGGATCTTGTTTGAAATAGTAAGAACCAAGATGCGAAACAAAATCATCAGAAATACCGCCTATAGGACGTGTAGAATAAGCATCAGGAAGATTCTTATCTGCAACATCAATAGAATCATCAAGTTCGTCTGCGTTTGTTTCAAAATAATCAAGATCAAAAAGCGGAGCTACAGACCAATCACCGTAGAAAGCAAGATACGGAACACTTAAAGATACATTATCTTCTGATGATGCATCAAACGTAACAAAGCCTTCAACGTACATACCGTTTTCGAAAGAATCATTTAGATATTTTTTATCCTTTTCACTTAACGTAATAGTGACAACTATATCGCTCTTGCCGGGATTTACAGTGACTTTTTTTCCATCAGCTGAACCGTTTGTAATAGATGAGATAACAGCCTTAGCACCTTCGAGAATGTAAGCTTCTTCTGTAACTGTTGTCTCTCCGTGGCTTGTCTTTGTATCACTCACCCCTTCGGTCATTACGTAATAACCAAAATTATAATTCAGAGGTTTGTCCCCAAAGTTCATAATTGAAAAAGACAAAGTATACTCACCTTTTTTATCAGGATCATCGCCAAGCTCAAGCTTTGTCTTATCCATGCTATTGCCATCTTTGTCATAAGTAGCAATATATGCGTTTGTTTTAATAGAATTCATCAAATTTGCAAGACCGGCGCCTTGTTTTCTCACGGCGTACGGAAGACCGTTTTTGTTAATTATGATATCAGCTGTTGACATCATCAATCTATTAACCATAGCATTTACTTCTACCATATTGTCTGAAATATCAGGGAAATTCTCCTGAACATATTGGCGAAGAAGAACGGTAACTCCGGCCAGGTTTGGACACGCCATTGAAGTACCTGATATTCTGTCATATCCACCGCCTGTAATAGATGATAAAATATTACCGCCGTGTGCAGTAATCTCAGGTTTAATAGATAAACTGGGAGTAGGACCCCAAGATGAGAAATCTGACATAAAAGGACCTGAAGTCTGTTCTACACTTATCTTTAATTTTCCGCTTCCTATCTTTGCGAGCATCTCACCGTCGTCTTGGGGAATTGAACAAACGGCAATCTTAGCATCGCCTACGTTCATTTTTATCTCACCGGAAACGTTATTATAAACAATTATACCTGCAGCGCCCTGCGCTTCGGCAATAAGAGCCTTCTCTTCAAAAGTGTTAGATCCTCTTCTTACGAGAACAATTTTATCTTTTACGTCAAGCCCCGTATAATCAGCACTTCTACCAACGCCCGGAACTGTTACGTAATCAAATTCTGCAGATTTTTTATCTCCAAGTAATGTTGTGAAAAAATTGTTTTCCTCGCCTGATGCATTTGAAGATTCAAGGAAATAGATTATTGTATTGTTATAGAATAAATATGGTGTCTTGGCTCCGTTGATTGATGCAACAGACATAACACCGTCATACGTAGACGGTGATCCTACCGTACCGGTATCAGGATTGGACGTAAGGCCAAGGTTACCGTTCTTCTCAGAACCGTATGAAGAACTGTAACTGTTTGAAGCCGCTACAACCATGCTGATGCCTGCTTCACGAATACGTTGATAAACACCATTCATAGCCTCTTCATCTGACTCTCTTGCAAAGCCGCATGCAGTACCGATAGACATATTAATAACATCAACGCCTAATACTACACAATCCTCCAATGCCGCTAATATCCAAGCAGAACGGGCAGTGTCAATAACGTCCGAGAAAATTTTCATCGGAACAACCTGTGCATTAGGTGCAACACCTGTTATAACGTCGTCTTTACCTACAATAACACCTGCAACGTGTGTTCCGTGATTATTATGTGTTGAATACGGGTCAGGATCGTTGTCTGCATAATCAAAGCCAAACGGAACCTTATCGCTTATATATACGTCATCAACAACGAGATTCGGAAACATTGAGCTTGCAGTAGTACCTTCTAAACGTTTTGACACATCTTCGTAAGTAAGACCAAGCTTCTTGGACGTAAAGTTATTCACCGAAAAAGCAGTGTGAGCAGAATCAAGACCGGTATCAAGAACAGCCACAACAACGCCGGTACCGTCATAGCCGGAACCGAGACTGTTGAAAATACCCGTATCGTATACGTTTACCTTATTATCTACAAGTTTTGTCTCGCAAACGTTATACTCTTCACCGACGATTATATTCTGTCCCTTCCCCAAAGATTTGCAAGTAGCTTCAAAGTCTCGTGCTTTAATAATTAATTCAAAACCGCTGAGTACAGCGCAATAGCTCTCACCTGTTGAATACTTAACATTTAAACTGTCTAATTTATCAAGCAATTCTTGTCTTTGACCGTTAATCTCAAGCTGTGTATTCTGAACCTTATAGTCGGATGCTACAAACTCAGAAAAAGTCTTTGACTTGTCTGTCTTATCATATAAATCAAGCAAACTATCTACGTCAAGCGTTACAATAACAGATATATCATCATCTGCCTTAACAGTCTCAGGCAGCTTGAACATAACGCTACTATCAATGTAATCCTGATAATGAGTATTGATTATATCGTTCAAGTTCTTAATATAGGATGCCTTGAATTCGGCAGATTGTGCAGGATGCTCCGATATAAAACCGAACAAAATAAGTGCTGCTATTAAAACAACACAAAAACTCCGTAAAACATTAAACAGCGTTTTCTTACTCATATAATCGCCTTTCTATCTTTTTTGTTGTGCTACGATGACACACTAATACACAATTAGTTATCATAATGTAAAATTGTGTTAAATGCAAGTTAAAAATGCATTTACTTTGAGTGATTTGTGTGTTATTCTAAACTTGATTTTACATGTCTATACTATAAAGGTGTGCTGTTATGTCTACTGAATCACGCAAAAAATTACATGATATTTATAATGTAATTCAAATAATTTTCATTATATTAAGTGCAGTTTGTATTATTATATCTTGCATGCATTTATTTCTCACCGGCGGAGATAAACCATATTCACGTCAGATTATATCAGAATATTTAAAATACGTCTGCATTCCTATTTTCATTACAGTTGCACTTATAATCGGCGGTTTTATATTGAATATAATATGTCCTCAAGATAAAGCAAAAAGTCCGGCAGATAAATATCAAAAATTTAAAGAAGCAAAGATTAGTTCTAAACTTATTACAATATTGCGAATCTGTGTTTTTGCGGTTTCGATTGGGTTTATAACATATGGTTTCTTCTCAGGAGGCGCACTTGCCGTTTTAACAAAGGCAATTAATATCTGCACTGAATGTATCGGACTGGGGTGATTACGTATGAAAAAATTTTTGATGTTTTTTAAAAGATTTCTTCCTTCTAAACGCAAACTTGTTCAACTATATTTTGCATTATTATTTAATGCTAATATAAAAGGTTTTATAAACGGAAGCATCTACAACAACCCGTCTAAAACCTCAACAAAGAATTTTTGCGTTCCGGGACTTAATTGCTACTCCTGCCCCGGGGCAATAGGTGCATGTCCGTTAGGCTCGCTCCAAGACTCATACAGCGCCGGCAAGAGCACTATTTTCTACGTTTTTGGAATTCTTCTGCTGTTTGGCTTGATGTTTGGCAGAATGATTTGCTCTTGGATGTGTCCTTTTGGGTTTGTACAAGAGCTTACATATAAAGTAAAAACAAAAAAAGTCAAGAAAAGTCGTTTAACACGTTTTCTATCATATACAAAATACGTTTTTCTTTTTATATTCGTAATTATCATCCCAATTTGCTATGCTTTTAAGGATGTTGCCTTTCCTGCCTTTTGTAAGTTTATTTGCCCGGCAGGCACGTTAGAAGGTGCTATGAGCTTGCTTGCAAATAAAGTCAATGACAGCTTTTTCTCCATGTTAGGACCGTTATTTACGTGGAAATTCTTATTGATGATATCAATCATTGTCGGATCTATTTTTGTATATCGATTATTCTGTCGTTTTATTTGTCCGTTAGGCGCTTTGTATGGTTTGTTTAACAGATTTTCTATTTTTGGACTTAAGATAGATGATTCTAAATGCACAAAATGTAATTTGTGTGTCAATAAATGTAAAATGGATGTTTACAGTGTTAGTGATCATGAATGCATTTTATGTGGTGAATGTATTGACGTATGTCCTACTAAAGCTATTTCCTGGAAAGGATCAAAGATTTTCTTAGCCGGAAATGATATTGAAAATAAATCACCTGCTGCAGATAATTCCACTAAAAGAAATAAAATCAGATTTGTCACCCGATTAGTCACGACAGTCGTTATGCTTGCCGTGTTATTCGCAGCTATAGCTCATTATTGGATTGAAGCTGATAAAAAGAAAGATTTGATTGTTGAAACGGGAAATTCAATAGGTATGAAATGTCCCGGATACGATCTTGAAATAGTTACCGCGAATGGCCCTACCGGTGAAACAATTAATCCGGTTAATACAGGCAAGATCACGATTATAAACTTCTGGTATACTATGTGCACCTCTTGTGTTGCTGAATTACCATATTTTGATCAGATTGCCGAAGAATACGACAACGTATCTGTTATAGCAGTTCACTCAGAGCTTACTTGGTCATTTGAAGAAGCCGGTTTTATAAAGAAGTATTATCCCGATTCTAAAATCACATTTGTTCATGATTATGCAGATTCGGAAAATAATATTTCTGATTTGTATTATAAGACAGTCGGTGGCAAGGATGCTTACCCATACACAGTCATTCTTGATGAAAATGGTATTATAGTTGAATTAATAGTAGGCTCTACGACGTATAATGAATTAAAATCTATAATTGATAACATATAATACTGTAAAATTAAAAAGTTTTTTTGGTCAATTTTGACATAGATTCTATATGAAATAATTAATGCCAAATCGAATCCAATGTAGTAATTTCTATGCCATTTAATAACATATCATTTTTTGATACCAATGAAATATAAGGTAAATTATAATCACTAATTGTATTATTGTTGAGGCAAGATAAAAAAATCTTTCCGTTATCTAAAAATAATTCCATGCTGCATCTATCAACTACAACAATTAGATCAAATCCGTTTTTTGTATGTGAGACGGGGGCTGATACATCACCTATAGATACTGAATTTTTATCAAAATTAACAAGTATTTTCCTTCCGAAAATTGTAATAAACATTTCACCCGTCTCAATCATGTCTGATTTAATTTTTATAATGCACGGTGATGCTTCCGTTTCATGCTTAAAAAGTGAGTTTGCAGATAATTTAACGTTATTATAAGAAGTTGTATTTTTATAAATACACTCAATTTCCTTAACAGGCATTGCTTGCAAATAATAAACACCGTCATATTCATCAAGCGTCATTTCCATAGGAATCCCCATTTGTCCCTTAAACGTTGTTTGAGGAATTGCCCATCTATCCCACACCATGCGAACAATTCTATTATCAGGAAGATTACTAAACGATTGTCCGGCATAACTTGAAGTTCCAAAATGAAGAGATTGCACGGATTGTTCCGCTTCAAATTTTCCATCGGAAAAAGTTCCGATCAAATATCTATCATGAGCACCTAAAAAGATCCATTTTTTATTTCTATTTTTATCAAAAAGTGCAAAAAAATCGGGACATTCATTTTCACCGTCAACATCAAATCGTTGAACTTCCTCCCATTCAAGCAAATTCGCTGAACGGAATAAAGCATACGTATTTCTCGTTAAGTATAAAACCATCACATAACAATCAAGTTCATCACAGAAAACCACTTTAGGATCTCTGTTTGCTTCAATAATATGCGGCACAATGGGTACATTTTGAGCTCTGTTAATTGTTTTCAATTTATCTGTCGAATAAGATAAATGCTGACAGTAAGGATTTGTTGTTGTATAAAAAAGAAGTATAGGCTCATTACCGTTTGAACCTAATCCTGAACGATTATCAAAGTCAAGGACAGCCGAACCTGAATACATAGTACCTCTTTCGTCAGGAAAGAGCGCAACGTCTTTTTCTGTCCAATGAATCAAATCTAAACTTACTGCATGCCCCCAATGCATATTACCCCAATTGGGTTCGCATGGATTATACTGATAAAATAAATGATAAATACCGTCAAGATATATAAGACCGTTTGGATCATTTATCCAGCCGTTTTTTGTGGTAAAATGAATTTGCGGTCGAAAAGGCTCATTATATAAATTGTCTAATTCCATTTCATCTGATACGGAAAATTTAATATTCATATCGGGTGAAATTGTCATTTCAAGAGTCTTATTCATGAAACGTTCTACGTTTATATAAGCGTAAAAATCAGGGTTAATATAATCAATTTTTATATTTAACGCATAAACAACCTTATCATTTTCTTTAAAGGATAAAGTTTTATTTGTTGATAATTTATTAACCGGGAAAATTATAAATTTATTTTTAATAACTACATTCATAGTTTAAGAACCTACTATATAAATAAATTTTCTTAAAGTTTACTATTAAATACTCTAATTATATGATAGCGTATTTTAAATAATAAGAGGGCTTAATTTATACTTTAAGATTATTCTGCTACTTTATTAAGTGTAATTGTAAGCTCATAAGAGCCTGCTTCAAAGTAGAAATTCGTATCTTCTCCGGTATAAGAATAACCTTCAGGTAATGTTAGAAACGAAACTTTATAATTTGCATCAGCAACGTTAAAATAAGCAACACCGTCCTTATCAGTACGGGCAGGATTGCACGTTTCATCAAGACAAAGTTGAATTAATGCACCGGAAATAGGCTGACCGTTATTATCAACAACCATAACCTTATATTTCCCGGCAGCAGGCGTAGGAGTTGCCTCAGAAGAAGGATCTTTCGTTGCAGAGGCAGTAGGAGTTGATGCCTGAGGAGCATTAGTAGCATCAGCCTCGTCGTTACTACCACATGATGCAAATACCATTAGAACTGATACAATCAATAAAATTAAAAAAATAACATTCTTTTTCATAATACTTCCCTTTCTGTATACTTTTACTTAATATAACAAATTACAAACATCCACTGACGTTTCAATCAGTTTTTCGTAGGATATCATCAACACTATTTACAATTGATTGCACATAGTCATCTTTCGTATAATAATCAAAAATACTTGAGAATATCTCTGTATCAGGTATCGTTCCCGAGTATATAAAACTAATCATACCATAACGATCAATTACTATAGTCGTGGGATATGCTCTTAAATTAAACATAGACTCGAAATTAAAATTGCAGGCTCCCATCGGAAAAGAAAGATTATTATCCCTTTTGTAGTCTGCAATCACCTGAGCAGATGAATCAATCGGATTCATCGCAAACAGCTCAAGTTTATCTGAATATTTATCGTATGCAGCTGATAAATGCGGAAATTCCATTTTACAAGGCATACAATTTTTATACCAAAAATTTAGAACAACAGCTTTATTACTTTTTAGAACTTCCGACACTTTGTGTATAACACCGTCTGTGTCTTTAAATTGAAAGTCACAAATTATATCGCCTTTTTTAAAGGATTGAGCTGACATGTCCTCTAATTTAATCAGAGCAGTTGATAATTTAATTGTTGTAATAGCGCCTTCTATATGATATTCGTTTTTATATTCATAACCGGAAGGTACATTTTTTAGTAGAATTACTGCATTAGCATTAATTGAATCCGTAAATGAGACAGCACCTTCAGAGTTAGTCTTAGCTACCCAAACTAACTCTTTTAAAGTGTTATCCGTATATATAAAAACCTCTATATCGGTAAGAGCCATTCCACCTTCAGAAAAAACTTTTACCGTATATAATTTTCTTTCTGATTCAATGCTATCAGTAGGCCCCACAGTATTCGATGGATTATCATCACTTATGTCACTTCCGGTATCATTATCGCAAGATGCCGTAAATATGATTAAGGCTGTGGATAAAATAAGTAATAATCCTACTACAATCTTCTTTATGCTCATATGCCTCACCATTATTTAATGTAGCAGCACATAAACAACCATGAAATATCGTTATTAATGCCGGGAATGTTAACACCGTTATTATCCTTAAAAAGGTAAACCGAGTTATTCGGATCAAACCAACCAAGATAATCTCCGCCTTGTTGAATAATATACATCAAGTCTTTTGTAAGCGGGTAAACACCTTCCTTGTCGTCGGCATTTTCAATATATTGAAGTAAACATTCTCCGTATCTTTCTCTCTTAATAAAATTCTCATTGTCATCAAAGAAGTATTTAACTACGTCTGTCGTTTCAAGAATTGTTTTAAACGGCGCAAGATATTTTGAAGCCTTTGAAAGTCGAACAAGAACAAGAGGACCGTCTACGCTATTTAAATGATAAAAACCGTCTGCAGTGTTAAATATTAAATTATAATTCTGCGTAGAAGCTGTTAAATCGAATTCACCTAAAATACTTGAGCTCGGTAAAATATATTTATGAAGATCCACTGTTGCTTCGTATGTTATCCACGGTTCATCTTCGTACGAATGAGCAGGCGCACCAACCCTCTCTACTCCGATAATACATTCGTTTACGTCTCCGGTAGTATCGACTCCCACTACTAAAGTAATAGTTGATTCAGGAGTAGTGCCTACCATAGAACTATAAATATTCATTGAAAATGAAGTGTCGTCAAAGATCTCAGCCACGTTATTGTCTTGAATAAAGTGTGTTCCGCCGTAATAACCAATAGTAATATCCTTTGACTGAACAGAGAATTTGTATAATCCGGCAGCAGCAGGCTTAAACAAGAAATAATTCCTTTTACCTGATTCGATAGAAGAATAATTACTGCCTTCTTTTAAGAAATATACATTATGCTCCTGATCGTTTGCATAAATAACAGTTGGTGTCCCTGTCAATCTCTTTGCTATCAAAACTTCTGCGGACGTAACGGATGCTGATAATTTAATATCATCCGTTTTGTAATGATATAAAGATTCATCACCGGTAAACATCAGTTTAATAGTGTAATCATCTTTCTCCAGTTGTTTTATTGCATTGCCTTCTGAATTGATAGTCTGTATTGCAACTTGCTGTTCACCTTTCATAAATGAAACAACAACACCGCCGCTAAAAGGCTTACCGTAGTAATCTTTTACTGAAACGCAATACTCTGCCGTAGTATCTACAATCTCCGGAGTAGCTGTCGGTGCAGCGGTCTGGCTGTATGCAGGTGTTTTTTCAGGAGATACCTCATTATCCACACAGGAACATAAAATTGCTACACTACATATAAGCAAAACAACAAATAGTATAATTTTATTAAAAAACTTATAATTCATCATATCACCTTCGATAATTAATTCCCTAAATAATCATAATAGTAACATAATTTGAGCCAGCCGAATTCTACGCTGTAATCCATAGGGTTAATGTATTTATCAGCGAGTAATTGGAGAATTTCCGCTAACTGTTTATCAACAGCTACACAACCGTCATTTTCTTTTCCCGGATTATTAATCATCTTATTAACGTATGATTTTATTTGATCCGTGTAGTCCTGATGTGTTCCGTGATAATTTCCATTCAGTACATCTTCAACATGATAAAGTGTCATATACGTGTCATACATCTCGCCCCATATAGATTTAAGATACTCGATAGTTTTTGCCTTATCTTTGTCATTCATCTCAAAATACTTCAGAATATCCTCATCGTAATCACTCTTACTGAAATCAAATCCACCCAAATCTATTATACCTTTTATATTATTTATAGTAATAAAAGGATAATTCAACAATGTGACACCTTTGAAATCTGCATATATCTTACTACCATAAATTTGATTGCCGTTTTCATCTTTTCCAAGGTCATGATAGTAATAATTATCATCACCAAGAACTACTTTAATACCGCCACTTATTGTGTCATACATGTGCTCACCGGTAGCATCTGTATCAAACGTATAGTATCCCGGCGATGCTACCCTGAAATAATCATATTTGCTGCCAATATACTCAATATCGAACGGAATATAACCAATTTCATAAACATTCCAAAAGGCTATGTTAATATAATAAGCAGTACCGGCTTCCATATAATACACCATAGAAACATTTTTGCTATCTTCGTACAGCCTTTCTACGTGCTCATAAGTCAACAATATCTCTCTGTTCTCGTTAAAAATCCAGCCGTCTACACCTTCTATAGACGTTGAATGAGAAGTAATACGATAAACACCTGACTTTGTCGGAATAAATTTCTTCATCAATCCTCTCGGAATAATCGCTCTGTCGTAATAGAAAACATTATCTTTAAGTCCGACACCTTGTATTACTTCCGGTGCGGAAAATGCTGCAAGACCTTGAATCGGATCTACAAGTTGCTTATTCTTATCAGGACCGTACACTTCATAATACCTGCAAATTTTAAGCCATTCGTTTTCAGATTGTTCAAATCCGAATATCGAGGCAATAATCTTTAAGTAGTCTGCCAGTTCACTATTAACAGTACAAATACCATTTAGAGACGAGTTTGACGCAAATGTCAGGTAATCAACAACGATGTCATATAAGTTTTTACCTTCAATCAACGTTTCTTTCTCATATAATAAATCAAAAACTGTCTTCTCTTCATTGAACATTGTTAAATTCATAAGATCTGCAAGGAGAAGTGGTCCATCAACCGAATTAACATGATAATAGCCGTCTTTTGTATTGTAGAAAATGTCAACGTATTCAAAAGTGCCGTCTGACTTCTCTATAGCGGCCGTTCTCGGAATGTATGAATCGCTATCGATTGTATCCGCATCAACAACTCTCATATTTGAGAGATAGAAAGTGTCATCGCCGACATTTTGACTATCATCTTTTGAATAAACAAGAGCAAGTTCATACGTACCGTCTTCTAATGCAACCCAAGGATAACATGATTGCCATTCATCAGGTTTTAAGTTTCCTGACAATTGATAAATATCATCCTTCTGTACAATAACAAACAAAATGTCTCTTGCAGCTTCAGAAGAAATAATATAGTCAAAACCGATTGCCTGTCCGGCTTTTAATTCTATCTCTGCATATAAGGCAGCATAAGATGCTTCTGTATTAATGTTTGAAGCATATATACATTTTCTTCCTGCCTTTTCTCCAATTATAAACGGCCAAGCATATTCTGCATTTGCACTTAACGTCTCAGGCTTGTATGTAACTTTGATATCACCTGTGTTTATGGCGTTACTGATCTCATCGGAAGAAGGCATTACTTTATCAGGCTTAATCTTTGCATAGAAATCATCAATGGACTCTGCAATCTTTTGGTTATATTCAGCAGAAGCGAAATGTTCAAAAAGAGATGTAAAAGGTCTGAGACTTGTTATTGCTCCGCTTTCAATTACGCATATAACACCATATCGGTCAATCATAACGGACGTCGGATATCCTGTTACTGAAAATGCCTGGGCTAATGAATATGGGCACGTTGCCATGTTAAATGTAAGTTCTCTTTGTGTCTGATAATTCTTAACAGCAGCAGCCGTATCAAGAGGAGATACAGCGATAATCTCAATATCGTCTTTATACAGCTCATATGCATCTTGCATATACGGGAATTCTAACTCACAAGCTGAACAACCGTCATACCAGAAGTTAAGTAAAACGGCCTTTTTAACCTTCAAAACTTCAGAAAGCGTAATCTGTTCATTATTAGAATTTGTAACGGTAAAATCGTACATAACGTCACCGTTTTTGAATAAAGTAGACCCGGTTATTTCTTCTTTGACAATAGATGAGGATAATGTAATCAAAGCTGTTTTATCAGAAAAGCTGTACGACTGTGATACGTTATAACCTTTCGGAATCCCCCTTATTTCCACAGCGTAATCATTGCTTACAGGTAACTCAAAAGAAACAAATCCATATTCATTTGTCTTACCATACTGTTTTAAATCTGTAAGGGTATCATCTGCATAAACATATACGTCAACGTCAGAAAAAACACGACCTGTAATTGATTTTACACTAATATCATAGGCTGCAGTTGTGCCGGAAGTTACTCCCGGAGACTGAGTAGGAGCAGAAGTAGCGTTATTATCATCGGTAACGTTATCTCCGCAACCGACTAAAGAAACACACAAAGCTGCAATCATACATACCGTCAGTACTAATGCAATAGTTTTCTTAAAAATCTTCATAGAGTCCTCACCTTAAAATTTCTCATAATCTCTAGAATCGTATCATATAAAAATCATATCGTCAAATATAATTATACAAATTCTCTAAAAATCTCATTGGCGTAATCAAGGCCTTTAGGCGTTAAATTGTATCTGCCGTTTGTTTTTACGATTAAGCCTCTTTTAGATAAATCCAAGAGCTTTTCACCAAAAACATCCATAAAATCCTTATGGAATCTTTGCTTGAATTCCTCCGGACACGGTCCGTCAATCATACGAAAACCAAGCATCATAAATTCATTCATCATATCCATCTCATCGAGTATTTCAGTTTCATTTTTATCCTGATAATCACCGCCTATATATCGGTGAAAGTCATCTGTATTTTTATATCTGACACCATTTAAATATGAAGCACTGTTTAATCCAACGCCTACGTATTCTTTACATTTCCAATATCTGATATTATGAGCAGATTCATATCCGGGCACTGCGAAATTTGATATTTCATACTGAACAAATCCATATTTTTCAAGCATCTGTTTGCACTTATAAAACATCTCACGGTCAAGAACGTCGTCTATATATTCACATCCCCAATTATATACGTTTGTTCCCTCTTCTATTATCAATGAATAGGCCGAGATATGCGTAATGCCCAGCCCGCACGCAATCTCAAGAGTATGTTGCCAATCGCAAAGAGTCTGATGATTATGACCGTTTATTGAAGGTATACCGTATATCAAATCTATATTAATATTTTTAAAACCCGCTTTACGAGCCAACAGTACAGTATTTATTGCCTCTTGAGAAGAATGTATTCTGCCTAATGATTTTAAAAGATCCTGTTCGAAGCTCTGAATCCCTATGCTTAATCTATTTACACCTGCAATTAGATAATCTGACAGCTTGTTAATATCAACAGTGGCCGGATTGACTTCTATTGTCACTTCACAATCATGTGTCAATCTATTTTTTATAATTGACATTATTTGTTTTATATACCGCGAATCAACAGAAGACGGTGTACCGCCTCCTATATAAACAGTATCAAAAGAAATTTCTTTATTTTGATCTATTACATATTGTAACTCAATAAAAAGGTGTGAAAAATAATTATCCACATAATCAAATTTATCAGAAAATGAAACAAAATCACAGTAATTACATTTTCTTATACAAAACGGTATGTGGATATATAGGCCTGTCTTCTTCATTATAATTATTCATCTAATTTCAGTACACTTAAGAATGCTTCTTGCGGTACTTCTACACTTCCGAATTCACGCATACGCTTTTTGCCCTCTTTTTGTTTTTCAAGCAATTTCTTTTTACGCGTTATGTCTCCGCCGTAGCATTTTGCAAGAACGTCTTTACGATAAGCTTTTACAGTTTCTCTTGCGATAATTTTGCTGCCGATACAAGCTTGAATCGGTATTTCAAACTGTTGACGCGGAATAGATTCTTTGAGTTTCGACGCAATCTTACGGCCGCGTGTATATGCTTTATCTGCATGAACTATGAAGGAAAGAGCATCAATCATTTCATTATTTAATAGAATATCAAGCTTCACAAGATTTGACGGCTTATAACCTATCAGTTCATAATTCAATGATGCATACCCGCGGGTTCGTGATTTCAAAGAATCGAAGAAATCATAAATAACTTCATTTAACGGCAATTCGTACGTCATAATAACACGAGTTTCTTCAAGATAGTCCATATTAATGAACGTACCGCGTCTTTCAGTAGTAAGATCCATAATATTTCCTACGTACTCTGTAGGAGTCATTATAGAAGCTTTAACAATGGGCTCTTCGATTCTCATTATATCGGTAGGATTCGGCATATTAGTCGGATTATCAAGAGTTTCCATAGAACCGTCAGTTTTATAAATATGATAAATAACACTTGGCGTTGTAGTAATAAGATCTATATTGTGTTCTCTTGATATTCTTTCTTGAATTATTTCAAGATGAAGTAATCCGAGGAATCCGCATCTAAAACCAAAACCTAAAGCTTGCGACGTTTCGGGCTCGAATATCAACGCAGCATCGTTGAGCTGCAGTTTAAACAACGCATCTCTTAAATTTTCATAATCAGAGCCATCTATAGGATAAAATCCGCAATATACCATTGACTGAACTTCTTTATATCCGGGCAAAGGCTCTTTTGCAGGATTGTTCGCAAGAGTAATCGTGTCACCTACCGTTGCATCAGTTATATTTTTAATAGCAGCCGCAATATATCCGACTTCTCCTGCACTGATTTCCTGAGATTGGATTGTTGTGCCGGGTTTAAACCAACCAACTTCAGTAACAAGATACTCCTTGCCGCTTTGCATAAAACGAATGGTATCGCCTTTCTTTATACTACCGTCCATAACTCTACAATAAACAATAACGCCTTTATACGTATCGTAGAATGAATCAAATACTAATGCGCGACAAGGCTGCCCAGGTGTGGATACAGGCGCCGGAATCTTTGCAACAATTGCTTCCAACACGTCATGGATACCGATACCTACTTTTGCTGAGACAAGAGGTGCGTCATCACAAGGAATACCTATAACGTCTTCGATTTCTTTCTTAACTTCATCAGGGCGAGCAGACGGTAAATCGATTTTATTGATAACAGGAACAATTTCCAGATTGTTATCAATAGCCTGATATACGTTTGCCAGAGTCTGAGCTTCTACACCTTGAGAACTGTCTACGACTAAGATGGCACCTTCACATGCAGCAAGTGTTCTTGATACTTCATAATTAAAGTCAACATGTCCGGGTGTATCTATCAAATTGAAAATATATTCTTTGCCGTCATCAGCTTTATAGTTCAGACGGACAGATTGCGCTTTGATAGTAATTCCACGTTCTTTTTCAAGTTCCATATTATCAAGAACCTGCTCTTCCATCTCTCGCTCTGTCAAAACACCTGTCTCCTGCAAAATTCTGTCTGCGAGAGTAGATTTACCGTGATCAATATGTGCAATTATGCAAAAATTTCTAATATTATCCATATATTTCCCCTAATACCTCAGCCAAAAGCTTTGCAGTTGCTTCTGCTTCAGATGTTAAATTACCGTCAAATCCTATCTCCACCAGTAGTGAATTCGGTGCCACGTTCTGGTTATAAGGATTCCTTCTTAAACTAATATTATCAACAATTCCCGGAACCTTGTCGTTCATTTTTTTTGCCACCAACATGGCAAGCTTCATATTGTCGCGCCAATTTGGATTAACACTCTCATCATGTTGTCCGTCATATCCCCAGGTCATACCTACTAAAAATGAAATCGGCGCATAATTTGTATTATTATAACTGACTATCGGTCCGTATTTTTCTTTAGTAACGTCAATTGCATTCCTATGTACGTCAACGATCAATCCAATATTTTCATATTGCTCCATCGCCTGATTAAGCATCGGCAGTGCATTTAGATAAGTAGCATCAGTACCTTGTGTTCTGTCAAATACTGTAGCATTCCTGATGACGTTAACAGAATAATTACTTTCGATAACGTTCTTCATAACGTCACCGATATAAACAACATTGTTTTCGTTACCGTGTATCTCGTTTACATGGAGTTTTGTTTTATCCTCCGGCGTAGCACAGTACCCTTCAAGAGCATGAACGTGATAAATCATGATTTTTTGATTTCGTTTAATTATAAGCGGCCGAGAAAAAACGTCGTCTATACTAACGTCTTCCGGGACATAATTATTAATAACCTCCAGAAAACCATACTTAGTAACAGATTTGGCCTTTGGAATATATTTTTTCGTTAAATAGTTATAAGCAAGCCCGCCTACGTTATCTCCGTTAAAATATCTTGATTCAATAGAATATCCGTTATCCGTAAATGAAAATCTGAATAACTTATCTGCTCCGGTATCCGGACCTGCCGTTATATCTTCATGAAGGAAGATTGTGCTCTCGGGATTGTCAGAATCCGTGACGTTTGAATCCTTCCAGACAATAGCAACAAGTAATGCCAGAATAATAACAACAAGAATCAATGGTAACAGATAAGTTTTTTTCATATTATTCCTCCATATTATCAAAGGCTGCAGAAAGCATCAATCTGATTCTGTTTAGCTGATTTACCTCACTGGCGCCGGGATCATAGTCCACTGCAACAATATTGGCCTTCGGATATTGTCTTCTTAATTCCTTAATCATACCTTTACCTGTTACATGGTTAGGAAGACACGCAAAAGGCTGCATGCAAACAATATTTGAAGCACCGCTATGAATCAATTCTAACATTTCTGCCGTCAAAAACCAGCCCTCACCTGTATTATTCGATAGAGATAATACACTCTCGGCAAGCTCTGCCAGTTCGTATATTGAAGAAGGAGGTGAAAAGCGCTTACTCTTACTTAAATATTTTCTCAAAGGTTTGCGATAATGCTCCATATATGAAATAACTATACGGGCTATTTTCTCCGAACTGCGTTTCCCTTTAAGGCGCTTACGCTTCTCAATAGGTGAATAAGCACAATAGAAGAAAAAGTCAAGCAAATCAGGCATAACAGCCTCAGCGCCTTCCGATTCCACAATATCAACAACGTTATTGTTAGCTGTCGGATGGAATTTTACAAGAATCTCTCCTACTAATCCAACTTTTGGCTTTACAATATCCTTAAGAGGTAAATTATCGAATTCTTCCACAATCGACTTAACAGTATTGTCATACAACCGTGAAGAAGAACAAGATAAAACGTCTTTACACTTCTCATTCCATTTTTCATACAACTTATCTGCAGAACCGGCTTCAAGTTCATAAGGTCTTGTCCTATACAAAACTCTCATAAACAAATCACCGAAAGCAAGTGCTTTTATTGCAGAATTTATCATAGACACAGTAGGCTTAAAGCCCGGATTACTCTCAAGGCCCGAAACACTTAAAGATATTACAGGAATATGACCAAGCCCCATATCTTTAAGAGCTTTTCTGATGAAAGCAATATAGTTTGTAGCTCTGCAGCCGCCACCTGTTTGAGTAATCAACAATGCAACCTTATTTAAATCATATTTTCCTGATTTTAATGCTTCTACAAATTGACCAACTACGATAATAGACGGGAAACATGCGTCATTATTAACATATTTCAATCCCCAATCAATCGCTTTTCTGTCATTCGAAGGCAAAACTTCAAGATTATAACCGTGATGCCTAAAGACATGCTGTACAAGGTCGAAATGTATCGGTGACATTTGAGGAGCTAAGATTGTATAATCCTTCCTCATCTGCTGAGTAAATACCACTTTAGGAAAGCTGTATGGTTTCTTTTCACCGATTTTACTGTCTTTATAATCTCTGTTTTCCAATGCCGCCTTAAGAGAACGTACTCTTATTCTTATCGCACCCAAATTACTTCCTTCATCAATTTTGAAGCAAGTATATATACGATTTGATGACTTGAGTATCTCTTCTACCTGATCCGTGGTAACCGCATCCAAACCACATCCAAAGGAGTTTAGCTGTATCATATCGATACAAGGATCTACTTTGATATAATCGGCAGCCCTATATAACCGTGAATGATATGCCCATTGATTTACAACTCTTATTGGAGTCTCTAAGTCTCCTAAATGAGATATGGAGTCTTCTGTAAGAACAGCAAAATCATATTTTGTAAGTAGCTCAGGTATTCCGTGATTAATCTCCGGATCCAGATGATAAGGTCTTCCTGCAAGACAAATAATATGATAATTATGCTCTTTTGCAAATCTAATAATCTTCTGTGCTTCAGCTCTGATATCCTCTTTGAAAAGATCAAATTCTTCATATGCGACATTCACGGCCTCACGTACTTGAGCCTTAGAAATATCATATTGAGAAAACTCTTCATACAGTCTCTCAACCATGGCCTTCTTGTCATAAAGCGGCAAAAAAGGATGCATAAAATTAATATTCTCTTCTTTTATTCTGTCAACGTTAACACTGATGACCTCCGGATACGAAGTAACAATAGGACAATTATAATGATTATCAGCTTTTTTATCCTCTTTTATTTCATACGGAATAGATGGATAGAAAATGTTTTTTACACCCTTATCCAACAAGTTTATAATGTGTCCGTGAACAAGTTTTCCCGGATAACACACAGATTCGCTTGGAATGGTCTCAATCCCTAAATTATATATATCTTTAGAACTGGAATCAGATAACACTACCTTATATCCGAGCTTGGTAAAAAAGGTAAACCAGAAAGGATAATTCTCGTACATATTAAGCACACGAGGAATTCCGATCGTTCCCCTGTACGCTTTTTCATCAGAAAGCGGCTTATAATAATCAAATAATCTTGTATATTTATACTTAAACAAATTAAGATCTTCAACTTCCTTTATCCCGTCTGATTCTTTTAAAGATCCTCTTTCACATCTGTTACCGGTGATAAAGCGAGAACCGTTCGAGAAGCAGTTAATTGTAAGCAGACAATTATTTGTACATTTACCGCAACGAACACGTTTAATATCACATGATATCTTATCAGTATCTTCCTTGCCAAGTAATGTAGTCTTGTATTCAGGATTTTCAAGGAATTTACGATGCGCTATAAGCGAACAACCATATGCTCCCATTAAACCTGCAATGTCCGGTCTTACAGCTTGCCGTTCCGACACTATTTCGAAGCATCTCAATATTGCATCGTTTAAGAAAGTACCGCCTTGAACAATCAGCTTCTCGCCCATTTCTTCAGGCGTTTTAATCTTTATTACTTTTGTAAGCGCATTTTTAATAACAGAAAAAGATAAGCCTGCAGATATATCGGCAACACTTGCTCCTTCTTTTTGTGCTTGCTTTACACGTGAATTCATGAAAACGGTACATCTTGAACCAAGATCCACAGGACTCTTTGACTTCATAGCTTCGCCTGCAAAAGTAGATACATCCAGACTTAATGAGGTTGCAAAGGCTTCAATAAAGGAGCCACAGCCTGATGAGCATGCTTCATTTAGCATAATGCTCTGTATTACACCGTTCTTAATCTTGAGGCACTTCATATCCTGACCGCCTATATCAAGAATAAAATCAACACCGGGTAAAAATTTCTCTGCTGCAGTATAATGTGCGATTGTCTCAATCTCGCCGAAATCAACACCGAGAGCAGTTTTTATAAGACCTTCTCCGTAGCCGGTAACACAGGAATATGCAATCTTTGCGTCAGCAGGAATAATGGAATAAATATCTCTTAAAATTTTCGCAGCTGATTCAAATGGATTTCCAAAGTTACTTCCGTACCATGAATACAAAATCTCATCATTTTCACCGATAACCGTTGCTTTCGTTGTAGTTGATCCGGCATCAATACCAAGATAGCAGTTTCCCTTATACGTGCCAAGGTCACCTCGCTGCGCTTTGGCTTTTGAATGACGATCTTTAAACTCATTATATTCATTATCGTCATTGAAAAGCGGAGTAAGCCTGCCGACTTCTGTCTCATGTTGCGTAAATACGTTACCTAAATTATTAATAACGTCTGATACATTATATACTTTGATAGTATTTTCATATCCTTTGCGTCCCTGTGATACAAAAGCTGCACCAAGAGCAACAAAAAGGTGTGAATTGTTAGGGAAAATTAACGTTTCATCAGTTAGTCCCAGAGTCTCGATAAATCTTGCTCTTAGTTCAGACAGATAATTAAGAGGACCTCCCAAAAGAGCCACCTTACCTGTTATGCGTCTGCCGCAGGCAAGTCCACTAATTGTTTGATTTACAACCGACTGGAATACGGAAGCTGCTATATCCTCTTTGGAAGCACCTTCGTTAAGAAGCGGCTGAATATCAGTCTTTGCAAATACGCCGCATCTTGCCGCAATCGGATAAATAATCTTGTGTCTTGAAGCATAATCATTTAATCCTTGTGCATCGGTCTTGAGTAAGATTGCCATCTGATCGATAAAAGCACCTGTACCGCCTGCGCAGGTGCCATTCATTCTCTGTTCTACAGGATTAGAGAAAAACGTAATCTTTGCATCTTCTCCGCCAAGTTCAATTGCAACATCAGTATCCGGTATTAATTTTGTAACGGCGTGAGTAGAGGCAACAACTTCCTGAACAAATGGCAAATTCAACCATTCTGAAACTAACATTCCGCCTGATCCTGTAATGGTAAAAGTAGCCTCGCAATCTTTATACATAGCAAGAGCTTCGTTCATTACATCATATATTGTTTTTCTAATATCAGAATAATGCCTTTGATACTTGTTATATAAAATATTGCCGTCTTTGTCTATAATAACAACTTTAACAGTTGTAGATCCTACGTCAAGGCCTACAGCCAAAGTTCCGTACTGCATTCAATCTTCCCTTTCTGATAAAACTATTCAGCGTCTGTAAAGTCCTCTTTATTAATTGATATATGTAAATCCTTTACTTGAATATCATCTACAAAATCAGGCGCTCCCGACATAAGACATGATGCATTCTGAACTTTCGGGAAGGCAATTGTGTCTCTAATATTAGACGCTCCTGCCATAAGCATACAAAGTCTATCAAGACCATATGCCATACCGCCATGAGGAGGTGTGCCGTATTTAAAAGCTTCAATAAGGAATCCAAATCTCTCTGATACGTCCTCATCTGAAAGGCCGAGAGCTTTAAACATTCTGCTTTGAAGTTCACTGTCATGTATTCTTATGCTACCGCCGCCCAGCTCATATCCATTGAGTACAATATCATATGCCTTTGCACGAACTTCACCGGGAGCTGATTCGATTTTATCAATATCCTGTTCCATCGGCGACGTGAAAGGATGGTGAACGGCAACATATCTGTTTTCTTCTTCTGAAAACTCAAATTGAGGAAATTCTGTAATCCATAAAAAAGCAAATTCATTTTGAGGAATCAAACCGAGCTTATTTGCAAGTTCGCATCTTAATGCTCCTAAAACGGTGTATACGACGCTTTTTTTGCCGGAGACAATACAAATCAAATCGCCCGCTTTCGCCTGACATTCAGCGATTACAGCGCTAATCTCATTAGACGTGAGAACCTTGCCTAATGAAGATCTAATTTCATTATTTTCACCAACAACTATCCAAGCAAGTCCGCTACCGCCGTGTGTCTTTACAAACTCTCCTAACTTGTCTATCTCTTTTCTGGAATAATGACCGGCCGGGAAGCACACTGCTTTAACAGCACCGCCGCTTGCAATAGATTCGCTGAAAACTTTAAAGCTGCAGCCTGACAAAGTATCAGCAAGGTCAATAAGCTCATATCCAAATCTAACGTCAGGCTTGTCAGAACCGTATTTTTCCATTGCATCTGCATATGACATGCGCATAAAAGGAGCTTTGAGTTCAACACCGAGTACTTCTTTGAACACTCTTACAATAAAGCCTTCATTAATTGCAATAACGTCGTCAATATCAACGAATGACATTTCAAGATCAATTTGAGTAAATTCAGGTTGGCGATCTGCACGAAGATCCTCGTCACGGAAACATTTTGCAATCTGCATATATCTATCAAAACCTGCTACCATAAGTAGCTGCTTAAATATTTGCGGTGACTGAGGAAGTGCGTAAAATTTGGAAGGATGCACGCGACTTGGAACAAGATAATCTCTTGCGCCTTCGGGTGTACTCTTCGTAAGAATCGGAGTCTCTACTTCAATAAAGCCGTTTTCATCATAGTAGTCTCTGGCAATCTTTGCGATTTTATGACGCATGAGAATCACGTTTTGCATAGACGGACGTCTCAAATCAAGATATCTGTACTTGAGGCGGTTGACATCACTTATATTAGCTTTATCTTCAATGTGAAAAGGAGGAAGCTTTGATTCGTTAAGTATAACGACTTTCGTTACCTTAACCTCAATCTCTCCTGTCTTCATATCTTTATTAACATCTGCTTCATTACGAGCACAAACAAGTCCTTCAACAGCTAAGACATATTCATTCTTAACTCCTGCAGCAAGTTCAAAAAGCTCTTTATCAGTTTCTTCGTTGAAAAACAGTTGGATTCGTCCTGTTCTGTCACGGAGCCAAATAAACATAAGTCCTCCAAGATTACGAACTTTTGCAACCCAACCTGTAAGAACTACAGTCTGACCTACGTTTACCTTTGTAACCTCGCCGCAGTAATTTGTTCTTTTTATACCATTCATGAACTGTGCCATGAGAAACACCTTCCTTGTTTATTTTAACTTATCTATTTTAATTCAGACAAAGATTTATGTCAATTTTTTTAGTAAAAATAGCGGCGGTGTTGTAAGCCATTTATGATAATGTCCTACTAAACCACAAGGGAAAATGTCCCAACTGTGATATCATACTTCCATCTATATAGATGGAGGCGATTTTTATCAGAAAGGTAGAACTTAACATGAATGAACAAATCAAATATGAA
>JAFWZX010000025.1 GCA_017517275.1 Clostridia bacterium
AAAAACTTTTTTAATTTGAAGTATGATTTGCTCATTACTTCGTGCTTATCTCTTGATAAGCATTACACCTTGTCCATGGTGCTCTGGCTTGTTTTGTTTTTTAAAAACTCAAAAAAATTATTCTAACGAGTTTACATGTTTGTTTTTGTACACTGTTTACTTTTCAAGGTTCATCGCTGTCGTTTTCGCGACAGCTTGGCCATAATACCACTCCCGTCTTTTATTGTCAACACCTTTTTTAAATTTTTTTCAGTTTTTTTATTTATTTTTTTATTGCATAAAAAGAGCAGAAAAAGCGAAAACCGTATGGATTTCGCTTTTAATTTTTTGTCTCTATTGTACTTTCTCACTTAGAAATTATTATCTTTTGTCCCGGATAAATAATATACGGTTCAGGCAAGCGATTTACCTTTTTTATTAATTCCGGATCCATTCTGTATTTTTTTGATATTTTCCAGATACTATCCCCGGGCTGAACGATGTATAAAAGAATCGGGGCTGTATTATCGCATATATTTTCATCGTCTGATTCATTTTCAACAATATCAGCAACGACACTTAGCTCGCAATATTCAGCAATAATGCCCCTAATTGTAATAGAAATACGAAGCTCCGTCTCAGAGTCTGAAATCAGACCGAAACTTATGTGATTTATCTCTGGTGTAATAACAGGCACGCTATCTACAGTTGAATTTCGTTGCTCAATGTTTTGCTCAAATATCAGTTTCGAGGTAAATGTCGAAACGGGAGAAGTGACGTCATCAGTGAGATACAGCACTTTGCAGATGATTTCACCATTAAGAACAATTTCTTTATCTTTGCATGTAACCTCTATATTACTTAAGTTGCAATTAATATCTGCTATCTCTTTTATAGCGGGAGTATCCTCTGTTTTCCCTATCACGTCCTTAACAACAAATGTCGATAATACATCTTCCATCGATGATATCACAGAATAGTCTTCCTTGACCACTGACAAGTCGTTTTGAAGGGAAAAAGCATCCTCTAAGACGAGAAGTTCCTCCCCGGTATATGTTTTTACATTAAAAACAACAGTGGCATTTACGTTTAAAATGCGACGAATACCATCACTGTCTTCAATTATCTCCGTTTGATAATGTTTAATGGAATAATCTGTTAATCTGCATTGTTTGTTGTCACAGGGCTCTATCGGTAAAGAGTGAGTAAATGGTATTTGATTCTCCATTATTTGTATAGGTCGCATATTATCAGCGCAAATGTACAAAGTGCATATACTTAGATTGCCGCGAATTTGCATTTTGTCGTCTGTGGTAGTGTAATTCAAGTCGCAAAGTTGAGGCACCGATCTTAAAATTTTTTCAAACGGTTGCTTTATTCCGGGGAGTTCAAGATTTGAACTGATATCACATGTAGTAGTTACGTTCTCTGTACATACAAATACTTCAGCATTGCGTGTCAGCGTTTTGATATCATCAATTCCTGCAACGTCGCTTGCAATCCCTAACTGGGAATTATCTGTACCGTTCAATTCAATACGAATTGAACTTTTAATTGATATTTTACGATTGTTAATTAATGTATATTCGACCGAATCAACGTAAGCGGTTCCTTTTAACAAAGTATCTTTATTAACCGATGAAATATCAGACGTCTGAGAATGTTTTGATATTGACGTAAACGATTTTACAGGTGTTTCCTCTGAATCACTTACGTATATAATATTATAATTAACCGTAAATTCAGATACTGTAAACGTATTATCAACCCTTGCACCGTCTAAGTATGCCATTTCTTCTACAACAGATACTTGTAACGCATCCGGCATATTATCCGGGATTATACAATCATATTCAATCTCGATTTGTTGAATTATCGGTGCGGCTATATTGCTTGGGCGTATATAATCTTTTATTATTTCCATACATAGTCCTCCTTTATCTTGATAGGATATGTATATGGCCAGCTAATGGATAATATGCATAAAAAAAACCTGCTTTTCAGCAGGTTTTTACCAGTATTAAGCTGTTTTCTTATTGGTTTATCTCGTCCCAGATATCGCCAAATACTGATGCATCAGCGCCAGCCGGCAGATTGAGAGTTTGTGTTTTGTCCAGATCGAAGTATTTGCCGTCAATAAATACGTCGCCATATTTAACGCCTTCGCTAATTGTAAGAGTAAGATCGCCTGTTAACGATTCAAATTCCGTTCTTGAAGCATGGATACTGTTAATAGTTCCTCCGGTAATATTAATCGTTACGTTGCCGCTGATCTCCGCATTGTTGCCGTTCTTGCCGTGACCAATAAGAATCAAACCATATTGTGACAATTTTGATTCATCTGTTTCCGATCCGCCGGAACCAATATTACCGCCTGTAATGTTAAATGTAACATTTCCTGTTACATCTCCGCCGTTAGAACCTGTAACTTGTAATCTTTGATAGATCTCAGTGGTTCCACCGATAGTGATTACAGAATTGCCTACAGGAGTGTTACCGTCTGCATTACCACCATTAACGTAAGCATAGCTTCCACTCATAACCGTTAATATTATATCATCTCCTGTATAAATACTTCCCTTACATTCCGGAGTGTGCCATCCACCACGGATTGCAATACAATTCTCATGGAAAGGCTTTGACGGACACGCATCGTTGATGCAATCAACAAAAACGTTGTCACCAATAACAAGTTCCGGTCCGGTATATATATTAATGGCACCGATCTTGCCATTGTAACCAGCATGATCATATTCTATATAAATGTTATTAAATTCTATAGGAGAAATAGGTTGCAAAGTGGTTTTCGTTCCGGTCTCAATCAAAAGTGTAGATAATTTTGTTTTATCTGCGCTGGAGATAACTACTTTACCGTTTGTCTCAGGCAACATAACAACGTAGTTGTTGATGGGAGTATCACTTTCAAACTCAAAAGTATATGTTCCAACAATAAATACGTTTCCACCCTCAGGGAGCAGTGAAAAGGCTTTATCTAGTGATGCCACAGGAGAATCTGCAGAACCATTATTTAAATCTTTACCCTTAATCTGGTCTACATATACATCAGTCTTACTGCCCGTATCAGGAGTATTGGTAGGTTCCTGTGTAGGGACTTGAGTTGCTTCCAAAGTGGGAGCTATCGTTGCCTCTGCAGTCGGTTTTTGTGTAGCAGGTGCATTAGTCGGATTAGCTGATGTATCATTACCACATCCCACAAACAAAGAAACAGAAAGCATAATAGCAATAATAAACAGTATGATGGAGTTCTTTTTCATATTATAATCCTTTCTTTGATTACATAATAAATTATCGTAAAATTTAAAACCGCAAAAGGGACTGTGCATAAGCAGTCCCCTTTGCCGAAGCATATGAAGAAATTAAGCGGTTAGCTAAAGTCAATTGTCTTTTCTTTTCTTAACGACTACTGAAGAAATTGCTACAAATGCAAGAGCAATAAGTCCAAAGTCTCCTGTCTCAGGGTCGTCATTCGGTTTCTCCGGTTCTACCGGCTTATCTTCAACAATCTTGATTTCATCCCAGAATTCGCCGTAGCCTTCTGCTGTCATGCCTTTGATCTCAATATTGAGGATCTGGCTCTTATTATCAACGTCAAAATGTTTAGGATCAATATTTACGTTCTTAATCTGAGCATCGCCTGAAATATTGATTGTCAAGTCGCCTTTAATTGACTCCCATTGAGTTCTTGCCGTCTTAATAAGATTAATCTCGCCGCCGGAAATGTTAACCGTAACGTTACCTGCGATCTCTGCTGCGTTA
>JAFWZX010000026.1 GCA_017517275.1 Clostridia bacterium
AATTCAACCTTTACAACACACGTGGTAACGTCGTCGGGAACAGATACCTATTCTGCGATTTCTGCCGCGCTTGGCTCACTGAAGGGCCCACGCCACGGCGGTGCAAACATTAAGGTGATGCAGATGTTCGATGATATGAAAGCGAACATTGATACAAAAGACAAGGATGCGGTGAAGGATTATCTCGTCAGACTTCTTGACAAACAAGCGTTTGACAAGGCAGGACTCATTTACGGTATGGGACACGCCGTTTACTCACTCTCCGATCCAAGAGCAGACATTCTGCGCTACTATGCCGAGCAGCTTTCGATAGAGAAAGGACTGCACGAGGAATTTGAGCTTTACCAAACGGTTGAGAAGATGGCTCCCGAGATCATTGCTGAAAAGCGTAAAATGTATAAGGGTGTCAGCGCGAACGTGGACTTCTATTCGGGTATGGTCTATAAAATGCTCGGACTTCCTTATGAGCTGTTCACTCCCATCTTTGCCATTGCACGAATTGCAGGCTGGAGCGCACACCGTATGGAAGAAATACAGAACGCAGGCAAGATCATACGTCCTGCTTACATAAACGTAAAAGAAGAAACAGAATATGTATCCCTGAAGGATAGATAAGAACAGCCCTTGTTCCATTATGGAGCGAGGGATTTTTCACAACTTTAGCCGCTGATTAGTAATCTATTTCACAAGAAATCCGTCGCCTTCAGCCACTAAGCCGGCATTGAATGCGTATTTACTACGATTGGTTGATTGCTGTATGTTCTGTTCTCCGAAATGGAGAAATAATAAAATATAGCTCTGTTGATTCTACCGTTGGTTTCGTGCATAATACAGTCACAAGCTCCGGAACTTGAATTTTTTCGATAGGTGAAAAATATGTACGAATGTAAGATTTCAGAAAAATTGGTGGAGCTCCGCACTTCAAAGGGAGTAACACAAGAAGATGTGGCGCAAAGCCTATCTATTTCAAATAAAACGGTTTCCAAATGGGAGAACGGTGCTTCGACCCCCGATCTTCCTATGGTTATAGAACTCGCAAAATATTATGGTGTCACCACAGACACCCTTCTCGGACTTTCCGAGGATAAAAAGCAAAGCACGATGGAAGAAATCCGCTCTTTGTTTGAAGGGCTTGACCGCCGCGAATCTGTGCTAAAAGCATTTGAAGCGGTAAAAGCACTTATTCCGGCCATGTATGGAACAGTTTCCCAATATAGTGATGATGTATATGATAGAGAAAATGTTTTTCCGTCTGATATATCACATTTTTATCGTTCTAACATATCGATTCATGAGTTTTTTGAGTTCGTAGCAAGCTCCGAAAATGTAAACGTGGCGGTAATGATGCTCCGCAACAAAGCTGATTTTGCATGGATGAACGATCTGAATAAGCAAAAAGAAATCGTTAAGATTTTTAAGTTCTTGTCGAATGAAGATGCTTTGTCCGTTCTTTATTATGTTCATTCTACCGCTTGCTCTGAAAGCTTCACGGCAGACTATATTGCAAAGAATACGGGCGTAAAGGAAGAACGGGTTTCCGAAATCCTCGATGAATTCTGCTCTGTAGGAGATTGTCATTGGGTAACGGCGCACCTTTCCGAAGGAGAAGTAAGAGTTTATGAGTGCTTTGGAGACGGTCTTGTTCTATCCTTGATTTCCTTGGCATTTGAAAGAATGTGCGGCAGACAGTCCTATGAATACAGCTTCAACGGAAGTTGCAAAATGATCGGAGGTAAATAATATGAGTTTATCGGCTAATATTAAAAGATTGCGTCTTGAAAAGGATATGACACAAGAGCAGCTTGCCATAAAGCTCGGTGTCTCGGCGCAAGCGGTTTCAAAGTGGGAAACGAGCGAAACATACCCCGATGGCGCGCTTCTTATTCCTCTTGCTAATGAGCTTGAGGTATCTCTTGACGAGCTTTTTGGAAATAATTCTGTCACTATGGCGGATATTTCGGGGAGAATCGTGAGGTTGATTCATAACACCGAGGCGACCGAGCGCTTCAACGTTGCACGTGATATTGGTTGGCAGATCGAGCGCGGTTTGTTTAACTGCCGTATGGAAATCGCAAAGGAGTATGACCCAAATGAAATCAAGAATCAGAAAAATGCATCCTACATTCTTGACGATAACGGATTTACAATCGTATCGAATGGAAAAGAGCCTTTCTTCTCCGTGTTTCCGCAACCGGAAGAGGGATACGGACATTTTTTGAACGACAAGGACGATCTGCAAAAAATCTTTGCTGCACTGTCTCATACGGATACAATGAACGCTTTGATCTATTTGTATCATAAAGCGGAGAATTATGTTTTTGAGAGCGCAGTGCTCCAGCGAGATTGCGAGATCGCAAATGATCAGATCAACGCGGTAATAGATGATCTGCTGACGCTAAAGCTAATATGGAAAAAGGAGCTTACAATTAACGGTGAAAAACGTGTTCTGTATTATTCTCGACCGAGCCATAAATTGCTTGCCGTATTGTTGATGACAAGAGAGATTGGCTATAAGGGAGCATATAGCCTACAATCACATATCAGAAATACGCCGTTTATTAAAGAATAATGAACCACCGCCGAGAGTAACCATTTGGTCGCTCTCGGCGGTATTTTTGTTTGGCTTATAAACCTGCTTTATTGCAGGTACCCCAATGGCGGGCTTTTTTTATATCAACCTTCATGAAAATTCACAATTTCATTATTGACAATTACAATTACGAATAGTATACTATGGAATAGTTCAAAAACGAATAAAAGGAGTTTTTTATGATTACAATTCAGGAGATGAACGGACACGCGAGAAAGATCGGAATGGCGTATGAAATGACCTTGCTGCCGCTGGCTTTGAAAACGGATATGCCCCATACCGCTATCAGCATACTTTTGTTTCTTGCCAACAATCCCGACTTTGCAACGGCGCGAGATATTTGCGAAATGCGAGGTCTGAAGCGTCCGAACGTTTCCGCTCACGTAGAGCGACTCGTTCAGGAAGGATACATAGAAAGACGTGCCGTTCCCGGCGACAGAAGAAAGGACGCTCTCGTTTGTACCGAGAAAGCAACGAAGATTGTTGAGCTCGGAAGGGCGCGTCAAATTCAGTTTGCGGAGGCGGTGCTCGATGGTATTTCCGAAGAAGATCGCGCTGTGATGGAGCGTTGCTTTGCGCAAATGAACAACAATATAGATCGCATCATTAAGGAGAAGGTGCCGCTATGACGGATAAAAAGGAACTGCTTGGCACAGCTCCCGTCGGCAAGCTTTTATTTAAGCTCGCGCTGCCCACGGTGGTTGCCCAGCTTATCAATATGCTGTATAACGTCGTTGACCGAATCTATATCGGTCATATGCCGGAGGTTGGCGACCTCGCGCTGACGGGAGTGGGCGTTTGTATGCCGCTGATTATGCTTGTGTCTGCCTTTGCCTCGCTCGTCAGCTCGGGAGGCGCACCGCGGGCATCGATCTTTATGGGCAAGAAGGATATGGAAAGCGCAGAGAAAACACTCGGTGGCTGCTTTGGATTGCAGATCGTCGTTTCCGCCATACTGACCGTTATTCTGCTTATTTGGAATGAAGATCTCCTTTTAGCATTCGGCGCGAGCAGCAATACGATTGAATATGCGACGAGCTACATGAGCATTTACGCCATTGGTACGGTGTTCGTCCAAATGACACTTGGCATGAATGCCTTTATCACGGCGCAAGGGTTTACTAAAATCTCTATGATGTCGGTCGTTGTAGGAGCGGTTGCGAATATTATTCTTGACCCTGTTTTTATCTACGGATGTGGTATGGGTGTCAGTGGTGCAGCTCTTGCAACCGTTATATCTCAGGCACTTTCTTGTGCGTGGGTTCTGTCCTTCCTGTTTGGCAAGAGAAGTATTCTCAGATTAAAGCCGAAATATTTCATCTCGTCACCGAAAATCATTTTGCCCTGTGTTGCTCTCGGAACGGCAACCTTCATTATGCAGGCAAGCGAGAGTGTGATATCGGTTTGCTTCAATTCCTCTCTGCTTGAGTACGGTGGCGATATTGCCGTTGGAGCTATGACGATTCTCACAAGCGTGATGCAGTTTGCCATGCTTCCGCCCCAAGGCATCGCTCAGGGAGCTCAGCCTATACTCAGCTATAATTACGGAGCGAAAAACGCAAGCCGTGTGAAAGAAACGTATAAGCTTTTGCTTAAGGTATGCCTGATCTATTCGGTAACTATCTGGACGGCTGTAATGCTGTTCCCGAGCGTATTTGCATCGATGTTTTCACCGGATGCCGAGCTCATTGCATTCGCATCAAAGGCACTTCGCATCTATTTTGCGGGAATGTTATTGTTTGGAATTCAGATCGCGTGTCAGATGACCTTCGTATCTCTCGGAAACGCGCCGTCCTCTGTGCTTGTTGCGGTCGTCCGCAAATTCGTATTGCTTTTGCCGTTGATCTATATTATGCCGAATCTGATCAGCGACCGCACGATCGGAGTTTATATGGCAGAGCCGATAGCGGATATCCTTGCAGTGACCTTTACGGCAATTCTATTCGTATTTCAATTCAAGAAAGCTCTTAAAAAAATAGAGCCTCAAGACGCTATCACAAATGAAGAAAAAACTATCTGAAATCAATCGAAATAAATAATGAAAAGGAGATAAAATAATGAAAATTGCAGTAACTTATGAAAACGGGCAAATCTTTCAGCATTTTGGACACACCGAGCAGTTTAAGATCTACAACGTGGAGAACGGAAAGATCGTTTCTTCCGAGGTGATCGACACAAACGGTAGCGGTCACGGTGCGCTGGCGGGACTTCTCGCGGAGCAAAACGTAAGCGTACTGATCTGTGGCGGCATCGGAGGCGGTGCACAGATGGCACTTGCGAGTGCCGGTATCAAGCTGTTTGGCGGTGTCAGCGGCTCCTGTGATGAGGCGGTAGGCGCACTCCTTGCCAATAAGCTGAGCTTCAATCCTGAGGTCAGATGCGAACACCACGACCACGAGCACGGTGAGGGCGGTCATTCCTGCACAGATCACGGCTGTGGTTCACATAATTGCGGAAATCACGATTGCAAAGAGCGGTTCTTTTGATTTCAAGAGCGATCCCGAGCATAAGGATAAGGAAAACATCGATATTATCGGTCAATTTTGTGTCGGCTACAATCACATATCAGAAATACGCCGTTTATTAAAGAATAATGAAACACCGCCGCGAGTAACCGTTTGGTCACTCGGGGCGGTAATTTTATATATCTTATAAATCTGCTTTATCGCAGGTGCCCTAATGGCGGGCTTTTTTTATTGCACAGCTGAATGTGTAGTGATATAATTTTAAAAAATTATAAAAAAATAGGGGGTTTTGGTATGAAAATAAGGACTTTATTGTTTACAATGTTATTTATAATAGCATTTTCCGTTATTTTTCTCACAACATTCAGTATGTATGCTACTGCGGCAATACCGGCTACAGAGGCAGAAACTAATTCTGAAACCGGTCGAGTTGCGCTCTATAAGGGTGGTAACTCCGCGCATAACATGAGCGCAGAAGATATTATTGCATCTCACTTTTCAATCGCCGGTGATGCAACTTTTGTTGGCGTATGTTGCCCGAGCTGGAGTGACAGTGTGGGAGATATGCGTGTAGAACTATATGCTTTTGATACAGATTACAATAAGACAATCGCCGGCGATCCTATTGCTACAAATATGTTTGAAAATTTTGATGATAATGATTTTATCGGTTTTAGTTTTGAGGAATCAGATCCTTTAAAAGCCGGAGAATATGTAATAAGACTTCTCGATGCTTTTGATGCAGGTGGTACCGGTGTCGGTGTATGGAAACACGGAGATCATCCGGGTCAGGAGCTTTATGAGAATGATGAATATATTCCTGATTCATCCTTAAAAATCGGCGTTACGTTTATAACACCTCCGGAAGGGGAAATCTATGGTAAATTAACAGGTTACTCAACAAATGACATTGAGATAAATAAGGTTCCTAACCTTGATAATATGCTTATTTTCGATTCTGAAGATATGTTAGAGCTTGTAACCGGAGGGATCGGATGCCAGGATATTTCAATTGAAGACGGACATCTTCATATTAATGTAACGGCAACCAACGATTCACAAATTACGATTGTTCTTCCGTACTGGGCAGACGATTCAGTGTATTGTGATGAGTCCAAAGCGATGCTTGTAAAGTTCCGTAAGTCGGAAGGAACACCGAATTCCGGTGAAGTGTTTTTCTCAACGTCGTTATTTGCAGGTCCTACTGCCGGCGGTTCGGTAACAGCAGATTACGAAGACACAACAGAATGGCAGTATGCAGTATTCAACTTTGCAACTAATACAAAATACACTCAGGAAGATGCTATATTAAATATGTTCCGATATGATATTTTTGCATCAGAGAATAAGGATGCTTCATTTGACATTGAATACATATTGTTTTTTGACAACAAGGAATCTGCACTTCAATGGGATGGGAATTTTGATGCAATAGCAACTCCTGTTCCTACTGAGAAACCTATAACGCCTACACCGCAAGCTACACAAAAGCCTACACAAAAGCCGGTAACACAGGCGCCTGAGATAACAAATGAACCGACTGATGTTAAGAAGGAAAAGGGTGGTTGCGGCTCTTCTGTGATGTTGGCTCATGCCATGATAATTGTCGGTGCAGCGATGATCATTAGACGTAAGAAATAGTATTTATAAAAATGCTTAGCCATTTTTATATTTATAAATGGCTAAGCAAAGTACGTTTGACAAGATGAGACATTTAATGTAACATATCGCACATATTTTTATGGAGGTGACAGACGCTGATGGATAGCGACAGTAGTGACGGGAATAAGCGTCACGCAGCATGAAGGGAGAAATAATAACTTATTTAATAATTATAGCCGCTCTTGTGTTAATGTCAGGATACTTCTCTGCGACGGAGACGGCATTTACTTCACTTAATAAAACAAAACTCAGAGCGTTATGTGAGAAAGGCAATAAAAGGGCAAATCTTACATATAATTTGTCTGAAAAATACGATAAGTTGATATCTACTATACTTATTGGAAATAACATCGTAAATATCACAATGGCATCTATAGGCACTATTATGTTTGTAAAGCTCTATGGAGATATAGGTGCAACTATTTCAACGGTTGTTATAACGACTGTTGTTTTAATTTTTGGTGAAATTACACCTAAGAATCTTGCCAAAGACAGCCCGGAAAGCTTTGCAATGTTTTCGGCACCCATAATAAACGGGTTAATTTATTTGTTTACTCCTCTTAACTTTATTTTTTCGCAATGGAAGAGATTTATTTCTAAAATTATCAAAGTTAAAGCGGATACCAAAATGTCTCATGATGAACTGCTTATGCTCGTAGAAGAAGTCCAGGAAGAAGGAAGCATCGATGATGACGAGGGAGAACTTATTAAAAATGCTCTTGAATTTAATAATATTGAAGCAAGGGAAATATTAACACACAGGACAGAGCTTGCAGCTGTTGAAGTAAGCGAAGACAAAACGATAATAGCTCAACTCTTTACAGATTCTAAATTTTCTAGAATTCTTGTATACGAAGAGAATATTGACAATATTGTTGGTGTAGTTCATATCAAGGATTTTTACGTTGGTACGGGGATGACGAGTAAAAATTTGCGGGAAGTAATGACTCCGCCGATATATATAAGCGATAGCTCAAAGCTGGATGATATTCTGAATAAGCTTCAGAAAGACAAAGCTCATATAGCAGTTGTGGTTGATGAATATGGCGGCACCAGGGGGATCGTAACTATGGAGGATATATTAGAAGAACTGGTAGGCGATATCTGGGATGAACACGATGAAGTTACAAAGAATATTACTCAAATCGATGAAAATATTTTCTCCTTTGACGGTACTACGGAAATGTCCGAAGTAATGGAACTTTTTAATTTTGAAACTGATACGGATGCTAATTCAGTTGGCGGTTGGGTTACGGAGCTGCTTGGACGTATAGGGGAGAAAGGGGATGAGGTTGAGTTTGAAAATCTCATCATCACAGTTCAAGAGGCAGATACTCACAGAATATTAAAAGTATCCATAAAGCAATGTATTTCATCAGTTGACACAAATTAAATAATAAAATAAAATAACATGATTGCAGCGAAATCGCTGTGGTCTATTTTAGCATAAGGAGTTATACTATATGCCAAACAAACATAGTATTTCAGAGATTAACAATATTTATAAGGAGACCTTTAAGGAATTATCTGAAAAGGTTTTAGCATCCGATAAATTTGATCCGTCTCTTTACGACAAATATAACGTTAAAAGAGGCCTGCGGAATCAAGATGGTACAGGCGTTCTTGTAGGACTTACAAGTATCGGTGACGTTCGTGCTTATATTATGGACGAGAAGGAAAAGGTTCCCATTGACGGTAAGTTAATATATAGAGGTATAAACGTAAAGAAGCTGGTTGAAGGTGTTCAGCGCAGAGATGCTTTCGGCTTTGAAGAGACAGCATATTTACTTCTTATGGGATCTCTTCCAAATGATAAAGAACTTGCTGACTTTAATAAAATGCTTGGCGATTATCGTAAACTACCGGATGGCTTTGCTGAAGATATGATAATGAAGGCACCCAGCCCTAACATAATGAATAAACTTGCAAGATGCGTTCTGGCATCTTATTCATATGATAGTAATCCGGATGATTTGTCGTTCGATAATGTATTAAGACAATGCATTATGTTGATTGCACAGCTTCCTACGATGGCAGCATATGCATATCAAACGAAGAGTCATCATTATGACGACAAGAGTCTGTATATACATAATCCGCAAGCTGAACTGTCAACTTCTGAGAATTTCCTGCAAATGATCAGACCTGACAGTAAATATACAAGGCTTGAGGCAGAGATGCTTGATCTTGCACTGATGCTTCATGCTGAGCATGGTGGAGGAAATAACTCTACTTTTGCAGTACACTTAGTTTCTTCCAGCGGCACTGATACATATTCAGCCATGGCGACAGCAATCGGTGCACTCAAGGGGCATAAGCACGGCGGTGCAAATCTCAAAGTTCTTGAGATGATAAATGATATGAAGAAATACGTAACAGACTGGAAAAACGATAAGCAAATTGAGGATTATTTATTTAAAGTGCTTAACAAAGAAGCAAATGACGGTTCCGGTCTCATCTATGGTATCGGACATGCAGTTTATACGAGATCGGATCCGAGAGCAATATTACTTAAGGAGAAGGCACAAGAGCTTGCATACGAACTTGGCGGAGAATGGCAGGAAGAATTTGAATTCTATAAACGCATTGAGAAGATTGCTCCATTTGTTTTTGAAAAACACAGAGCAATTGATAAAACATTTTGTGCGAATGTTGACTTTTATTCAGGCCTTGTTTATTCAATGCTTAATATTCCAAAGGAGCTGTATACTCCGATATTTGCAATTGCACGTATAGCAGGATGGAGTGCTCACAGACTAGAGGAATTAGCGGTAAGTAACAGAATAATCAGACCGGCATATAAAAATGTCGGAGCAAAACAACCATATGTAGATCTTAATGATAGATAATCCGGAGGGGAGATAAGAACATGAAAGAATACAATCCGAAAAGTATAGAAGCAAAATGGCAAAAAATATGGGACGATAATAAGGTGTTTGCAGCTCGTATTGATACACCTGAAGACAAAGCTAAGAAGAAATTCTATGCATTGATTGAATTCCCATATCCTTCTGGACAGGGTCTTCACGTAGGACATCCAAGGTCAAATACTGCTATGGATATTATATCTCGTAAGAGACGTCTTGAAGGCTATAACGTGTTATTCCCGATAGGTTGGGATGCTTTCGGTCTTCCTACAGAAAACTACGCAATCAAAAACAAAGTTCATCCGGCAATTGTAACGGAGAAGAATATTGCTCATTTTAAAGATCAGCTCAAAAGACTTGGCTTTTCCTTTGATTGGGACAGAGAAATAGATACAACTGATCCTGATTACTATAAATGGACACAGTGGATCTTCTTAAAGCTCTTCGAACAGGGCCTTGCATATAAATCTAAAATGCCTATTAACTGGTGTACAGAATGTAAAGTTGGTCTTGCAAATGAAGAAGTTGTAAATGGTGTTTGCGAAAGATGCGGTGCACAGGTTATTCGTGTAGAGCGATCTCAATGGATGCTTAAGATTACAGAATATGCACAAAAGCTTATAGACGGTCTTGATGACGTAGACTTTATTGAAAAGGTTAAGATTCAACAACGTAATTGGATTGGACGAAGCGAAGGCGCGGAGGTTGATTTCTACGTGCCTGCTATAGATGAGAAGCTTACCGTTTATACAACACGTCCGGATACGCTGTTTGGCGCGACTTATATGGTCGTATCTCCTGAAGATCCGGTAATCGACAAGGTTAAGGATATTATATCTAACTACGACGAGGTTGCTGCATACAAGGCAGAAGCTGCAAAGAAGTCAGATTTTGAACGAACAGAGCTTGTGAAGGATAAGACAGGCGTTCAGCTTAAAGGTATTTACGCAGTAAATCCTGTAAATGGCAAGGAAATTCCAATATGGACGTCAGATTACGTTCTTGTTTCATACGGAACCGGGAAGATTATGGCGGTACCGGCACATGATGATCGTGACTGGGCATTTGCAAAGAAATTTGGCCTTGACATTATAGAAGTTGTTGCAGGCGGAGACGTTCAGAATGCTGCCTTTACAGATATTGAGAGTGGCGTGATGGTTAACTCAGGTTTCCTTGACGGCCTGTCTGTAAAAGAAGCCAAAGTAAAGATAATCGACTGGCTTGTTGACAAAGGTGTGGGTATACGCAAGGTAAATTACAAACTCCGTGACTGGGTATTCAGCCGTCAAAGATATTGGGGAGAACCTATTCCGATTGTTATTTGCGATCACTGCGGATACGTACCTGTTCCGGAAGATCAACTCCCGGTAAAACTGCCTGATGTTGAATCATACGTTCAGACAGACACAGGTGAGTCTCCTCTCGTAAACGTACCAGAATGGGTTAATACAACTTGTCCGAAATGCGGAAGACCGGCTAAACGTGAGACTGACACGATGCCCCAGTGGGCAGGCTCTTCATGGTATTTTATCAGATACTGTGATCCTCACAATAAGGACGAATATATATCAAAAGAGGCAATGGATTATTGGATGCCTGTAGACTGGTACAATGGCGGTATGGAGCATACAACACTTCACCTGCTTTATTCTAGATTCTGGCATAAATTTTTATACAATCAGGGACTGATTTCTTGTCCCGAACCGTATCAAAAGCGAACGTCTCACGGTATGATTCTCGGCGAAAACGGCGAGAAAATGTCAAAATCCCGCGGAAACGTAATTAATCCGGATGACATTGTAGATGAAATAGGCGCAGATTCATTCAGACTCTATGAGATGTTTATGGGAGCCTTTGATCAGGCAATTCCGTGGTCTACGCAGGGAGCCAAGGGATGCTACAGATTCTTAGAAAGAGTCTGGAAAATGCAGGACTTCCTGACAGAAGAAGAAGAAATCTCCGAAGCTCTGAAGGCAGATGTACATACTACAATCAAAAAGGTTACGGAAGATTATGAGAAGATGAAATTTAATACAGCTATTGCAGCTCTCATGTCTCTTGTTAACAGTATTTACGCTTGCGGAAAGCTTTCAAAGGGAGATTTTAAAGCATTCTTACTGCTTTTAAACCCTGTAGCTCCTCATATAACAGAAGAACTGTGGGAAATCTGCAACATAGACTCAGCGCCCCTGTACAAAGCAAAGTGGCCTGAATACGATGAAAAAGCCATGGTAAAGGCTAATGTTGAGATCGTTGTACAGATTTGCGGAAAAGTAAAAGCTAAGATCGTAATTCCTACAGGCCTCGATAAGGATGCAACGCAGGCTGCCGCACTTGCAGACAGCAAAGTAAAAGAAATTGTTGGTAACAGTCAGATAAAGAAAGTTATTGTAGTACCCGGAAGACTTGTTAACATCGTTATCTGATATTGGAGGAAAAATGGATTATAAGAGTATTATTACAAGTAATATAAATGTCGCCTGCCAGGCTCTGGGCGCCGTGGCAGGCGCTGTAGAAGTGCCGCCGAATCCTGAAATGGGTGACGTGGCATTTCCGTGTTTTAGTCTGGCCAAGACTTTAAGAAAAGCGCCTCCGCTTATAGCAAAGGACGTTAAAGAGCTTATTTGTCAAAATGCAACAGCTGATTTTACACAAGCCGTAGACAGGGTAGAAACAGTTGGTGGATACGTTAATTTTTTTGTAAAAAAGAGCAGCCTGATATCAGGTGTTATCGATGAAATAAATAATGCTGAAGAAGATTACGGTCGGATGAACGAAGGCGACGGTAAGACCGTATTAGTTGAATTTTCTTCTCCTAATATTGCAAAGCCTTTCCACGTAGGGCATCTTGTTTCGACTGCATTGGGAAGCTCTTTGGAGAGAATATACAGATTCCTCGGCTATAAAACTGTGAAAATCAATCACATTGGTGACTGGGGCACGCAGTTTGGTAAACTGATTAGTGCATATAAACATTGGGGAGACAGAGGTGTTATAGAAAAAGATCCTATTAACGAGCTCCTGAAAATATACGTACGTTTCCATAAGGAAGCAGAAGAAAAGCCTGAGCTTGAAGATGAAGCAAGACACTACTTTAAGCTTCTTGAGGACGGGGATAAAGAAGTTACTGAATTATGGCAGTTTTTTGTAAGTGCCAGTTTGACAGAATTTAACAGAATGTACCGTTTACTTGGTATATCCTTTGATTCATATGCAGGGGAAAGTTTTTACACTGATAAAATGCCTGAAATTGTTAATATCCTCAAGGAAAAGAATCTTCTTGAGGAGAGTGACGGCGCTATGGTTGTTCGTTTTGAGGACGACAATATGCCGCCTTGCATTATTCTTAAATCAGACGGTACTACAATTTACGCAACGCGTGATATTGCAGCCGCTGTTTACAGAAAGAGACATTATGATTTTTATAAAAATATCTACGTTGTCGGTACACCGCAAACGCTTCATTTTAAGCAGGTGTTTTCTGTAATCGGTAAAATGGGCTTTGATTGGGCGGATAACTGCGTACACGTGGATTTCGGATACGTAAGATTTCCGGATAAATCAATGTCAACACGTCATGGTGACGTTATTCTGCTTGAAGATTTACTCAATATGTCAATATCAAAGACAAAGGAAATAATCGCAGCAAGTAGTACCAGCAAGGACATTGACAATATAGATGAACTCGCTCAAAAAATAGGTGTAGGAGCCGTTATTTTTGCCTTTTTGAAGAACAGCAGAGAACGTGATATTATTTTCACATGGGATGATATTCTTGATTTTGAAGGTGAATCAGGCCCGTACGTTCAGTATGCATACGCAAGAGGCAAGAGCATTTTACGTAAAGCCTCTGAAATGCCTGCAGAATCCGGTGACAGCGTATATGAGCCGACGAATGAAGAGTTTGAACTTGCAAAGTTATTAAATGATTATTCAGGTGTTGTGCAGGATGCAGCTGCTAAGAATCAGCCGTGTATCATAACAAGATATACACTTGCCGTAGCAGCAGCATTTAACAAATTCTATAATACGTGTAATATTATGAAATCAACCGGAATCACTCGCACAAAGAGGATTGAACTTACTAATGCTATGTGCTGCGTAATTAAAAGCGCACTTCATCTTATCGGTGTTGACGTTGTAGAGAAGATGTAACGTTAAGACTACTTAATGAGTAGAATAACTTATAGGTGATTTATAGGAGTTTAAAATGGTATACAACAATATATTAGAGGCAATCGGTCATACACCGGTAATAAAGCTCAATAAGATTGTAGATGAAGATTCTGCCGATATTCTTGTGAAATATGAAGGATTGAATATTGGGGGTTCTATTAAAACCAGAACTGCATACAATATGTTGCTTGAAGCGGAAAAAGCCGGCAGAATTAATAAAGATACAATTATTGTTGAGCCAAGCAGCGGAAATCAAGGCATCGGTCTTGCTCTTGTAGGCGCTGTTAAAGGTTACAAAGTTAAAATAATTATGCCGGATTCCGTCAGCATTGAACGAAGAAAACTAATACGGGCATACGGAGCAGAAGTAATAACGATTCACGACGACGGTGATATTGGAAAATGTATTCAGGCATGTTTGGACATGGCTATGAAAATGGCCCAAGAGGATAAGAACGTTTACGTGCCACAGCAATTCGAAAATCCTGACAACCCGCGCGTTCATAAATTCCATACAGCACTTGAGATGGTAGAGCAAGTAGGCGTAAAAATAGACGGTTTTTGCTCCGGAATCGGCACAGGGGGAACAATATCGGGAATCGGAGAGATTCTCAAGAGCCTTTATCCGGATGTTGTCATTTGGGCAGTAGAACCGGAAAATGCCGCGATATTATCAGGCGGCAGTATCGGAACGCATCTTCAGATGGGCATCGGAGACGGCCTGATTCCTACGAATTTAAATACGGAGATTTACAGCGAAATTGCCATTATTACAGATGAAGAAGCAATCGGTACAGCTCAAAGATTAATGAGAGAAGAGGGTATCTTATGCGGAATCTCAAGCGGAACAAACGTTGCTGCCGCAATACGACTTGCAAAGAAGCTGGGTAGGGGTAAGACTGTTGTAACGGTACTTCCTGATACAGGCGAGAGATATTTTAGTACAGCATTATTTGACTTTGATTAAGGAGGAATACACATATGAAATTAGTTAACCTTATTG
>JAFWZX010000027.1 GCA_017517275.1 Clostridia bacterium
AAACAGAGGATAAGATGGCACAACTTCGTCGTTTAGATGCAGCCGTAACGAAAAAAGCTACATCTGTTTCGCTTGCGTTTGGTGTAATCGGTACGTTAATTATGGGAATGGGAATGAGCCTTGTGATGACCGATATCGGAGAGAATATAGGACTTGTAGGTATAATGGCGATACTTGGAGGTGTTATAATCGGAGTTATCGGTATTCTATTTACATGCGTTGCTTACCCTGTTTACAATTATATTATTAAAACTGAACGTAAGAAGATTGCTCCCGAAATAATCAGACTTACTGATGAATTAATGAAATAGGAGGCAAAAATGAATGTTAAGGGCGAAAGCAAAACAAAACTATGGACATTTAAATAATAAAAAGCTATACTGTTAAACAAATAAGATGCTATATTGTAGATAGTGATTGTATTTAAACAAAAAGGATGTGTTTTTGTGGGAAAGAAAATTATTTGTCTTATATTAGCTTCATTGCTGGCTTTTTTTGCAACAGGTTGTTTTGATGATTTTAGCCAGGTGGCTTTGCAATCTTCAGCGCCCTCCGATTCGACGCTGAAGGCTACTGATAATCATACGCCGGAAGTAACGCCGGACGTAAGTTCAACAGCTGAACCTACGCCGACTCCAACGACAGGACCCACAGCTGAACCTACGCTGACTCCGACGACAGGACCCACAGCTGAACCTACGCCGACTCCGACGACAGAACCCACGGCTGAACCTACGCCGACTCCCACGAAGAAACCTACTCCGACTCCCACGAAGAAACCCACTCCGACTCCGACGAAGAAACCTACTCCGACCCCGACTCCAACTCCGTTATTTAAAGGATCAGGTACGAAAAGCGATCCATTTATAATAAGTAATTTAAATGATCTTAAGAACTTGCCGAAAGTATTAAATAAATCAGGTTACTACTTTAAGCAGATAAATGATATAGACTGTGCGTCCATGTCTGAATGGATTCAAATAGGCGATTATGATCATCCGTTTAAACATAATTATGATGGAGGCGGATATAAGATATTAAATATACACTTTGATGCGGATTCAGAGGCTACTGCTTTGATTGCACACGCCGAGGACGGATCATTTAAGAATATTAACATAGTTAATGCTACTACAGATGATAATCATATTACATATGAGAACAATACGAAGCTTTATCCCGGAACGGGCTCTTATACAGCGGCTTTGGTTGGCTGCGCAACTGGTTGTCAATTCGAAAATTGTACTGCAGTCGTTGATTTCAAGAGTTCCAATACGTTTACAGGTGGCCTGGTAGGTTATAGTATCCTAAAGGAAAATCAAAGCGACCTTATGGTAAATTGCTCAGTTACCGGTTACATTACAGGTGGCGGCTATACCGGAGGTTTGTTAGGCGGTTTGTCAAGAGCGTTTGATGGTGAAGAGTTCGCACCGTCCGGAGCCCCTGATATATATGTTAAAAACTGCAATACTAATGTTGAAATACACCATTTTGTAAAGTCAGGAGAACGAGCTAATATAGGTGGTTTGATCGGTGTTGCCAACCTTATCAAGATTGACAAGTGTTATTCAAAAGGAAATATCAACGTTTTAGACGGTGATGTAGGCGGATTGGTTGGTTATACGCTTTATGCTACTGAGATTACAAGATGTTTTTCTGATATGGAAGTAACGTGTGTGTCGGATAATCATTACGGAGGGGTAAGTGCAGGTGGCCTTATAGGTCAAATGTACGCATATGCAATAGTGCATGATTGCTATGCAACAGGAAACGTAAACGTTCCGTATGCGGAATGGAGTCCTTGCCAGGATGACACTCCAAGAAACGGAGGACCGTGGTTAAATTACTATAACCCTTGTGGATCTCTGATTGGTTCTATCAGAACGACTAGTGTTTATTCTGACTATCATAAAGTAGAAGTATGGAATTGCTATGCTACAGGCATAGTTAATGCTCCCAATATCTGTGAGGATGAACGCGTATATTGTCACGGTGCGTTAGTGGGTCTTGTTTTAGATCGTTATACTAGGACTTTTATTATAGATAAAAATAAAAAAGATCAAAGTGATTGGGCAGGATTCTCAGATACGTGTATATTGAAGTTCGAAGATAACTACAACGTAGAGGAATTAAGGCCATACTACACGCCGTTAAATGATTATAAGTATAGTGGGTTGTCCGGATTATCAGGCGCAGTGTATTCGGCAATGCCCACACATCAATACGTGGAGATAGTCACTTCTGATGAAATAAAAAATCAGGAAACGTTTGTTGCTTGGGATTTTGAAAATATCTGGGTAATGGGAGAAAACGGTCCGGAACTAAGATAAAAACAATTAATATACTTAAGTACGTGACGGCCTATGTGCCGTCACTTTGTTTATTCGTAAGCTGATAAAAGAATTCAAATAGATTGCATTGCCTTGATAGACTGTGATAAAATGAAGAAAATCAATTGTTTGGAGGACGTCCACATGGCAGAATTAAATGAAAAAGAAGAAAATGTTGAGAGTGTGTCTATCGTTGAAACGCCGACTGAAGAGGTTCTTTTACCGAATGAAGATAATACAAAACAAGAAGAAAATCAGATATCCGAAGCCGCATACCGGGAAAAGGCTCACGAGGATAGCAACGAAGCGTTCGCCAAATATTTGAGAACTGAAAGAGAATTGCTTGACCGTGAACGTGCAGCGCTTGTTCTGGCAGAGAGGAATTTAAAAGCACAGCAGGAAGAACAGATACGTTCAGAACATCTTGTAAATATCAGTACTTTCTTTTGGCTTCATTATTTATTTAACATTCCGATTATAGGCTTTATTGCTGCCATCGTATTTTCCTTTGTCGGAGGAAATATTTCACGTAAGAATTATGCACGCTCCAGATTTATCTGGCATCTGATATGGATTTTTGTGATGTTACTGATTGCCTTAGCCGTTATTTTAGTATTCAAGTTCTTTGGCGGAGCTATAAAGGATATCTTAACTGATCTGTTTAAAGATTCTATAAAAGATCGACTGTGAGGTAACAGCGGAAGATGCATAGGAACTTTTCTTGTAGAAATCTGTTGCGTGACGGCAGAATAAGAACAACAGTTGTCCTCGTTTTATCGTTGATCTTTATGAAGATAATTATTATCTTAGCTTTCCTCCGTTTCCGGCAGTACCGATGTTATTGTTAAGCTTTATTTTTGGATATGACACGCCCAGCAATTTTGTGAGTTGCTTATGCGGTATGCTTCTTTTTGCCTTTTCTTTCTTGCTGGCAAAGAGGTTTAAGGTTAAAGACGATACTGCGTTAATCCTTGCAATGTTTGTTACTGTGGGATCTGCACTTTTTAATCTGACTTTTTCCGGAAGTGTGTGGTTTATCGCTCAATCAATGGCGATGTGTCTGACGATGGCTTCATTTTATCTTGTGTTCAGTCACAGAAAATGGTGCGTATATTTGTCAATGTTTTTACTTGCTTTGGCTGTGGGATGCAGGCCGTTTCAGGTGTTTTATTTTCCGTTTCTTATTTATGTTATTTTCAAGAAACATAATTTTAAAATCCTGCGTACGTGGAAGTATTTCATTGCTCCGGGAGTAGTGGCATTTGCCTATATGGCATATAACTACGTAAGATTCCATAACATTTTTGAGTTTGGCCATAATTATTTGCCTGAATTTGCCAGTCAAAAGGAAAACGGCCAGTTTTCGCTTGCATATGTAAAAAGCAACTTCCAATCCTTAGTTAAAGATATGCCGGAATTTACCTCAGAACGCTTTAAAGTACCTGCAGCAATGTTGCTTACTTACGGTGTTGTTATTAACTATATTGGTGCAATAAGCGTTATTGTTTGATTATTTAATATTGTACAAACAGCTATATTATGTTATACTTAAAACAATGTAAGATACACTTTTAGGAGGTTAATTTATGAAATATTGTAGTAATTGCGGTAAAGAATTAGCGGATAGCGATGCTTTTTGCGGAAATTGCGGTACTAAGTGTGAGGCTCCTCAGCAGCAGGCTGCACAGCAACAAGCTGCACAGCAACAAGCCCCTGTTTACGAGCAACAAGCTCCTGTTTACGAGCAACAAGCTCCTGTTTACGGGCAACAAGCTCCTTTTTACGAGGCACCTATTTATCAGCAACCTATTTATACTGCTCCTGTATATGAGGCGACTCCGGTTGAGCCTTCATTACCCGTAAAGGATAGAGTTCTTTCTATTATCGGTATGGTTCTTGGTATTGTGAGCCTTGTATGGGCTTTTGTAACGTTTCTTCTTTCAGTCACAATTCCGTCCCTTGGTGTTGGCTATTCGATAGCCGGATACATATATGCAATTCCGGGCATGATCTTATCTTGCATCGGTAACAAATCCGGTAACAGTAAAATGGGTAAGATTGGTAAGATTTTCAGTTTGATTTGCCTTATTTTATTCGGTGTTTTACTGTTTATCTCGATTATGATGGGTGTAGAGTACGGCTTTGGCGATCCTGATATGTATGGTCCATACTATTATTAATAAGACTTTTTTTCTAGAGATTCACATTGATATGTGGATCTCTTTTTTTATGCCGTGATTTCAAATATATTAGAACTTGCAAATAAAAAGAGATGGGTTATAATAAACTTCGTATAAAAATTTTCACAAGGAGGATGCATAATTATGGGTAAAGCCGATAACATGGCCAAGACGTATGATCCGTCTGCTATAGAGAGTAGCATGTACAAAAAATGGGAAGAAAAAGGATATTTCAAAGGCGTCGTCGACCATGATAAAAAGCCGTATACTATAGTTATTCCGCCACCGAATATAACAGGGCAGCTGCATATGGGACATGCACTTAATAACACTCTTCAGGATATCATCATTAGAACAAAGAGAATGCAAGGATACAGTGCACTGTGGGTACCGGGAACCGACCATGCATCAATTGCTACTGAGGCAAAGATTGTCGATGCTATGGCCAAAGAAGGTGTGTCCAAAGATGATATTGGCAGAGAAGGCTTCCTTGAAAGAGCCTGGGCTTGGAAAGAATTGTACGGTAACAGAATCGTAAATCAGCTCAAGTGTTTAGGTAGCTCATGTGATTGGGAACGCCTTAGATTTACTATGGACGAAGGCCTTTCTAAAGCAGTACTTGAGGTTTTCATAGAATTATATAATAAGGGGCTTATTTATAAGGGTATCAGAATAACAAACTGGTGTCCTAAATGTAATACGTCTATTTCTGACGTAGAGGTTGAATATGAAGAGCAAAACGGCAGCTTCTGGCATATCAAATATCCTTTGACCGATGGTAGCGGATATTTGACGATTGCCACTACGCGACCTGAAACAATGCTTGGTGATACTGCCGTCGCCGTTAATCCCGAAGATGACAGATATAAGCACCTGATTGGCAAAACGTTGATGTTACCGCTTGTTAACAAAGAAATACCGATTATCGCCGATGAATACGTTGAACTCGGCTTCGGTACAGGCGCAGTTAAGATCACTCCTGCTCACGACCCTAACGACTTTGAAGTTGGCAAACGTCATAATCTCCCCGAGATTAACGTAATGACTCCAAGAGGCATTATTAATGAAAACGGCGGCAAATACGAGGGCATGGACAGATATGAGGCAAGAGCTCAGATAGTCAAAGATTTAGACGAGCTTGGTCTGCTTGTTAAGATTGAACCGTGTTGCCATAACGTAGGTACGTGTCAGCGTTGCGGTACTGTAATTGAACCGATTATTTCCAATCAATGGTACGTTAGGATGAAGCCTTTGGCGGGTCCTGCTATAGATGCCGTTAAGAAAGGTGAGATTAAATTTATCCCCGAACGTTTCGGAAAACAATATATGCATTGGATGGAAAATATTCAGGATTGGTGTATCTCTCGTCAATTATGGTGGGGACACAGGATTCCTGCTTATTATTGTCAGGAATGCGGCCATATCATGGTAGGCAGATCGATGCCTGATAAATGTGAAAAGTGCGGTTGCAGCAACATTAAGCAGGATGAGGACACTTTGGATACGTGGTTCAGTTCAGCTCTGTGGCCGTTCTCAACACTAGGTTGGCCGGATAAAACAGCTGATTTGGAGTATTTCTATCCTACTAACGTATTAGTTACTGCGTATGATATTATTCCTTTCTGGGTAGCAAGAATGATTTTCTCCGGCCTCGAACAGATGAATCATAAGCCCTTTGATTATGTATTGATTCATGGCTTGATTCGTGACAGTCAAGGCAGAAAAATGTCAAAATCTCTTGGTAACGGTATTGATCCTTTGGAAATCATCGACCAATACGGTACGGACGCTCTGCGTTATGCATTAGTAACGGGCAACAGCCCCGGAAATGACCAGAGATTCCTTATAGAGAAGGTAGAAGCTGCAAGGAACTTTGCTAATAAAGTCTGGAATGCTACCAGATTCGTTTTGATGAATTTTGATGAAAATCCTGACTTTTCACGTGTGGATAGAAATAAATTTACAACTGCTGATAAATGGATATTATCTGCATGTGACAAGCTTATAGCAGAAGTTACGGAGAATATCAATAAATTCGAGCTTGGAGTTGCTCTCGGCAAGGTATACGAGTTTATTTGGGATCTGTATTGTGATTGGTACATCGAGATTGTAAAGCCGAGACTTTTCAACCAGGAAGATGATACAAGATTAGAAGCTCAATTTGTTTTAAATGACGTTCTTGTAAAATGTATGAAGCTCCTTCATCCGTTTATGCCGTTTATCACAGAAGAACTTTACCGGAGCCTGTATAGGGATTCAGAAAGCATTATGATCTCTAAATGGCCTGAGGTTTCTGCAGAGAACAATTATGAGCAAGATGAAAAGGATATGGAATTTATCATCGAAGTGATTCGTACCGTAAGAAATATCAGACAAGGTATGAATGTTCCTCCGTCAAAGAAGGCTCATCTTGCAATTGTTGTTCCGTCTTTACATACGTGTGACGTACTTACAGCTTCAAAGGCTTTCTTTGAAAGACTTGCATCAGCGTCTGATATAACAGCAGCGCTTTGCGAAGAGGATATTAAAGATATTGATTTACAGGATGCTGTAACGGGTATCGTTGCAAATGCAAAAGTATATATCCCTCTTAATGAACTTGTTGACTTTGATAAGGAGCTTGAGCGTCTTGCAAAAGAAAAGGAAACTGTAGAGAGCGAACTTAAGAGAGTAAATTCTAAGTTGGGTAACGCTTCTTTTGTCAGCAAGGCACCTGAGAAGGTTGTGGCAGAAGAGAAGGCAAAGCTTGAAAAGTATACTGCCATGTATGAGAGTGTTTGTCAGAGAATAGAACAAATTCAGTCTAAATTATAATTTTATTATAATAAAGTAGGTTGTAAGAGCACGGGATTGCAATAAACGAGCCCGTGCTTTTTTTTTGAGAAGTATTAGAAAGTAAAAATATTTTTTTGATACTGTACAACATCAGCGTTTTGTGTTATTATAGCCTCGCTGTTTCGAAGTGACGGCACATGCCTCCATAGCTCAGTAGGTAGAGCGCATCCATGGTAAGGATGAGGTCATCGGTTCAATTCCGATTGGAGGCTTTTTTTGACCCTATAAATGATTGATTAATAGAATAAGCGAAAGGATTTGGCATAATATGAGAGTATTGTTACAAAATCTGACTAAGAAATTTCCTAATAGGAACAAAAAGGAAAAAGAAGACGTGATTGCTGTCAATGATTTTACGTTTGAAATCCCGGATGGCAAGCTTGTAGGATTACTCGGACCTTCCGGTTGCGGCAAGAGTACTACTCTTAATCTGATAAGCGGCCTTTTGAAGCCTACGTCAGGTAAGATTTTCTTTGGCGATGATGACGTTACAAATTTGCCTCCGGAAAACAGAGGAATAGGTCTTGTTTTTCAAAATTATGCATTATATCCTCATCTTACAGTTAGACAGAATATTATTTTCCCTCTTCAGAATTTGAAAGGAAAGAATAAATTATCAAAAGATCAAATGAATCAAAAGGCTCTTGAAATTGCAAAATTAGTTCAGCTTGACGGCTTGATGGATAGAAAACCTAATGAATTATCAGGCGGACAGCAACAGCGTGTTGCGATTGCAAGAGCATTAGTAAAAATACCGCGTGTACTCTTATTGGACGAACCGCTGTCAAATCTTGATGCCAGATTACGACTTCAAACTCGTGAGGAAATAAGAAGAATTCAGAGAGAAACCGGCATTACAACTGTGTTTGTAACTCACGACCAGGATGAAGCTATGAGTATTTCGGATATCATTGTTGTAATGAAAGATGGAGTGGTGCAACAAATAGGAGCGCCTCAGGAGGTCTACGACAATCCGTCCAATTTATTTGTAGCAAAATTCCTAGGAACACCTCCGATAAGCATTTTCACAGGCAGTATCAAGGCAGGCAGGCTATACATAGGAAATGATAACGTGTGTAGCGTTGACATTCCTGACACCGCAAAGGTTGACGTGGGCATCAGACCGGAAGGCTTTATTCTAAAGGAAGACGGTCCTCTTGCTTGCAAGCTTGACAGAGTGGAAGTAATGGGCAGAGATATCAGTGTTGTTTCACAGCATGAAGCAGCACAAACTACTCATATCAGGTCGATTATCAGTTCTGATAATAAGGTCGATTTTGGCGCCTCTCAGGTGAGATTCTCCATAAAGCCTAATAAACTTTTAATTTTTGATGCGGATACCGGCAATCGTATTACTTGCAACCTGCAGTAAGATTTGGAGGCAGTTATGGAAAGGGATAATAAAAAGGCTTGGCTGTATTTGCTGCCTGCAATCTTATTTATCGGAGTATTTATGATATATCCGTTAATCGACGTTTTTATATACTCTTTTGAAGAGGGATATAATTCAGCTTCCCAAAGCGATTTTGGAACAGGAACGTTTAATTTTCAATACGTTTTAAGGGATCCTTATTTTTTACAGGCTCTTAAGAATACGTTTATTTTGGTTATCATTACTGTTCCGATGTCTACTTTAATTGCGTTGTTTATCTCTTTGGGACTTAGTTCGATTAAACCTCTTCGCCATTTATATCAGACCGTATATTTCTTACCGTACGTAACAAATACCTTGGCTGTTGGAATTGTTTTCATGATTTTATTTAAGAAAACTGCATACTCTGACGGTATGGTTAATCTTCTTATTAATTGGTTTGGCGGAGAATCGGTGGATTTCATAGATGGGCCTTATTGGGCAAAGATGTTTGTATTATGCTTCTACACAATCTGGGTAGTTATGCCGTTTAAAATTCTGATTCTTACAAGCGCTCTGGCTTCGGTTAAGGAAGATTATTATAATGCAGCGAAGATAGACGGCACTCCCAAATGGCGTGTTTTTACAAAAATTACAATACCTATGATTTCTCCAATGCTGTTTTATTTGATAATCACCGGATTTATAGGAGCGTTCAAAGCATATAGCGATTCGGTAGCACTTTTTGGCACAAATCTCAATGCCGCAGGCATGAATACTATCGTGGGTTATATCTACGATATGTTATATGGCGATGGCGGAGGATATCCGTCTTATGCTTCTGCAGCTGCAATTATCTTATTTGTGATCATATTAACAATAACGTGTATCAATCTCCTGGTGAGCAGAAAACACGTTCATTACTCGTGAGGTGTTGCTATGAATAATAAAGAATTTATTAAACTTGAAAAGTCTGCAAAACGGCGCAATATTACAAAAAATACAGTTATATATACGTTTTTGACTCTGTGGGGGATGATTGTTCTTTTTCCTTTTTATTGGATGACTCTGACGTCAGTAAAGAGCTACGGTTCGTATAATGCTGAGAATGTACCGTCCTTTTTTACGTTGTCGCCAACGTTAGACAATTATGTAAATGCATTTACCAATGTGTCTCTTGGTAAATATTTACTGAACACATTGATTTTTACAGTGATTACTACGGCGGCTATGGTAGTTGTTATTACTCTGGCAGCTTTTGCCTTCTCACGAATGCAATTTAAAGGTAAAAATCTTGTGTTTACTTTGTTTTTGTCGTTGATGATGATACCAAATGAATTAGTAATTATTACAAATTTTACAACGATAACAAATTTCAATATGCGCAACACGTTTGCCGGATTGATCCTGCCGTCCGTTATGTCGGTATTCTACGTTTATCTGCTAAAAGAGAATTTCTCGCAGGTGCCGGATGAGCTTTACTACGCGGCAAAAGTCGACGGAACGTCAGATCTTAAATACCTGATTAAGGTTATGATTCCGATTTGTAAACCTACGTTGATCACCATAACGATACTTAAAGTAATTGAGTGTTGGAATTCTTACGTTTGGCCGCGACTTGTTACAGATAATCAGGACTATTATCTTGTATCTAACGGTATTCAGGAACTTCGTGAAAACGGTCAGGGACGTGAAAACGTGCCTCTTATGATGGCGGCCGTTGTTATTATATCAATTCCTTTAATTGCTATTTTCCTCGTTTTCCGTAAGAAGATAATGGCAGGCGTTGCACGGGGAGGTATGAAGGGATGAAGATACAAAATAGAATTACCGCATTATTTCTTATACTTATTATAATCTCTGTATTTGTTGTAACAGGATGCCATGGTACTACGGAACTTGTGGGATTTAAGGTTCCGAACCACTTTGACGAGACAAAAAAGTATGAAATATCTTTTTGGGCAAAGAACGACACCAATATGAATCAGGTTGAGATATATCATAAGGCTGTGTCGGATTTTCAAAAGCTGTATCCAAATATAACAGTTAATTTAAAGCTTTATACAGATTATGGTAGAATTTACCAGGATGTTATTACGAATATTGCCACGAATACTACTCCTAACGTGTGCATTACCTACCCGGACCATATAGCTACGTATTTAAAAGGAGCGAATACAGTAGTTCCTCTCGATTCACTGATGGCAGATGATAAGTATGGCCTTGGGGGAAGTGAGATTAAATTTGATGCACCTACGGCTGAGGAAATAATTCCAAAATTCCTTAATGAAGGCAAGATAGGTAACGTACAGTATGCCCTTCCTTTTATGCGCTCTACAGAAGCTTGTTATATAAATAAGACTTACGTTGAGAAGCTTGGCTTTACAGTTCCGGAAGTTATTACCTGGGATTTTATGTGGGAGGTTGCAGAGGCTGCTACGGCAAAAGATGAAAATGGTAATTACTTAATTAACGGACAAAAAGTAATGATTCCGATTATATATAAGTCTACCGATAATATGATGATCCAGATGCTTGCTCAGTCAGGCGCAGAATACTCTAATGATGAAGGAGAAATTCTGATATTCAATGATAGTACTGCAGGCTTTTTAAAGGAAATAGAAAAGCATGCAAAAACAGGTGCCTTTTCAACGTTTAAAATATCAAGCTATCCTGCCGATTTCCTTAATGCGGGACAGTGCATTTTTGCAATAGACTCAACTGCCGGAGCTACGTGGATGGGTTCAAATGCTCCTCTTCTGGATATCGCAGAGGAGGCTATAGTTGATTTTGAAACAGAGGTCAGAACGATTCCTCAGTTTGATCCAGAGAATCCAATGATGATATCTCAAGGCCCTTCTGTTTGTATATTTAATAAAGACGATTCCGGACAAGTGTTGGCATCATGGCTCTTTATGCAATTTTTGCTTACAAATGACGTACAGATTGCATACTCTCAAACAGAGGGATACTGCCCTGTTACAAGCAAAGCACAGCAATCTTCTGAGTACGTTGATTACTTATCTCGCGAAGGTGAGGATAACGTTAAATATTATGATATTAAGCTTAAAGCAACAAAATTGCTTATAGATAATATTGATAATACGTTTGTAACGCCTGTATTTAGTGGCTCGGCTTCCTTGAGGGATGCAGCGGGGCAGATGATAGAATCTGTAACCAAAGCAGTGAAAAGAAAAAAAACAGTCGATGATGCTTTCATTCAGAAACTATATTCTGAGATGACTTCACTTTATAAGCTCGACCAGGTAGGCAATTCTTCAAATTCCAAACCGGAGCTGGGTAAATTACCTTATGAATCTATGCTTATGATTATTGTGATTATATTTGCGTGGATTTGTATTGTTGCATATATTGTTCTTGAAAAAATAAGACGCAGACGATAATTGACTTTGTGTAAAAATGCGATATAATAGAACAAATATTAAAAATGGAGGTAAGTATGAAGAAAATTATTACATTATTACTTAGTGTTGCGATTGTAATTTCTTTGTTTTCTATGATTCAGATCAGTGCAGCATCTGTTCCTGAAGACGGCACAGAACTTGCAATTACAAAAGCAGACATCACTCTTAATGAAGCAGATGGATCAGGAGATTTTACTTGTTCTGACGCAAACAGTTTATCTTACATCAGTGCAAACGATGCATTTTCATTTACAGTTGATTTTGCAAAAGCCGGTGTGTATAAAGCTGTAGCTCCTATAGCAGCACCTGCAGGCGGCGGAACGTACGAAGTTTACGTTGACGATGCTTTGGCTTACACTGCAAAATTATTTACAGCATCCGGAACAAACCAGTGGGAACTCTATGCAGAGAATTCTATCGGATATTTTGAAATTAAATCAGCCGGCTCACATACAATTAAATACGTATTTACTGCAACAGGCTTTAATTTTAAATTACCGACTATTTCCTATGCCGGCGAGACAATGCCTGAATGGGAAACTGATTTAAAGAGAACACCTACCTACGAGTATGATGCAGTGTCATCAAGCCCTGCTAAATCTGTTCATATATGTGGTGGTCATTATTATGCTCTGCGTATTAACATTGATACAGCATTCAGAGGTTTTGGCTTCAGTATGTGGACAACAGGTTCAGGCTATAACGGTCATGCGGTTTTAGATATGTCAGTGTATAAATGGGATGAAGACTTCGGTGATAACTATGACCCGTTGGAAGAATTTTCTTATGCATCTGATCCGATTGCTACAAAGCAGATTGCTACCACACAGAATGGTGACTTTGGTGTAGTATTTGAATCTCAGATTCCTGCAGGCGAATATTTGATTGTAGTAGACGTTGTTGAGACTAAGAACGATGACCCTAATGACGTAGCTAACAAAACACCTTATTTGCACATTAAGACAGGTAAGATTCATTCTGAATATGTGGAGGATATGGATCTGTATTTCGAAGCTTATACAAATGCAACAGAGTACGCTCTGCCGCCGGACAGATGGGCAGCTATTGATATCTATACAGTAAAAGATGAGGCTGAGTTCTATGAACTCGGTGACTTACTCCCGGGGGTTACACCGGAGCCGACTGCTACACCTGATCCCAGTATAACACAAGCTCCGACCGCAGCTCCTACAGTAGCTCCTACGACAGCTCCTACGACAGCTCCTACACAGACACCTGTAAGTGAAGAAAAATCCGGATGCGGTTCATCAGCTATGGTTGCTCAGATTATGTTAGTTCTTGGCGCAAGTATTATCATTAAAAAGAAAAATCAGTAATTTTTATATGTGATTTTCTTGCTTGACGATTAATAGCTTTTATTGTAGTATTTAATTGTCTTTTTCAAGGAGAAATGGAGAATATGAAATTGATTGTACTGAACAGGAACTCCTCGGTTTCTGAGTTAGTAGTTAATGATTTCGTGTTCTCCTTTTTTGTAAATAAAAAAAAGGAGAAAAATTATGAAAAAATTATTTGTTATGATTATTTGCGTTGCTTTGATGTTAACGATGTTTGCCACGTTGACTGTAAATGCAGCCGTTACAGTTGCCGCAGATGATACAGAAGTGCAGGTTACTTTCTTTCAAATCGATGAATATATTCATTCCAATCCGGATGCTGGTGCTAATGGACACAACGTTATAAATTACACTCAAGTTGGCGATTCTTACAAGTTTATTGTTAGCGTAATGGATTCAGGTGTATATCTGTTCAGAACAGACGTTTGTTCCCCATGGGGCAGAGGTGCTTTTGATGTGTATGTTGATGATGAGCTTGTTGCTTCTTCCGGCAAGTTTGCAGCAACAGGCGAGAGCAGTTGGGATAATTACGCTCATATTGAGAATACGTACATCAATTTCGAAGACGATGGTGAATACGTAATTGAGTATGTTCTTACAGATGACTGTATTAATCTTAAGCTTCCGGTTATAAGCTATTACGACGAACTTATGCCGGGCGCCACACAGGCACCTACACAAGAGCCGACAGCTACACCTGATGCTACACAAGCTCCTACACAAGCTCCTACACAAGCTCCTACAACAGCTCCCACAACAGCTCCTACGAAGGCTCCTACGAAGGTTCCTGCTGCTGAAGAAGAATCCGGTTGCGGATCTTCCGCAATGATCGCACAGGTAATGTTAGTACTTGGCGCAGCTGTTATCCTTAAGAAAAGAAAGTAATATTGTCTGTGTACTATGATGTAATATGACATGTAAAAAACTCTGCTGTAACAAGCAGAGTTTTTTACATAGATCTGTAGTTTTATTTTTGCATTGACTTATGTGAAAAATAGATTATAATGTCGTTTGTAAGTCTTAGGACTTAACACTACAAGAGGTGAAAAAGAATGAAAAAATTATTAGTTTTATTTTTGGCTTTAGTTATGGTCTTTTCTCTCGTTGCATGCGGAGATAACGGTGATAATTCAGCTACACAAGCTCCCGGTGCATCAAATCCACCTAAAGCAACAGAGGTTCCTGATGTTAAGTCAGAAGGTGTTCTTACATATGCAGAATATGCAGCTATTGAAGTTGTAGAGAACGGAGAGCAACCTGAGGTTGTTATTGAAACATATGTTCAGGCAAAACAATCATGGTGGGATAACAAAGCGACTATTTATACTCAGGACAAAGATGGCGGTTACTTCATATATGAAATGGCATGTTCTGAAGAAGACTATGCAAGATTAACAATCGGTACAAAGATTAAGGTTACAGGTTTTAAGACTGTATGGAAAGGTGAATATGAGATTGCTGATGCTACTTTCGAGATTATGGAAGGTAACTACGTTGCTCCTCACAAAGACGTTACAAATCTTCTCGGTACTGATGATCTTATCAAATCACAGAATCAGGCAGTTGAGTTCAAAGGACTTGAAGTTGTTAAGATTGAATATAAGAACGGTGAACCCGGGGACGATATTTATTTAACATTGTCTTATAAAGGTGCCGAGTATGATTTCTGCGTAGAACGTTATCTTACAGATCCTGATACAGCAGTATACAAGGCTGTAGGCGAGCTCAAAGCAGGAGATGTTGTTGACGTTCAGGGATTCCTTTATTGGTTTAATAACGTTAATCCTCATGTTACAGCAATAAGCAAAGTTGGTTAATTACACAATTGACAAAAAAGACGGTGAAAACCGTCTTTTTTTTTGCATATTAGCAGTGAAAAATCTTTCAAAGAAACGTGTCAACCATTAGCGAAAATGTCCCAAAATAATTAAATCATTAGCCCCTGGAACAAGGGGCTTTTTTACGCTGTCTTAGGATTGCCCTCGGCATAGTGTTTCTGACTTCTAACAAATCTTTCGAACGATTGCCGTTTCCAAGGATGACTCATAGGAGGAATATATTTAGGTTTTCGTTCTATCTCTTTGTGCTCTAAATCGAACTCCTTAGACGTTATCTGCTGCTTTGGTATTTCTTCTAATGAATATACTTCTTTATCATTTACACAGCAGA
>JAFWZX010000028.1 GCA_017517275.1 Clostridia bacterium
AACATGCATGGCCTTACGGCTGAACAGGAAAAATATAACAGATATGCACCAATACTAATGACATCTGTTGATACAGACCCCAAATTATGTTCAGAGGAAAGAAATGCTATTTTACAACGTTTAGGAGTAGGAAAGTGGCAGATTTTCGGAGCGCACGGTTTTAAAAAGGATTATTCAGTAAATATATAGTTTTATCTTTAATATGTATATATTTCCCCCTTTTGTGTATAACAACACAGGCTGCAATTAATTGTTTAGCAAGGTGAAAAGGATTTTAGGTTCTTCAAAAAAGCGGAAAATGTGATGTATATTTTCCCTGCTTGTCAAGGTATGAGACAAAATTAAAAGGAGCACGAAATTTTCGTGCTTCTTTTTTCTGTTCTTAAGGGTACTCAATGAGAAATATGCTCTCTTAACGTCTTCTATCGTTTCGTATTTCTTTCTCCTGGTACATTCCTTTTTTAGTCCTGCAAAGAAACTCTCTATACATGCTTTTCTTATTAAGCCCCAGACAAAAGAGTCCATACGCTTTTGCTTGTTTCTGTATAATGCTGCTTTCTGCTGATATTAAAAGAATTTTATTATTGAATTTCTATAAGCACTGTTTGCTTTTTCTCAAAAAAACCAGAATCACCATTAATCTCAGTTATAACTTCATACACTCCGCAAATTTTATCATTGTAAATAACAAATTTTTTCGAATCGATTTGACAATTAACAAGGTCCGTGTTCTCTGGCAGGCATTCGGACAGATGTGCTTTGATATCTGGTAATACTTTTTTGTTTTCTGGGAAATCATTATAGGCGCTTAATCTTTCGTCTGCTTTTAAAAACCATACGCCAATAAATATTCCTTCTTTTGTAAATCGAAACTCGATAAAATCTAAAATATCTTTGTCATCATAATTAATATTACTTGCTCTTAAATAATAAGTTCCTCCCTCCATTTGGGTTAAATTAAACAATTGATATTCATCGCCAATATCATATCCAAATAAATTTCCCACTTTTTCATTATATATTTTCTTTGCCTGTTCAAAAATTGTAATATTGTCAGCAGTAACATCTACTTTACAGTTTGAAAAAAAATCAATATAACGTGATGAAGCAACACAATATATTTGTCCGTCTTCAAAAAATCTTATTTGCAGATCACTTATTGGTTTATCATTTTCCCATGGTACCGGACTACCATTAATATGAGTAGCACTATAATAGTCGATTAATTGCAGTGTTAATATATCGAATTGTGAATTTTCATACTCAAATGTAACAATATCTTCACCAATTGAATATGTAATCGGTTCGCCCTTATCTTTTTTATAAATAATCCCCTTATCTATAATATTTTTAGTATTATCAGACCTTATTGTTTCCCATGTAGAATGCACACTATAAACATTATATCCAGCGCTCACCTCATCTGCTGTATCACAACCTAAAAAGGAAATTATTAATATGCAAATAAAAAAACATATTGTAATTGTAATCTTTTTTTTCATAAAATGCCTCCTAATTAAATATAATTAAATTTTCATTACCACATATATATGGATTACTTACAGTACAGGGACTTGGATCTAATCCCAAAGGATTAAACATTTCTTCATAAAAATCACTTAAAATATCAATCGTGTCCTTAACTGTCTTATCTGGCGTAATTGTTGCAAAAAACATAGAAACCCAGCCTTCTATTTCTGTCCCGTATACAATATTTTCAAATGCTATAACAGTCTCAACTCCTTTTGAATGTAATAAATTTGCCATATTATTACCATTTTCACGTCCATTCCCTAAATTACAACAAGCAAGAATTACTTCTTTTTAATTACATATTAATCCATATATAGTACAATATGTCAATACTTATTTTAAGATATTATAGTCGTTTGTTTTAAATGATATTCATTTTGTAATCAAACAGTCGAATATTTAATAAACTAATATAAAAATATCCAAAAAGCCCTTTATCAAATTATGACAAAGGGCCTCTTTCACATCTGGAAATTGCTTAAAAATCCACGTTATTATTTGTCGATTTCTTTTTTGCTTTAATTGCTACGATGTATATAATTCCGCTGGCTATAACTACTAATACAATGGAAGATATAACGACAATCGTTGTTATATTATTATCGTTTTCTTCCTTTGCATTCATTTCTGAAATATAATAATCATAATTATTTACGAAATCTAAAAATGGAACAAAAGTCCCCCCATACAATGGACTACCATTTTCATCATAGTTGTTTTTATATAGATACGCATACCAGTCACTTTTATACTTTTGATAATCTTCAAAAGAAAATTCTGTTGATGCTGAATCCTTGGTTGGATAATAAAGAACAATTATTTCTTTTTCATATTCATAGAAAAAAGCAGTCAATGAAAAATCAAAGATTGTTGCAGATATAAGATCACTGTTATTTGTTGTTATTTCTATATATTCCTGCAGGCAGTTTGGGATTTTATCATATTTCGATATGAGGACATAACTCTTTTCTCCACTCTTGCTATCAACTCTTTGAAGCACAAAAAGTAATTCATCTCCAATAATCCAGTAGCCTTTATGGGTTGGTTTTTTTGCTATTATCTCTTTAATGCTCATATCCGACTGATCCTCTTCGGCTCCACTATATATTGGTATAGCTTTTTTACCTGTCAAGTCATATTCCAACAAACTGGAATCATACAAATCTCTATTTAACAAATCCGGATTAAGCTCCTCGATTGGTTTTGCACCATAAAAATTATAATTCGTCACGCTTTCTTCCTCACTTGCAAGGCAAATCGAACAAAAGTTCATCATCGATATAATACAAACAAGTATACATAATATTTTTTTCATATATTTCTCCTTATATTTAATAACATCCTATCCAATTGATTGTGTCAGAAAAGGGGCCAGCCTGATAGACAACAATAGATTCCCAACATATATAATAACGTTCTCCTCCAGTAATAGAGTCATCACGTCTACAAAGTGGTTCAAATAGTATACGGCATAGGTTACGGACGTGAAATGCTTCACGTTACGCTTAAGACTTCCAATACGTGATTAAGAGCTTGTGTGATGCTGTTATAATTAACGTCCACTTTCTCGGGTTTACTTACGCATACACCAATGCTGTGTCCTGCGTATTCAAATAACGGATAATCATTTACGCCGTCCCCTATTGCTATAGTTTCTGATGGTAATATACCGAGCATGTTACCTAAGTACTCTGCGCCGGTTTGCTTATTAACGCCCTTCGGAACTATGTCAAAGGAGTCGTCGTGTCTGTAAACAGTTACGTTACGAATAGCCAGATTGCATCTTTGAAGGCAGGCCTCAATCAATTCAAATTCTTGTTCACTCTTAGGAAACGGAGTTACTGCAATCTCATTTGGCTGGTACCATATTCCCGGAACGGTACGCGATATTTCATCCTTTAAGAAGCTAAGAGAAGCTTTGGCATTCTTTGCCAATGGGTGATATCCATATTTTGACGGTGGCAGATCAGTGCCAAATTGAAATGCGGAACCATTTTCACCCATTAAAACAGCATTGTTTATCCCTGCCTGACGCATAAAGCCACATAAATAGTATACAGGTTTGCCGGAACATACGGTAATTTGGACCTTATCACTGATTGTTTTCAGTAATTTAAGGTCTTCGGGCAAAATGCCTTTCCCGGTGGGTGCAAGTGTATCATCTAAGTCAAATATTGCAAGTTTATACATAATAATCTCCTTTTGTGCGAAAAGAGTACTACTGCTCGGCATAATTGTCAAGTAAACTTTCTTACATATTTATTTGCTATTCCATACTCTCCGGACTCATATATTCCTTTTTTCTCTGCTAATAATGTCGCGTATCTTCCTTTTTCTAATATGTACTTTGCTGTTTTTTCTCTCTTTTCACCGATATTTATACGGTTTTCAAGCATCTTGGTGAAAAGTTTGTTAGCTTCCGGCTTTTCCTGTCAAATCTTCCCTTATCTATTATTGATAATAAATGTAAAAAGTAATATAATCCCAGAAATAAAGGAGCGATATCAATGAGCTTTGCTGATTATTTTCCAATATATGACAAATTAACTCCCAATGAAAGAGCTATGCTGGATCAGTCTGTTACTATGAGAAAATTCCCAAAAGGAACGACTGTCCATAGTGCTGACACAGATTGTCTCGGTCTGTTGCTTATTAAAAGCGGGCAATTGCGTGCTTATATGATATCTGAAGAAGGTAAAGAATTCACAACCTATAGACTTTTTGAACGCGATATGTGCCTTTTTTCCGCCTCCTGTCTTATGAAAAGTATTCAATTTGATATTACAATCACTGCAGAAAAAGACACGGAAGCCTGGCATATACCGCCAATGGTGTTCAGGCAACTTATGGATAAGTCAACTGTTATTGCTAATTATACAAATGAGCTTATGGCAACACGTTTTACTGACATAATGTGGTTAGTAGAACAAATTATGTGGAGAAGTTTCGATAAGAGACTTGCTGATTTTCTCCTTCAGGAGAGCGAAATAGAAAACACCTCCTGCCTTAAGATTACTCATGAACAAATTGCATCTCATCTCGGCACAGCCAGAGAAGTTGTTACAAGAATGCTCAAGTATTTCCAGACAGAAGGTGCAGTCAAGCTCACAAGAGGTACTATTGAAATAACAGACAGTAACCGTCTTGAACGTATTTAATCACTCAATGCTAACGCCAGCGGGCAAAGATATCTTCGTTTGAATCGTACCGTCAGATCTTTTGATATGCTCAACACTTATAATACCGTGAGGAGTGGGATACGTGCCCTTAACATGCTTCAGATTACCAAGATTCGGCTTTAATGATATCTTAGAGCAACCGGGACTCAAAGGCTTGATACCAAGAACATATTCTGACATGAATGCAGCAGGACCTGATGCCCAACCGTGACACAAGCTATGACGAAAACCCTTATAACAATATGCACCGTAATCACCATGAATATCTTTCTGGCCCTCTGTCGGCAGTTCGTCAATGCGGCCTGAGCCTTCAAGCCAATCAATATTGAAGTCTTCCCAAAATGTAGTAGCGCCCCTTGACAACATCGCGCCCCAATACTCTTTTATTATCTCAAGAGCTTTATCTACGTCGCCTGCTTTGCCCATCGCGCAGAGCATATAGTATCCGAAAAACGTAGAGAACCCTTTTGCGCCGCAGACAGATAAAACTTCATCTGACATTTTCTTAGCATCCTGCAGTCCTGACAAAGCTAAAATAGCAGCCGCCTGTTTGTTCGTCGTTTGAGGAATGTGCTTTGCTAATTTATTAACTGCGGTTTTGCAGATCTGGGCAGTCTCAGCCTCTCCTAACTCCAGGCAAAGTTCGTACCCCTTCTGCATTGCCATAGATAAAATGCCCTGCAAGCCGGCGTGGGTCGCCTGAGGATCTGCCTGTGTAGGCCAATCTACGAAGCGTGCATCAGGAAGGATTTCACAGCCGTTTTCATCAATATATTCTGCAAAAAACTTTAAAAGGCCTGTCAAATATTCTCTTTGCTCTTCAAGGAATTCTCTGCGGCCGTTTTGCATGTACCAACCATGTTGGACAATAATCCACCACAATGAATACGAAGAAATTCCGCACATAACTCTCGGAAGAGGAGATTCATCCCGCGCCAGATTAAGGCTCTTTTCAACAGATTCATCATACCCGAACACTGCCTGAATTGTAGACGTTTCAGGATGAATATCGCCTATCCATACAAGACGGTCTCTTTTGATGCCATCCCACACGTATTCTTGCATGTTAAGATGAACAGTATATGCCGCTGTGTTCCAAATTGTATTAAGCAGTTCATCGTCCGATTCGAAAGATCCTTTATATTCCAGCTCTCTATATGTAAAAATACCCTGAATGCCGTACAGAGTAACTGTAGCATCCGGCTCTACAACGTCTATTCTCGCAAATCTGAAGCCACTGGGGCCGATTTCCGGCATGCTCAAAAAGCCAACGTTAATAACTTGATCTCTGTTGATATGGTCGTTTGTAGCATTCTTTTCACCGCCAATATCTGACATAGCTTCACTTACAGACTCACCAAATCTGATTCTCAGATGTGCTCTCGTTGTGCTTACACTGCTGATATACAGCTTTATATATCCGTGAAATTCCACTCCAAAATCTATAAGTACACCGCTGCTTGTTCCTTTAGAAGACAAGGTGCATACTTTATCAGGATTAAAATGAATCTGCTTAAAGCACGGTCTTGTAAGAGCATCTTCTCCTGTTACTGTTGCAGTATCAGAATCTGTTTTCCATACAACACGCGTAGGCGTCATAAAGCGACGAACTCGTTTATCTTCTTCTGTGTTATTAAATAAAATATCATTTCTGATACCGTAAGGTATATTATTACTCATCTTATTACCTCCAATGAAAATCGTTATAAGTATAGCAAATACCACTTGGCGTTTCAACTAATCCCTACATGCAGTCCAGCCGTCAGGCAGAGAAAGCCTAATTTTCAGTTCGTCATCTTCATTTGTCCATGACAAAGATATCATTCCGTCACTTGTCGCAACAATACCGCGCGCCCACCTAAGACCGCACGGATGAGGAGCAATACGGATAGTCTTTGTTTCCTCATCAGGGATGCCAAGACCTAAAATATCACGTGTCAAATGAACTCCAACGTGTGCGTTAAAGCCGTGGCAACGGCTTGTGCCTACCATATCCAGGTCTTCCCAGAACGTACCAGGTCCTTCTTTTAACTGGAATCCATACATTTTCTTTATCTCTTTTAAAAGCATTTCATGTTTACCATATTTTGCCAACATATCCAGTCTGATGCACAAACCAATGAATAAATTTGCACCGCCAACACGCGGAGACGGCGGATACATAGAATCCTGACCCATATTCTCTATGACACGACGTATCATTTTCTTAGCAAGTTTTATTTCAGCCTCATCTGTAAGATCATCAAATAAACCCGACCATAAAAGTAAGTATTGGGTAGCTTCAGAGCTATGACCTGTAGACCTTAATGCTCCGTTGTCATATACTAAATTATCAGGCATCGCCTGGGCCGAGTTTATACGTTTACCATTATTTTCTAGCAAGAAACCGCAAATAAGAGAACGAATTGCAGTTCCCTTTTCTTGCCAATCTTTACGGCCGTACAATTCACCCAAATCACAGAGCATCTTAGCATACAGGGAATTTGCGCCTGTAGATATAGGTTGACAAAATTCAGTAGAGTTAGAAAAAGACCAATCTATAAATAAGCACGGAAGATTTTCAATTAATCCCGACTGGCCGATTAAGGTCATACTGCCGTTTACAAATTCTTCTACTCTCTTTGCATATTTATCTATAAACGCCCTATCTGCACTCCTTTTTGCATACTCACACAATTCTAACATAAGCCAGAATGACCATGTAGTAATTGACACGCATTTTGTCTGATTCAGCTTATTTCCCGGAAAAACCTCCGGAAAGAAAGATTTCCACATTGTGTCTGCGTCAACTTCCATAAAGTTCTCTATAAAAGCTCTCTCTACAGTTAAATCTCCCATCATCTGGCATGCGCCCCTGGCCGTCCATAAAGAATCGCACAGCCAGCCACCTCTTTCGCGTTCAGGACAATCCATAAAAATATCTAAGGTATTTAGCTTTAACGTTCTTCTTGCCGCTCTGTATAATCTGTTTACATCATCGTCACTGCACTGAAAAAATCCCCTTCCCACATCAGGAAAAGAGTAATCCAAAGAGTATAACCTCTTTAAATGAAAAGTGCCTGTTCCTCTGAAATACAATTTTATATACCTGAATAAAGCAGGTTCCATTGTAACAAAGCTTGTTTTTCCTTTCATTACGTGAAGCCTTGTTACAGGATTCGGTTGCAAAGACAAATGACTCTTATCGTCCATATATCCATAACTTTCCAAATGAACAATATCTACGGTACCCGCCTGATCGCATTCAAATTCAATACCTATAAAGCCCATTCGATTATCAATAAAGTCAAAATTCAAATAACCTTCTTCATGAATCAGAGCTTTTACAGTACCGTCATTTTCAATATAAAAGGTGTCGTCTGGTGCTATTTCCTTTTCGACAGTCTGCAAAAATTCTTTACCCGGACGTTCCTCCAGTTGAGAATAATGGAGGCTATGAGCCGCCTCAAACCAGGGTAATTCAACGTTTTTCGTTCTGTCTATGTATGCACTGCCATAATCAGTCAAATACTTATGATCATCATATTCTAACGTAGGCATTGCCATACCGCGAGGAATCAAGCTGTACTCCCACGGGAAACATTCCACAATATGGCAACACTCAGTAGGATCTGTTCTCCACTTATAATACTTATCATCAAGATAATAAATCTCAGCATTTTGTCTGCAATGAGATATTCGTTCTGCCCGTTGAACACGATGATACAGACGTATACCTCTCCATGAACTATCAGTCTGCTCAATCAGTTCACCGTTCGCTACAATAGCAGCAGCAAGGAGGCCGGGCTTACACACAATCTCATTTGAATATGATCCGAAAGGATCACCGTGGGACGTTACTTCGAAAGCAATTATATTTTCACCTGCGTTAACGTATTTGGAAATATCCACGGTATCTACCCTAAGATATTTATATCCTGCTCTTGCAGGTCCGTGAGCAACAATTGCTCCGTTTACGTAAAGCCGGTAGAAAGAACACGCAGTTACGTGAATCTGCATATTTGTAGCCTGTTCTTTATTAATTACAATTGATTTTGAAAAGCCGGCCTGAACGTTATTGTTATTTTTTTCCCCTCTTAAAAAAATCGGAGAAGCCTTTATTATATGTTCCATATTAAATCACCTGCATAAATTATATAACTATGACAAACTTTGTCAATCAATCACATTTTCAGAAACAAGTTATTATTGACAAATCTAAAAAAAAAGCTACACTTAAGCATATAACATTTGAAAGGATTTAAAAAATGAGCTCATTAAAACTTGTTTTAACGTTACCCGACAGAAGCAGAATCTGGATTAATCCTGCACATATAGTAAAAATGGTAAAGACCCCTACAGAACATTATTATCTTTATTTAATAACAGGCGAGACGTATGAAATCGACCACAGAACTGCCAGTGCAGTAGAGAGTTATTTAGAAGATTGATTTTGTATTCTTTTATATAAAAAGAATGGGCTGTTTTCTACAGCCCATTTGTTTTTTATTTGCCGATAAAGCTAAATGTAAATCTTCCACCCGGAACACAACTGCCTTCCGTATAAAGTTCCGTAATATCACCGTCTGACAGATTGTTATCGCACCATTTGAAATTAAAAGCAATGCGATCTTTCATATTAATCATCTCCCGCGGAACTTCCAATTGAAGAATATTTCCTGTTACCGAATAAGATACCTTACCTACTTCCTCCCAATTCCAGCCGCCAAGACTTTTCTCTACGGTTATCAACTTATCAGTAGGATTATTTCTGTTGAAAATATATTCAAATTCTTCCCAATCCCGAGTAGCTTTGCCGGCAGGCTGAGTATCGAGAAGCAGCCGCATCCAATTCTTATCAGTATATGACGTAAGATTATTCTTTGTTTCTACGTAAAAATAGACATTATCATCATCATAAGAAACTTTCGCTGTGATTATATCATTTCTCGTAGCATCTGACGTGTAGTGGTATCCCACGTAACCGTCAGTATCCCTCTTATACGTATTATTTGAATAGTAATCAAAAGCAATAATCCGTTCGTCATTCCATTGATCTTTACCTTTTGTAATATCAATTGTCTTAGCCATTTTCTGACATTCCTGTGCAGACGAGCCTTTAAAGCGCCTTACGTTAGATACCAACTGATAGTAATAGTAGTCTTTTAAAATACCTTTCGATGGCTCAATATCTCTGGAATTTTCATCATCAAACTGATCCGGGAAAGCATTTTCAATACCGCACCACTCTTTGAATCTGCCCATATTCCACTCATTCCAACCTGTAACAAAAATAATCTGCGGATCCACACTTATAGCATAATCCCATTGTTCCTGGAAGTTAAGACCGTAGAACATACTATTTTCGATATCGCGATTTACGACAATTTTTTCACCGCGATATTCATACGAATATGAATAATCAGGCTGCCCCGTATAACTTCTGCCCATATTCGCAGGCCCGTTCATAGCACAAAGACGTTGTTCCTTGTAATCGGCATTCTGTGCAACTCCAACCGTAGTCATAACAACCTTGCCCTCGTCATCTTTATACAATGCCTGGGGATATATATGAAGCCAGCCCCATTCCTTATCTGTTTTATCACCTTCAAAATATGAAGGAATACCTTCTTTGAACGTGAAAAACTCTTTAATCTCTTTTTGCAAAGGATCACTTTCATCAAGCTGCTTGCTATGAGACATTACCATGGGCTTTCCTTCTAAGCAGAACCACATATCTTTATACAGTCCGGGCTTATATAACCTGTTATATACTTTTGTAAGCGAAGACACTGTATCTTTGCTGAAAGAAAATTGCATCATGAAGGCAACCTTTGGAACCTGTACACCTTGCGCTTTAGCATCTGACCAAACCTCTAATAATGCTGTATACGCATATTCCCAAACGGCATCGGCATTTGTGCAATCAAATAATATAAAGTCTATTCCGGCATTTGCCAACATCTCTGCATGCTTACGGAGCACGTACTTATCGGTACGTGCGTAATATCCATACAAAGGCTCGTTCCAAAAATAAAATCCTTTATAATTATCCCAGATTGGATTGTTATAGTCATTCTGTATTTGAGGATGCTCTTTCATTACTGACGTGATATTGATCGGTTTATGATCTTTATAAACCGTATCATGCCATGTCCAATAAAACATTCCTACTAACTTGTCTTGTTTGCCAGCAGAATCACCGGTTTGCGCATTACAGTCTACAGTTCTTCCAAGGCCATCTACGGCAGTCCACTTTGTCGGATCAATTTTCATCACAAAAAGAAAACCTCAATTCGTTTTTTACTTAATCAGTACTATATCTTATATATTTCCACTCATGGCGTCAGAAATAATGGCAATAACTTTGTTATAGCATCCGCCGCATCCTGTGGAACAGTGAGTAGTATCTTTTACAGCATCGAAAGTATTAAGCAGACTGTCTATATTTGAACTGTTATGTACTGCATCAAGAATATCAAAATAGCTTACTTTATTGCATTTGCATACAGTGTAATTCGTCGAAGAATTCACGACGGGTTGCTCTTCTTCTGAAGAAACAGGGCAAGCCGGTTCAGTTTTATTCTCAGCAATCCAAAGTCCGTGTAAGTTACAGTAAGCATACACAGCTTCAACCTCATCTCTTTCGCAAATCGAAAAACAAGCGACAGGCATCTGTCCGGGAGTCAGACACTTTCTTTGATTGCCTGATTTTGTCTGAAGAGAAATCCATTCGATATAATGCTTATCTTCCATAGGATGCTCTACGGAACCGACTACAACGTATACTTTGTTTCCCTCAATCTTGAAAACAGGAGTATGCTTCTCAACGGAAGCTTCTACACTTGCCGGTAAAATCTCCGTCATTCTTTGGCCGCAGCACATAACCGGCACACCGGAATCCTTAACAACTGCATATATATTACCACAGCGTTCACACTTAAAAAATCTCTGCTTCATTTTATCAAATCTCTCCTTACAGCACTAAAGAAGGTGCACTATATACGCGTGTTGACAATTCCTGGTTGAGCATATATAAGCTCTTAGGGTCAGAACCAAACAGATCCATTTTTGATATCAGGTCGTTAGCATTCGTTTCCTCTTCACCCTGCTCTTTTACAAACCAATCGAGGAACTGCATTGTACGGAAGTCTCTTACGTCATAAGCCGCGCCGTAAATATCATTAATAAGTGAAGTAACATACTTTTCATGTTCAAGACCAGCTTTAAGAACGTCCATATGACAACTGAAAACCTTATCTGGTTTGCCGATTGCATCTAACGTTACAGGCATATTCTCATTTTGAAGATACGTATAGAATAAAATCGCGTGATCTCTTTCTTCCTGAGCCTGAATCATATACCAATTTGCAAATCCGTCAAGGCCCTGGGCTTTAAAGTAATTTGAAAAGTCCAGATATAAATATGCTGAGTAGAATTCCTTATTTATTTGTTCATTTAATAATTGATGTACTTTTTTATCCATATGGATATACCTCCTTTTTTTTATGTCAGCATTATACCACAAATACTTAGTAAGTACTGTGATTTTATCACAATTTTTTTATAGGCAAAAGCATCCTTGTTCTCGCCTTGTATTCACCGTATCCGGGCTTTTTCTTTTGCTTTCCTTCTGCCATCGGAATACTGACAAATAGGAACAATAACGTATTTGCCAGCGCACCTGCTAATAAATACCATTTAAATCCTATCGTAGCAACTGCATATAAAGCAACTCCCCACCACATAAGAATCTCACCTAAATAGTTTGGGTGTCTTGAATACTTCCATAGTCCGGTATTTATAAACGGTGTTGCCTTAATCTTTCTATATGAGTGCATTTGATAATCAGAAGTAGCCTGCAGCACAACGGCCAGCAGGGATATTACGGCACCGATCAAAGACAGCGCTTTATACTCTGCGTTATTTTGTATAACACACACGGCCGGGAAAACAGCCATATAAACGATCAACGTCGGAACCATGTGTATTCCTATAAAATTAATAACCGGATAGAAAGACCCTGTTTTCTCCTTTAGCATAGTGTAGCGCCAATCCTGATGATCCAGACCGTGAAAAGTATATGCCCAATTTGCAGTCAGTCGAACTCCCCAAATAAAAACAACCATCATCAGCAGAAGACTTGACGTGCATATGCCGTACGCGCAGGCGAAAGCCGCCATTATAACTATCGGTTGCACACTCCAATACGGATCGTACACAGATGCATTATCAAAAATCACGCTGAAAATAAAAGTAATAACAGTTGATACAGCATCAGCAACAAGCAGTCTTACCCACAGCATACCTGGACATATCATATATGCTGCGAATCCTGCTATAATAGCAAGAATATAAACCATAGTCACAAATATAAAGCTTGTTTTCCTCGAAAAACCCATTCTAACTGCTCCTTATCAAAATGTATCGTAATAAATAACTTCTTCCATCGGCCTTGTCTCGCTGTGAAAACCCATAGGCTTGCTGTCTTTGTGAGGATAACCCATAACAAGCAGTGCATGGGGCACAAAATTCTCCGGAATATTAAATTCTCTTACCATAGCAGCAGGATCAAAATGCATTATCCAGCAAGAACCCACGCCAAGACTATGCGCCATCAGCATCATATGCGTTGTAACAATGCTGGCATCTACAGGTGCAGACAAAGCACCGTCATAACGTCTCTTCCAAGATTCCTTTTGATTATAGCAAATGAGCATGGCACACGGTGCGTCACAATGACAGATTGTACATTTCTTTAATTTTGCGATAGCCTCATCTGTGTTAAGAACGAGAATTCTTTGCGGTTGATTATTACAGCCGGTGGGAGCGACGTGTCCTGCAGCAAGGATCTTATCAATAACGTCCTGTTCTAAATGATTACTGTTAAATTTCCTAACAGAATATCTTTCTGATGCGAATTTAAGAAAATCCATATTTATCTCCTTTTCTATATTAAAACTCAATTATAACCAACGTAGAACAAGTAAAATCAGGAATACTGTACGTTACCCTCCCGTTTTCATACGAAAACGGGAGCGGTTTGATTTCCGGTGCAATATAAACTTTAGAAGGTGTTTTATCTGTTTTAATGCATACCTTAGTGTTAAAAACGGCAGGTATATCTTCGATTATTTCGATGCCTTTTCCCCTCACCTTAGGAATTGCATACAATACGTGGTTAATAAGTCGTCTGCCGCCGTTAAAATTCTGCGTAAATACAGATACAACTCCTTGAGACGGCAAGGAAGTTATTACCGTTTTGTCGTTCCCAAGTAGCATATCAATCACGTCAAATATAGCATACTTCAAATGAACGGAGCCTTTTTGTGCATATTCAGTAAATATCTCCCAACCGATATATCCGATATTATCCGTAACAACAATCGCCGGACCTGTAAGCCTTTTATCGTACGGAGTGTGGGCATGAGAGCAAAAATGTTCGGCGGCCCTATTAAAATAAGTATCTACCCAATCAGCTCGTACTTCTCCTTTAAAGTCTTTTCTGATATTAATATAATAGCCCTTACTGTACATTACGTACGGTGTGATTCCGTTTGGATATAAATCATATCTGGGTCTCATATAAGATGGACATTTTTGCTTTTCACCGAGAAAATCAACTGAGAAATCCACAGCAAAATCGCCGTTGCGATTTGTTCCGGATTTACCCGTGAAAAGTATTTTGCCACCCAAACCGAGATAATCCTTAATTTTCTTTTCAAATCTGCCATTTAATTGCACATTATCGGGAAGTATCAAAAGCTTATATTTTGTAAAATCTTCTTCCGGATCAATTATATTATATAGGTAATGACCCTCTAACATAATGCGGTTTGCACCTAAATCCTGGTCCGTCCCCCATGCCAGCATATCCGAACGATCAAAATCAGAGCTATACGGACTGTTAGCACATGCCTCGGCAGAAACAAGGCCTACGTCTGCAATATTCTCGGCATTGATAAGAAACGGTTCTCGCTTTGCCACCTGCCTATATGCCTTTCCGATAAGCCTATACGTAGCAAGATTCATCTCGCCGTCCGGGTGCAGTTGATCTCCTACCGAGCATCTTGCTCCGCACGCATTTGACAAAGCCGTTTCGTACAAAAGAGCATTAGGATGCTTGTATCCGCCAAATTCGCCCCACGTAGTGTGGAATTTTCCTGTCATGCCCACAAACTCACGATCAAGAGTCCTGGCATAAGCTGCCGCTTTCGGAAAATGATCGTATCCCCAGCCTCCCGTAGGAAGAGATTCTATTTCAAAATGACCTACATTTCTGTATGCAATATGACGACCCTGAAATATTGCGCCGCCGTCGTTGTGTATAATATGTAATCCGGGAATAATCTTAGCTACTACGGTATCTATCGCATCACAATATTCACGGTAGACTTGCTTTGCATATTCCATTACCGCAATATCGTCATCTATGTTTATTCCAAGGACTTCCATCCTCGCCTTGCATTCATCACAATAACACGGTGTGCTTGCAATTATATCCAGGAAGAGTCCGTCGAATTTTCCCTTAAAAAGTTCTAAGACTTCTTCTACCTGAGCTACTAACACTTTAAGGTATGATGAACCAAGGCATAACCTGTGATACCCCGGCTTATCCAGAGGATAATATATGCCCTCCTTATTATGTATTATATGATTTGGATGCTCAACTGCGTATTTCTCATCAAAGCCTGCAGATACGTATATCTGTGCTCTTACTCCTATTTTCTTACATACGTCAAGTTGCGCGGAAAGTAAATCGAAATCAAGACCCGGATGCCTGGTGTTTACCATAGTGTCGTGATAAGACCAACCGTGATGGCATTTTGCAAACAACGTAATAGAATTCACACAGCCTTCTTTTAATGCCTGTTCAAAATTTTCCGGCGAAAAATTACTTCCGATTCCGCTAATGTGTTCCGAAGTGTGAAAATCTAAATGTATCTGCCTATATTGTAACATTATTATCCTCGATCTTATATATTTAAAGTATCACCTGTTATGCGATTATAAATATCCTGCCAACTTGTAACCCGTACAATATTTTCACCTTCAAGATCTCTATTATACAACGTATCAAACAGGAATACCTGTATGCCATTTGCAGACAGGAACCGTGCCGTATCTACATTATCTTCAACCATTATCTTAACACGCGATTTAACACAGCCCATATATTTTTCAAAGGGGATATCTTTCCACGAGCAGAAAGTCATGCTGTTTACGTTAATCTTATGCTTTTCAAACCAATTACGAAGAACCCGCCTGCAATGAACTCCCATCGGATTTTTTCTGGTAATAAAACGTCTTGCGGTAATTATATGAAGCTCGTGCCCCTTCGACCTGAGTTTATCAAAGACTTCTGCCACTTTCTCCCGAGGGGGGCATTTTTTGCAATAATTAAAAAAAAGTCTGCCGCCGTACTTTAACTTCTCAAGTCTTGTAATATCAAACATATTCTCAATTTTCTTGGCAGCACGATCCATCGGCGGTCTTCCCAGAAGCTGTTCTCCACGCACACAACAATAATCAGCCATATCCGTCAAAACACCATCTACATCTATTCCTATATTCACGTTATTCTCTCCTTGTTATTTGGTCCACCCTCACCTTTTTAGATATATCATAAAGATATGCAATTTGGCAAGTAAAAAATAAAATGATATTACGGAAATTGTACAAAGCAACGTAAATTCAACCCAATAAATAATCTACAACCAGCATTAGGCAAAAACCGACAAGAAGCGAATAAGTAGCTCCACGTTCATTTCCGTGTGCATGTGTTTCCGGAATCATCTCGTCACTGATAACATAAAGCATCGTTCCCCCTGCAAAAGCAAGCGCAAACGGCAATATTGCGGAAGATACACTTACAGCAAAATACCCCAGAAGTGTTCCTATAACTTCAATTAATCCTGTCAAAGCAGCAATTACAAGTGTCCTTTTACTACTCATACCCGCAGCTAGCATCGGTCCGATAATAACCATTCCCTCGGGGATATTCTGAAGAGCAATACCTCCTGCTACGATCAGAGCCTCTGCGTTGTTTCCGGTACCAAAACTAACACCCGCAGCTATACCCTCCGGAAGGTTATGTATAGCAATGGCAAAAACGAACAACAAAACCTTATTTAATTTCTGTGTCTTGTCAGGATGACTCTCGGAATCCACACCGGTTAGCTTATGAAGATGCGGGACAGCTTTGTCTGCAACATTTATGCATATTGCACCGCAGAAAACACCCACAACACAAATTAGCAAAGATAATTTACCGCCTATTTCTAAAGCCGGCATAATAAGACCTATGACGGCTGCTGCAAGCATCACTCCGGCTGCAAAGGACAGCACAATATCACTGAATTTATGACTTATTTTTTTTAAAACAAAACCAATTACTGCACCTATTAAAGTAGCTCCACCTACACCCAGAGCAGTAAGCAAAACAAGTTTCATATATTAACTCCTTTTGTATATTATTCTTTTTGACGCGACTGCACAAGCTCTTATATATACTTCCTTAAGATACTCTTCGATGGACATTTGCCTATTTATCTTTCTTTAAAAAAATCTTTCATTGTGCTATCACATTCTTTGCGTATACGTATATTATAATAATATTCTTCGTAAGTGCAACGTTTCTTTGAAAGATTTTTCACTGCTTGTAAGCCATTTATGATAATGTCCTACTAAACCACAAGGGAAAATGTCCCAACTGTGATATCATACTTCCATCTATATAGATGGAGGCGATTTTTATCAGAAAGGTAGAACTTAACATGAATGAACAAATCAAATATGAA